>NZ_JAPDPH010000059.1 GCF_026013475.1 Micromonospora yasonensis | reverse complement strand
TCGCCCGGGACGGGGGCGGCCAGCTCACCGCGTGTCACTTCCCCGAAGGCGGGCCGGTCGGCGTCGGGAGCAGCGAGTCAGTGGAGGTGTCGCAATGAGCCTGTCCCCGGTCGAGGGCGCGGCGCGGGCCGAGATCGAGCCGGCCGCCGACCCCGTCCTGCCCGACGAGAAAGGCATCGTGGGCCGGTCGCCCGGTCAACTCGCCTGGGCCCGACTGCGCCGGGACCGCACCGCGGTGGTCAGCGCCGTGGTGCTGCTGTGCCTGGCCGTGCTGGCCATCGCCGCACCGCTGGTGGCCAAGGTGTACGGGGTCGGCCCGAACGAGCAGTTCCAGCAGCTCCTGGACGGCAACGGCATGCCGCTAGGGTACGTCGGCGGCATCACCGGCGACCACTGGTTCGGTCTGGAGCCGGGCCTCGGCCGCGACATCTTCATCCGGATGGTCTACGGCCTGCGGACGTCGCTCTTCATCGCGCTGGCGGCGGCGCTGGTCACCACCGCGATCGGCGTCGTGCTGGGCATCCTCGCCGGGTTCCTGGGCGGGGTGGTCGACACGGTGATCAGCTGGATCACCGACGTGGCGCTGGCCCTGCCGTTCCTCATCTTCGCGCTGGCCGTGGTGCCGACCGTGGCGCTGCGGTTCTACGGACCCCGCGAGGAGGTGCCGGCGGCGTTCCAGGTGGCCGTCCTCATCGGCATCTTCGCCGCGTTCGGCTGGACGAGCACGGCGCGGCTGGTCCGCGGGCAGGTTGTCTCGCTGCGCGAACGGGAGTTCGTGGAGGCGGCCCGGGCGAGCGGGGCGGGGCTGGGGCACATGCTGTTCCGCCAGCTCCTGCCGAACCTGTGGGCCCCGATCCTGGTCGCGTTCTCGCTGGCGGTGCCGCAGTACATCACCGGCGAGGCGGCGCTGTCGTTCCTGGGCATCGGCATCCTGGAGCCCACCGCCGACTTCGGCCGGATGATCTTCCAGAGCATTCCGTACCTGCAGACCGACCCGGCCTACGTCTTCTTCCCCGGCATCACGATCTTCGCGCTCGTGCTCGCCTTCAACCTCTTCGGTGACGCGTTGCGCGACGCGCTCGACCCGAAGTCCTCCCGGTAGGGGTGCAACATGGCGCGATTCCTGGTCAAGCGACTGCTCGCCGCGGTACTCACCCTCTTCGCGGTGAGCGTGCTCAGCTTCCTGATGTTCTTCGGGCTGCCGCGTGACCCGGTCACCGGGATGTGCCCGAAGAACTGCAACGCCGAGCGGCTGGAGCGGGTACGCGTGGAGCTGGGGCTGCGGGACCCGCTCCCCGAGCAGTACGCGAACTACATGAAGGGCATCGTCGTCGGCCGCGACCTGGGCAGCTCGCAGGGCGGCCGGTGTGACGCCCCGTGCCTGGGCTACTCCTACGTCCGCAGCGAGGCCGTCACCGACACGCTCGCCCGGGTGCTGCCGGTGACGCTGAGCATCGTCATTCCGGCGGCGGTGCTCTGGCTGGTGCTCGGCGTCGGGCTGGGCATGATCTCCGCCCTCAGACGGGGCACCGTGCTGGACCGGGTGGCCATCGGCTTCTCGCTGGCCGGCGCCTCGATGCAGCTCTACTTCGTCGGCGCGGTGCTGCTGCTGGTCTTCACGTACAACCTCCGGATCACCCCGGTGCCGGGCTACACGTCCATCTTCGACAACCCGGTGAAGTGGGCGAGCGGGTTGGTGCTGGCCTGGGTCGCGCTGGCCTTCCTCTTCTCGGCGATCTACGCCCGGCTGTCCCGGGCGCAGATGCTGGAGACCCTCTCCGAGGACTTCGTGCGGACGGCCCGGGCCAAGGGCGTGCCGAAACGGAAGGTCTACGGTCGGCACGCGCTGCGGGCCGCCATCACGCCGATCGTGACGATCGCCGGGCTGGACGTGGGTGGCGCGCTGGGCGGCACGGTGATCACCGAGACGACCTTCGGCCTCCAGGGCCTCGGCCGGACCGCCGTGGACGCGGTCAAGTCGGGTGATCTGCCCACCATCATGGCGACGGTCCTGATCTCGGCGTTCTTCATCGTGGTCGCGAACATCGTGGTCGATTTCCTCTACGCCGCGATCGATCCCCGGGTCCGGTTGCGATAGGGCATCACCTTGGCGGCGACCGTGGAAGTTTCTGCCGCTCTCTGCTACACAATCCGCAGCTTTCCTACAGATTTCCGAAGCTCGCCGAGATAGGGGAGGAGGCGCAGATGCGCCTGAAGAGAGCAGCCGCCGTCGGCGGAGCGCTCACGCTGCTCGTCACGATGGGGGCGTGCAGCGAGAACAAGGGCACCGGCGGTGGAAACAACGAGACCCGGGTGAACACCGGGTCGATCGCCACCGACCCGAAGGATTCCCTGGGGCCCGCGCCGGAGGTGGCCGGGGCCAGCAAGGGTGGCACGTTCCACGTCATCCGCGAGTCGCAGATCTCGCACCTGGACCCGCAGCGGATCTACTCGTTCGCCGGCCTGATGAACGCCCCGCTGTACGCCCGGTTCCTGACCACGTTCAAGGACGACGGCTCGGGCAAGGTGACCCTGGTCGGCGACCTCGCCGAGACCCCGGGTACGGACGTCAACAAGGACTGCAAGGTCTGGGAATTCAAGATCAAGGACGGGGTGAAGTTCGAGGACGGCACCCCGATCACCTCGAAGGAGATCGCGTACGGCATCGCGCGTTCCTTCGACCCGGACCTCACCGGTGGCCCCACCTACATCCAGGAGTGGCTCGCCGACAGCCCGCAGTACGACACGAAGTGGGACTTCAAGGCGAACAAGACCTCGCTGCCGCCGGGCCTGACCACGCCGGACGCGAAGACGCTCAAGTTCGGGTTCGCCAAGCCGCACTGCGACCTGCCGTTCGCCGCGTCGCTGCCGTACACCGCCCCGCTCAAGCCGGAGAAGGACACCGGGGTCAACCTGGACAACCAGCCGTTCTCCTCGGGGCCGTACAAGATCAGTAAGAACACCCCCGGCGTCGAGCTGGTGCTGGAGCGCAACTCGAACTGGGACCCGGCGACCGACCCGGTGCGGCACGCGTACCCGGACAAGGTCGTCTGGCACTACGGGCCGGACTCCGAGGCGGGCGCCAACCGGGTGATCGCCGACAACGGCGACGACCAGGCAGCGCTGGGCTTCAACGGCGTGCCCGTCTCGCTGACCTCCCGGGTGCTCGGGGACGCGTCGCTCAAGTCGCGCACCATCCAGGGCCCCACGCCGTCGCTGTGGCGGCTGACCATCAACACCCAGCGGGTCACCGACCTGGCGGTCCGCCAGGCGCTGAACTACGCCATCGACCGGGACGGTTTCATCAAGGCGTACGGCGGTGAGGCGTCCGCCAAGGCGGTCACCACGCTGATGCCGCCGTCGACCATCGGCTTCCAGCAGTACGACGCGTACCCGGCGGGCCCGAACGGCAACCCGGACAAGGCCAAGGAGCTGCTCGGCGGCAAGAGCCCGGAGCTGGTGCTCGGCATCGGCGACGACTCCCCCGAGTTGGCCACGCAGCTCAAGGGCAACCTGGAGAAGGCCGGCTTCAAGATCACGGTGAAGACCATCCCGGCCGACGCCAAGCTGGACGAGACGAAGAAGAAGAACAACCCCTGGGATCTCTACGTCGACCAGTGGGCCGCCGACTGGCCCAGCGGCGCGGCCATCCTGCCGGTGCTCTTCGACGGCCGGGGCATCAAGGCCGAGGGCAACAGCAACACCTCGTTCGTCAACAGCGACGAGATCAACAAGGAGTTCGACCGCGTGCTGGCGATGCCGGCGGGCGACCAGGGCACGGAGTGGGCGAAGCTGGACCAGCGGATCATGAAGGAGCTGGCCCCCGCCGTGCCGCTGTTCGTCGAGAACGGCTTCTACGTGACCGGGTCGAAGGTGGGCGGGATCTTCCTGTCCAGCATCTTCGGCTACCCGGCCTTCACGAACGTCTACGTGAAGCAGTAACCGCCTGACAGGAGGGGCCCCTTCTTAACACCTCGGTGTTAAGAAGGGGCCCCTGCTTTACCGCAGGCGTTAACAGGGGGCCCCTCCTTACAAATGCCGGCGGAGGAAGTCCAGCTCCAGCTTCAGCAGGCGTTCGGCGACGCCGCCGGCGGCCATGTGGCTGGCTCCGGTCAGCGGCAGCACCGCGTGCGGCCGGCCGGCGGCCAGCAGCGCCGCCGAGAGCCGCAGCGTGTGCGCGGCCACCACGTTGTCGTCGACCAGGCCGTGCACCAGCAGCATCGGCCGGGCCTGCGCCGGGTCGCCGACCGGCTCGGCGGCCAACTCGACCAGCGAGTGGTGGGCGTAGATGTCCATCCCGTCGTCCGGCATCCCCAGGTAGCGCTCGCTGTACGCGGTGTCGTACAGGGTCCAGTCGGTGACCGGGGCCCCGACTATCGCGCAGCGGAACAGCTCCGGGTGGCGCAGTACGGCCAGGCCGGCCAGCCAACCCCCGAACGACCAGCCGCGTACCGCCACCCGTTCCAGGTCCAGATCCGGGTGCTTGCCGGCGAGCGCGGTCAGCGCGTCCACCTGGTCGGTCAGGATCACGTCGGCCACCCGCCGGTGGATCGCCTTCTCGAACGACGGGGCGATGCCCGGGGTACCCCGGTTGTCGACGGTCACCACCGCGAAGCCGCGGTCGGCCCACCACTGCCGCTCCAGCCAGGCGGCCCGCGCGGCGACCACCTCCTGGTGCCCCGGCCCGCCGTAGAGGTCCAGCAGCACCGGCAGCTTCGTGCCCTTCACGTGCTCGGTCGGATAGAGCACCGCGCTCGGCAGCCGCCGGTCGGTCACCCGGACCAGCAGCGGCCGGGGGGCGTACGGCGGGTTCGCGGCCAGCGAGCGCAGCTCGCCCACCTCCCGGTCGCCGTGCCACACCTGCCAGCGGGTGCCCGGATGCTCCAGCGAGGCCGTCCCGACCACCAGCGTGGTGCCACCGATCGCGGCGGTGTGCCAGCCCGGGTCGCTGCCCATCCGCCGGGCGTCCACCCCGCCGCCGATCACCGTCCGGACCCGGTAGAGGTGGCGCTGGCTCGGCTCGCCCTCGCTCGCCTCCACCAGCAGGTCGGTCGGGCCGTTCGGCCCCGCGGGCAGCCGCCCCACCACCCGGCGGACGTAGAGCGAGGGCGGGGTGAGCAGGGTGCCGTCGGCGAACAGGCAGCGGGCGTCGTACCCGTCGTGGGCCAGTTCGCCGCCGACCAGCACCCGGCCGTCGGGCAGGTGCGCCGGGGTGCCCGGGACCGGCTCCACCCAGCGCGGGTCGGCCAGTTCGGCGTGCACCTGGGTCTCCCCGGTGCGCGGGTCCACCGCGAGCACCAGGCCGTGCTGCTGCGACCGGCGCAGCACGGTGATCAGCGGCCCGCCGTCCGCCCAGTCGACCGAGGTGAGGTACGGGTAGGTCTCCCGGTCCCAGTGCACGTCGACCCAGCCGTCGTCGAGGTCGAGCAGATGCAGGCTGACCTGGGCGTTCGGCCCACCCGCCCGGGGGTACGCGACCGTCGTCGGCGGGCTCTCCGGGTCGGCCGGGTCGTGCAGGTGCCAGCGGGCCAGCCGCGACTCGTCCACCCGGGCGGCCAGCACCGAGCGTCCGTCCGGCGCCCACCAGTAGCCCCGGTACCGGTGGAACTCCTCCGCCGCGATGTGCTCGGCGAGCCCCCAGGTCACGCCGCTGTCCTCACCGGCGAGGAGGTTGTCCGTGCCGTCCGGCTCGACCACCCGCAACTGGCCCCGGCGGACCCCCGCGGCCGCGTCGGTGACGTACGCCAGCCGCTCGCCGGTCGGGTCGGGCCGGGGGTCGATCACCGGGCCGACCGTGGTCACCTCGACCACGTCGCCGTGCACCAGGTCGGCCCGGAACAGTCGGCCGGCCAGGGCGAACGCGGCCACCCGGCCGGCCGCGTCCAGGGCGTACGAGCCGATGCCGGCGGACGCCAGCCGCAGCCGCTCGCGCAGCGCCCGCTCACCGGGTGACAGCGCGGTCGGGTCGCCGTCCGAGCCGAGCAGCACCGCCGGGTCGGCGACCAGCCGCTCCTCGCCGGAGGCGACGTCCAGCAGCCAGAGCGCGTCGGCGGGGTCCTCCGGGCCGGACGAGCGCAGGAAGACCACCCGGGAGCCGTCGTCCGCGACGGAGACGGCGCGCGGCGCCCCGTGGCTGAACCGGCGGGTACGGGCGGCCAGCTCGGGAAAGTCCACGCCTCGGATGGTAGGCGCGCGCCGGGGGTGATGTGGCCGACCTGCGCGGACGCGTAACCCATGGTGGGACAGGACCGCCGACTAGAGTGACGGGCGTGACGACGCTGCCCGACCGACGCCTGCTGCTGGTCCACGCGCACCCCGACGACGAGTCCATCGGCACCGGCTCGACGATGGCCCACTACGCCGCGACCGGCGCCCACGTCACCCTGGTGACCTGCACCCTCGGCGAGGAGGGCGAGATCCACGTACCGGAGCTGGCCCAGCTCGCCGCGGCCGAGGCCGACCAGCTCGGCGGCTACCGGATCGGCGAGCTGGCCGCCGCCTGCGCCGCGCTCGGCGTCACCGATCACCGCTTCCTCGGCGGCGCCGGCCGCTACCGGGACTCCGGAATGATGGGGCTGGTCACCAACGAGCACCCGCGGGCCTTCTGGCAGGCCGACCTCGACGAGGCCGCCGGACACCTGCTGGACGTCATCCGGGAGGTCCGCCCGCAGGTGCTGGTCACGTACGACCCGAACGGCTTCTACGGCCACCCCGACCACATCCAGGCGCACCGGGTGGCAATGCGCGCCGTGGAGCTGGCCGACGCCGAGGGGACCGCCCCGGCGAAGGTCTACTGGACGGCGATGCCGCGCAGCGTGCTGGAGGCCGGGCTGGACCACTTCGTGGAGGCCTCGGACAACCCCTTCGCCGGCATCGACAGCGCCGACGAGCTGCCGTTCGGCACGCCCGACCCGGAGATCGCCGCGCGGATCGACGCCACCGACCAGCACACCGCCAAGGAGGCCGCGATGCGGGCGCACGCCACCCAGATCCCGGCCACCTCCTGGCTCTACTCCATCGCCGGCAACTTCGGCGCGGAGTTCATGGGCGTGGAATATTTCACCCTCGCGGTCGGCGACAAGGGCCCGGGCAACGGCCCGTACGGCTGGGAGGACGACCTCTTCGCCGGGCTGGCGCTGGACGGGCCGGACCGGTCGCCGATCGCGGCGGCCGGCCTCCGGTGACGCTCCCGGCCGTACCGATGTCGGTCACTCCCGGGCAGCAGCCCGCCGCGCCGCCCGAGCGGCCGCGGCGCGCGCTCGACGTCGCGCTGCGGATCGCCGGCGGCGTGGTGGCGGTCTGGGCGGGGGTGCTCGCCGCAGTGCTGGAGCTGATCTTCGCCGCCGGCGCCTGGGAGCTGGTCAAGGGCCGGCCGGACGGCGTGTCGAAGGCGGTGGTCGGCATCTCCGCCACGCTGGGCGGCGTCGCCGGCGTGGTCGCGTTGACGGTCCTGCTGGGCTGGTTCGCGCACGCCGCCGTGGGGACCCGGTGGGCGGTGGCGTTGGCCGCCCTGCCCTGGTTCGTGGTGATCGTCGCGGGTGGTGTCCGGACCGCCGAGGGAGATCTCGCGCTCACCGGCGACAACGTGCTTGGCCTGGCAATGGTGGTGGCGGGCGCGGTCACCTTCGCCGTGCTCGGTTTCCGGCAGCTCGTGGCTCCGCCGCCCGCCCGTTGAGGGGACAGACGGCACACAGGTCGCAGTGGTAGATATTCCAGCCAGGAGCCTGCCATCGGGGCGGGCGTACGGCGGGAGGCGTGCGATGAGGGAGCGGTGGCGCGCGATCGGCGTGCTGGCGGCGGCGCTGTTCTTGGTCAACGTGGTGGCGCGGCTGGTCATCAGGTTCGGCTTCCCTGACGACGACGCTGCCGCCGACCGGGTCTCGTGGCTGATGTTCGTGGCGATCGGGCTGATCCTCGCCGTGCTGGCGTTCCGGTGGGGCGGCGACCGTCCGGTGGGCCGGTGGACGGCAGACCTGACCGGGGCGGTCGCGGTCGCGCTGGCGCTGACGGTGTTCGTCGGCCCGCTCCTGGTGGGGAAGAGCCCCTTCGACGGCGGAGCCGGGCTCTTCTTCGCGCAGATCTGGCTCTATCTGGCGGCCACGGTGGCCGGGGTGCTGGTGGGCTTCCTGACCCTCACCGCGCTCGGCCGCGACTACCGCTCACAGCAGCTCAAGCGGTACGCCGAGCTGAAGGCCGCGAAACCCCGCAAGGTCGTCCGCCGCTGACCGGCGCCCCGCCTCAGCGCGGGGCGACCCGGGTCAGGTAGGTGTGGTGGGTGGTGAACCCGAGGCCCCGGTAGAGGGCCACGGCGGGGGCGTTGTGCTGCTCCACCTGAAGGAAGGCGTGCGTGGCGCCCTCGGCCCGACCCCAGTCGACCAGGGACCGGATCACCCGCCCGGCGAGCCCCTGCCGGCGCGCCTCGGGCACCACCTCGATCAGGGTCAGGCCGAGCCAGCGCCCCTGCCCGGTCACCGTGCCCCGGCCGACGGCGACCAGCCGGCCGTCGGCGTACACGGTGGCGAAGCGGATCTTCGCGACGGCCGTGAGCACGTGCCGGGCGGCGTCCGACAGGCTGCCCTTGCGACCCGCGGCGATCGCGAGCCAGTCGTCGGTGGGCGCGGCGGCGAGCTCGACCGGCGGTTGGTCGACGGACCCCGCCGGGGCGGGCGGCAGCGCGGCGAGCGGCACGGTCTGCACCAGCACCGGCGGCCGGGCGGTCCAGCCCCGCGCGTCCAGCTCCGCGCCGACCGGCGCGGCGAGCGGCAGCGGGGTGTTCACCATGGCGGGCTGGCCGTGGTCGGCGTACCAGCGCTCCACCGCGTCCAGCGCGGCGGGCAGCGGGCGGTCCGGGTCGCCGACCGGGAGCGCCGAGTTGGCCCGGCCGGTCCAGCCGTCCGCGCCGCGCAGCAGCCAGTCGCCGAGTCGTCCGCGTACCGGGGCGGGCCAGGCCTCGTCGGCGGCGAGTTCGACGGCGAGCACCGCGGCGGCGGTCGGCCGGCGCGCCGCCGGCACCCGTTTCGCCCGGTGGACCTCCCCTATCGGGACCCGGAGCCGACCCCTGTCGGTGGCCAGCGTGATGTGGCTCTCGCTCAGCTCGACGAGCTCCCCGAGGGCGTCGGTGAACAGCGGCCGGCCTTCGCGAATCCCCACAATCCGGCGGACCACGATCCGGTGTCCCACGTCCTGCTGTCGGAGCACGATCGACCTCCTCCCCGGCGAGATACTAGGCTCTTACCGGTCGCGGTGATCGCGACGAGGCTTGCGGAGGAGAAGACCGGTGACCTACATCATCGCCGAGCCCTGCGTGGACGTGCTCGACAAGGCATGCATCGAGGAGTGCCCGGTCGACTGCATCTACGAGGGCAACCGGATGCTCTACATCCACCCCGACGAGTGCGTCGACTGTGGTGCCTGTGAGCCGGTCTGCCCGGTCGAGGCGATCTTCTACGAGGACGACGTCCCGGAGCAGTGGAAGGACTACACCGGGGCGAACTACGAGTTCTTCGAGGACCTCGGCTCGCCCGGTGGCGCCTCCAAGATCGGCAAGGTCGACAAGGACGCGCCGTTCGTGGCCGCCCAGCCGCCACGCGGAGAGGGCCACTGAACCGGCCCGCGCCGGTCTCGTCGCGGCTGCCCGACTTCACCTGGGACACCCTGGACGCCGCGGCCGCGACGGCCGCGGCGCACCCGGACGGTCTCATCAACCTCTCGATGGGCACGCCGGTCGACCCGGTGCCCTCGGTGATCCGGCAGGCGCTGGCCGACGCGTCCAACGCCCCGGGCTACCCGCTGACCGCGGGCACCCCCGCGCTGCGGGACGCCATCGCGGCCTGGGTGGCCCGGGCCTGTGGCGCGGGCGTCGACGGGCTCGGCGTGCTGCCGACCATCGGCTCCAAGGAGCTGGTGGCCTGGCTGCCCACGCTGCTCGGCGTCAGCCCCGGCGACGTGGTCGTGGTGCCGTCCATCGCCTACCCGACCTACGAGGACGGGGTCCGGCTGGTCGGCGCCACCACGGTGCGCTCCGACTCGCTCACCGTGCTCGGTCCGACCCCCCGGGTGCGGCTGGTCTGGGTCAACTCGCCCGGTAACCCGACCGGCCGGGTGCTGCCCGCCGCCCATCTGCGCAAGGTGGTCGACTGGGCCCGCGAGCGGGGCGCGGTGGTCGCCAGCGACGAGTGCTACCTGCCGCTGGGCTGGGACGCCGAGCCGGTCTCGATCCTGTCGCCCGAGGTCTGCGGCGGGTCGTACGAGGGCGTGCTGGCCGTGCACTCGCTCTCCAAGCGCTCCAACCTGGCCGGCTACCGGGCCGGGTTCGTGGCCGGCGACCCGGCACTGGTCGCCGAGCTGCTCAAGATCCGCAAGCACGCCGGCATGATCGTGCCGGCCCCGGTGCAGGCCGCCATGGTGGCCGCGCTGGGCGACCAGGCGCACGCCGACGAGCAGCGCGAGCGCTACCGGGCCCGACGGGAGCAGCTGTACGCCGCGTTCACCGCCGCCGGCTTCACGGTCGAGCACTCCGAGGCCGGGCTCTACCTCTGGATGACCCGGGACGAGGACTGCTGGGACACCGTCGACTGGCTGGCCCGGCGCGGCATCCTGGTCGCCGCGGGCGTCTTCTACGGTCCGGCCGGTGCCCGGCACGTCCGGGTGGCGCTGACCGAGTCCGACGAGCACGTCGCCGCGGTCGCCGACCGGCTGCGCGGCTGATCCCCGGGAGCGGCGGCGGTGACCGACGGCGGGACCGGACGGGACGACCCGAGCGTCGTCGACCCTCCGGTCGCGGGCGTCCGCGCCGCGGTGGTCGGCACCGGGCTGATCGGCGGCTCGCTGCTGTTGCGGCTGCGCGACGCCGGGATCGATGTGGCCGGCTGGGATCCGGACCCGAACACCCGCGGACACGTGCGCCGGTGGGGGGTCCCCTGCCCGGACACGGCCGTGGAGGCGGTGACCGGCCGGGACATGGTGTTCCTCTGCGGTCCGCTGCCCACCCTGTCGGGCATGCTGACCCAGGTGGCCGCCGCCACCCCGGAACACTGCGTCCTCACCGACGTGGGCAGCACGAAGGCCGAGGTCGCCGCCACCGCCACCGCCCAGGGGCTGGGCCACCGGTTCGTCCCCGGCCACCCGATGGCCGGCGCGGACCGGGCCGGACCGGCCGCGGCCGATCCCGGGCTGCTCGTCGGGGCCGCCTGGGTGCTCTGCCCGGGCCCGAACGGGCTGGCCGCGTTCCGCCGGCTCGCGGCGCTGCTCATCGAGGTGTTCGGCGCGCGGGTGGTGCCGATGTCCGCGCCGGAGCACGACGCGGCGGCGGCCCTCAGCTCACACGTGCCGCACCTGCTGGCCGGCGCGCTGGCCGGGGCGGTGCAGCGGTCGGAGCTGCGCGACGCCGTGCTGTCCCTCGCCGCCGGGAGCTTCACCGACGGCACCCGGGTGGCCGGCGGGCCGGCGCAGCGGACCGCAAACATGCTGCTCGGCAACCGGGGGCGGGTGCTCACCGGCCTGGCGTCCGTCCGGGCGATGCTCGACGAGCTGGCCGACGCGCTGCGGGCGGGCGACGCCGCCACGCTGGCCGCCCGGCTGGACGAGGGGCGGAGCGCCCGCGCGACGCTGGCGGAGCGGACCTTCGCCGCCCACGAGCGGGAGTTCCCGGCCGCCGCGGACCACGCGGGGGAGTTGGCCTACCTGCGCGAGCTGGGGGCGGCCGGCGGTCACCTCACCGGCTGCCGGCCGGCGGGCGGGGCGGTCACCTACACCGCCCAGCTGCCGAGGACGCCCGATTCGGCCTGAGCTGGGCCCGCCGCAGCCCGGAAAATGATCGGCAGGACATGACCTAGGGTGAGGGCATGGCGGACGCACCGGTCGTGGTGGTACGCGGCGAGGCGTACCGGGAGGTGGCTCCCGAACTGGCCCGGTTCACGGTGACCGCGACCGCCCGGGACCGGGACCGGGAGACCGCGCTGACCCGGCTGGCCGAGCGGGCCGCCGCCGTCCGGGTGCTGCTGGACGAGGCCGGGCCGGCCGTGGAGCGGCGGGAGACCGGCCAGCTCCGGGTCTGGCCGGAGACGAAGCGGTCCGGCGAGCGGGTGGTGGCGTACCACGGCAGCGTCGGCACCACGGTGACGGTGCACGACTTCACCGCGCTCGGCGAGCTGATGCTCCGCCTCGCCGACCAGGACCAGGTCGAGGTGGCCGGCCCGTGGTGGTCGCTGCGGCCGGACAGCCCGGCGTACCGGGAGGCGCGGCACGCCGCCATCGCGGACGCGCTGGCCCGCGCCCGGGAGTACGCGGAGGCGCTCGGCGCGCGGGTGACCGCGCTGCGGGAACTGGCCGACACCGGCGTGTCCGCCGCGCCGCCGATGGTGGTCCGGGCGGCGTTCGCCAAGGGCGGCCCGAGCGGCGCCCCCGAGCTGGAGCTGGACCCGCAGCCGCAGCCCGTGCAGGCGACGGTCGAGGCCCGGTTCACCATCAGCGAGCCGGTGCTCGACTGATGCCGCCGGCCCGCGAACTCCCCCTCGCCGACCTGGTGGCCCGGGCGCAGGCCCTCGCCGACCTCGGGCCGCGGCAGTTGCTCGGCATCGCCGGCGCGCCCGGTGCGGGCAAGTCCACCCTGGCCGAGCGGATCGTCGCCGAGGTCGGGCCGCTCGCCCGGCTGGTGCCGATGGACGGCTTCCACCTGGCCCAGTCGGAGCTGGTCCGGCTCGGCCGGGAGGGGCGCAAGGGGGCCCCGGACACGTTCGACGTCAACGGCTTCGTCTCCCTGCTGCGCCGGCTGCGGCGGTTGGAGCCGACCTCGGTCTGGGCGCCGGCGTTCCGCCGCGATTTGGAGGAGCCGGTCGCCGGGGCGATCGAGGTCCCGCCCGAGGTGCGGCTGGTGGTGACCGAGGGCAACTACCTGCTGCTGCGGGACGACCCGTGGGAGGAGGTCCGGACGCTGGTGCACGAGATCTGGTTCCTCGACCTCGACGCCGCGCTGCGGGTGCGCCGGCTGACCGCCCGGCACGAGGCGTACGGGAAGACGCCGGAGCAGGCGCGCGCCTGGGCCCTGGGCAGCGACGAGGCGAACGCGGCCCGGGTCGCGGGCACCGCCGGGTACGCCGACCTGGTGGTTCGGCTAGCCGACCCCCTGCCGGGGTGACGGGACGGTCCGGCGCAGCAGCCGGGCCACCACCGCCCGCTCGCGGGTGAACTCCAGCGCGTCGGGGTAGTTGCTGTGGTTGCGGATCGGCGGGTCCGCCACCTCGCCCCCGGTGGGGTGCAGGGCCTCCGGGTCGGCGACCGGCACGTCCCGTTCTCCGGCGGTCACCTGCCAGCCCAGCGGGTCGGTGTCGCGCCAGAAGTTGGTCCAGGCGACGTGCCCGGCGGGCCAGGACATCGCCCGGGCGAGCGTCCGCAGCCGGTCCGGGCCGAAGTACGCGGGGAAGACCCGGCCGTAGAGGCGGGTGAGCTGGCAGCCGTAGGAGAAGAACCAGATCCGCCGACGCCAGTGGCGGGGCAGTTGGAACAGGGTCGCGGCGCAGATGACGGTGCCCTGGCTGTGCCCGGAGAGGATCACCCCGTCCATCCGGTCGGGATGGTGCGGGGTGAGCGCGAGCAGGCCGGCGACCCGGGTCTGGAGTTCCGGTACGGCCCGTTCGGCGTAGCTGGGCGGGGCGAGCGGGTGCGCGGCCCGAGGCCAGAACGTGCCCACGTCCCAGATCACGCCGACCGAGCGGCGCACGGTGTCGTTGCGGTAGACGAGCAGGCCGAGCGCGGCGACCACCAGGGGCAGCCAGCCCAGCAGCATGTCGCCGAGGTCGGTGGCCCGGTGGATGACCACCTGCCAGCCGGCCGGCGACTGCGGGCTGGGGCGGCTGCGGGAGAGCGCCGCCGCGCAGCAGAGCGTCACCAGCACCGTGGAGATCGCGGCGTAGCAGCCGACCAGCCGGATCGCGTGCTCGCCGACGAGCCGGTGCAGCGCCCGGAAGTTGCTCACGTCGCGGCAGCGGCGCAGGTCGTGCGCGGAGCGGCCGTCGGCGGCGGCGAGCGTGGCGTACTCGGCGCGGCGCAGCGACCGGAAGAGGAAGCCGGCCCGGACCAGCAGGCCGAGGAGGACGAGCAGGCCGACCACGCAGGCCAGCCCCGCCCAGAGCACGGCGAGCGGCGGCACCACCCGGGAGGACCCGCTCGGCACGGCCCGGCTGTCCAGCCGGTCGCTGACCCAGTAGAGCAGGCCGGCGCAGTAGGCGACGGCCATCATCCAGCCGAAGCCGGCGATGAGCGCGGGGCCCCGCCCGCCCCAGGCCAGGTCGGTGTACGCCCCCAGCGGCTGCTCGGCCACCTCGGGCCGGGTACGCGGCAGCAGCAGCCCGGTCGCGGCGACGGCGATGGCCGGCACGACCAGCATCCAGACGTCGAGCCCGCCGGGTGCGGGCGGTACGGCGGGCAGTCCCCGCTCGATCCAGACCACCCCGAACGGCAGCAGCGCGCTGCCGGCCACCGGGGCGGCCAGCGCCCGTCGCCCGGCGCGGTTCACCGCGCCGATCGCGATCAGCAGCAGCACCTGGTACGTGGCGAGCCAGGCGACGACACTGTCGTACCCGGGCAGCGACCGGTCGGTCCGGCAGCCGGTGATGGCCGGGTCGCGGACGCAGCCGACCGGTGGGCGGAACTCGGCCAGGGCCCGTCCGGCGGGACCGTCCGGGAGCAGCAGGAGCGCGAACGTGCCGGCCAGGCCCAGGCCGGCGAGGACGGCCACGGCGGCGCTCCACCGGCCGAGTGGGGTGGCCCCCTGGCGCCGGCTCAGCCAGGGCCGGCCCAGCGCGACCACGGCGATCGCCACCACGGCCGAGAGCGCGACGACGGTCGGCCAGGCGACCGCGGCCCGGACGCCTCGCGGCGGGTCCATGATGATCACCGCGGTGACGGGTACGGCGGCGGCGACCGCCGCGCCGGTGCACAGGTGCAGCACGGCGGCCCGGCGCAACTGGCCCTCGCCGCACCAGAAGGTCGGGTCCTGGAGCGGGTTCTCCGGCGGTTCGGGCCGTTCCGTCGCCGGGGCGGCGTCCGGGCCGTCCTCCCCGACCGCCGGGTGGGGCCTTGGATCGGCGGGCATCTGCGCCTCGTACTGGTAGGTGCGCCAGGCGAGCCCGCCGAGCGCCAGGAGCATGAGCAGGGGCAGCAGCAGGCCGACGGCGAGCGCCCGGGTGTCCTGATGCCACCAGGCGTTGCCCAGCCACTCCCACGGGCCGGGGAGATGGCGTAGGCAGTCCTGGCCGACGCACTGCCAGCCGATCAGGTCCACACCGATCCCGGTCACCGTGATCACCAGGGTGCCGGTGAGGCTCAGGCCGAACAGCCGGATGAGCCACGCGGTGATGCCGGAGCGGCTGCCCCAGCGTTCCTGGTCCGGGTCGGGCGGGATGCCGGTGCGGGCGAACAGCGCCACGTTGGCCAGGGTGAACGGCAGCAGCAGCGTCCACAGCGCCCGCTCGACGTCCCGCGCGGTCCGCGCGCCCGAGGTCAACTGCCCCCAGCTGTACGCCTCGACGGTGATCGGTTCGTCGCGGCCGGCAGTGGTGGACCGGTAGAAGCCGGTCACATCGCCGCCGGCGACCCGCCAGGGCTGTGGCCCGCCGTCTCCGGGGGCGGGGCGCAGGCCGAGCAGGTGATCGGGTGGGGTGTTGGACACGCCGTGCACCCGCAGTTCGAGCACCCGTTCCATGATCCGGCTCCCTGGGTCAGCCTTCCACTACCCAGAGTGCACCGTCCGGCGCGGATTTGCACCCCGCTCGAACCATCGTTTTAGCAGCTCAAGTGGCTTCTTCGAGGGAGCGGACCGGGCGGGCGGGGTTACCGACCGCCACCACGTTGGCCGGCAGGTCCCGGGTGACCACGGCCCCGGCGCCGACCACCGTGTTCTCTCCGACGGTGACCCCGGCCAGCACGATCACCCCGCCGCCGAGCCAGACGTTGTCACCGATGGTGATCGGCTTGGCCGCCTCCCACTTGGCGCGCCGGGGCTCCGCCGCGACCGGGTGGGTGGCGGTGAGGAGTTGGACGTTCGGTCCGATCTGGACGTCGGCGCCGATGGTGATCCGGGCGACGTCGAGGAAGACCGCGTTGAAGTTGACGAAGGTGCGCGGCCCGATGTGGGTCTGCCAGCCGTAGTCGCAGTGGAACGGTGGCCGGACCCAGGCGCCCTCGCCCAGCGAGCCGAGCAGTTCGCGCAGCGCGGCGAGCCGCCCCTCGGGGTCGTCGGCGGAGGTGGCGTTGAACCGCTCGGTGAGCCGGGCCGCCCGGTCCAGGTCGGCGATGATCTCGGGTTCGTCGGCGATGTAGAGCTCGCCCGCGAGCATGCGTTCCTTCATGGAGGTCACCGACAGATCATGCCCGGGATCGGCCCGGAAACTGTCGGCTCGACGACTTCCAATTGCATACCCGGTATGTAATTCTGGCGCTTCGCATCGATGTGTCTTCTATCGATGAAGACGTCTCCGAAGGAGGAAAGGTTGCTCCGAAAAAGGAGGAAACTGGCCAGCGCCGGCCTCGTCGGCGCGCTCGTGCTCGGCGTGCCCGCGGCGGCGGCCGCCGGTCCCGCCGCGGCGCCGGCCCGCCCGGCGGCCGACCGGCCCGGGTCGGCGCCCGGTGCTGGTCCGGTCACCGTCACCCTGCTCACCGGTGACCGGGTCACCGTGTCCGCCGACGGCAAGGCGGCCGTACGACCCGCACCGGATCGCCGCGGGACCGAGTTCCTGGTCGGCCGGGACCGTGGCCACCTCACCGTGGTGCCGCGGGACGCGCTGCCGCTGATCCGCTCCGGCCGGGTCGACCGGCGGCTGTTCGACGTCACCGAGCTGGTCTCGTCCGGCTACGACGACGCCCGGCGGGACTCGCTGCCGTTGCTGGTGTCGTACCCGAAGGGACGGGCCCGGAGCGCGGCTCCCGCCGCCGGCACCCGGGTGACCCGCGACCTGCCGGCGATCAACGGCGCGGCGCTCACCGCGGCGAAGGCCGAGGCCGGCGCGGTCTGGCGGACCTTGACGGCCGGGCGGTCCGGCGCCCGGATCGGCACGGCGGGGGGTGTCGACCGGATCTGGCTGGACGGCAGACGGAAGGTCACGCTGGACCACAGCGTGCCGCAGATCGGCGCCCCGGCCGCCTACGCCGCCGGCTTCACCGGGAAGGGCGTCACCGTCGCCGTGCTCGACACCGGCGTCGACGTCACCCACCCCGACCTGGCCGGCCGGGTCGCCGAGTCGCGCAACTTCAGCGAGATGCCCGACGCCGACGACATGGTCGGGCACGGCACGCACGTGGCTTCCATCATCGCCGGCAGCGGCGCGGCCTCCGGCGGGAAGTACCGGGGCGTGGCCCCGGACGCCACCCTGCTCTCCGGCAAGGTCTGCGAGGAGTTCGGCTGCTACGACTCGGCGATCCTGGCCGGCATGGAGTGGGCTGCCGCGGAGAAGAAGGCCGACGTGGTCAACCTGAGCCTCGGCGGCTGGAACACCCCCGAGGTCGACCCGCTCGAGCAGGCCGTGCAGACGCTGACCGCGCAGACCGGCACCCTCTTCGTCATCGCGGCGGGCAACGACGGCGCGGACGGAACGGTCGGCTCGCCGGCCACCGCCGACGACGCGCTCGCGGTGGGTGCCGTGGATCGGGACGACGCGCTGGCGGAATTCTCCAGCCGTGGCCCGCGGATCGGCGACGACGCCCTCAAGCCCGACATCACCGCGCCCGGCGTGGACATCGTCGCCGCCCGGGCCGCGCACGGCCAGATCGGCGACCCGGTGGGGGAGAAGTACGTCTCCCTCTCCGGCACCTCGATGGCCACCCCGCACGTGGTCGGCGCGGCGGCGCTGCTCGCCCAGCAGCATCCCGGCTGGGTCGCCGGGCAGTTCAAGGCGACGCTGATGGCCTCCGCCAAGCCGCACGCGGACCAGACGGCGTATGAGCAGGGCGCCGGGCGGGTCGACGTCGCGCACGCCGTCATCGAGCAGGTGACCAGCGAGCCGGTGAGCGTGTCGTTCGGCCGTACGGTCTGGCCGCACGACGACGACGCGTTGATCGAGCGCACCGTCAGCTACCGCAACTCCGGGACGACCGCGCTCACGCTCGACCTCAGCACCGAGATCAGCGGGCCGGGCGGGGCGACCGCGCCCGCCGGCATGTTCCGGCTGAGCGCTCCCCGGGTCACCGTCCCGGCCGGCGGCACCGCCCAGGTGACGGTCACGGCGGACACCCGGCTCGGCGGGGTGGACGGCTACTGGACGGGCCGCATTGTGGCCCGCTCCGGCGCCGCCGTGGCGGTCACCCCGCTGGCCGTGAACCGCGAGGTGGAGAGCTACGACGTGACCGTCAGCCACCGCGGCCGGGACGGCGCGGCGACGGCCGAGTACTTCACCACCCTGGTCGGGCTGGACGGCTTCCTCGCCGTCGACGTCTACGACGCCGACGGCGAGGCCAAGGTGCGCGTCCCCAAGGGCGTGTACGGCATGAACAGCATCATCTTCGAGAGCGACGCGCAGGGCGAGCCGGCCGGGGCAAGCATGATCGCCCAGCCGCTCCTGACCGTGGACCGGGACCTGCGGATCACGGTGGACGCGCGCAGCGCGAAGCCGATCCTGGTCACCGTGCCGAAGCGGGACGCCACCCCCGCGCTGGTCGACCTGTCCGCCAACTGGTCCACCTCGGACGGCGGCGGCTACGGCTTCAGCCTGCTGTCGTTCGACTTCACCGGGCTGGCCAGCGCCCAGCTCGGCGGGGACGCGACGGCCGACCGGTTCGTCGGCGCGGTCAGCAGCCAGTGGGCCGACCTGACGGTCGCGTCCAGCCCCTACCTCTACGCCACCAGTGAGGCGATGCCGGGCCGGTTCCCGACCGGCTACGTCCGGCACTACCGGCAGCGCGACCTGGCCACCGTGGTGCACCGGTTCCGCGGCGGCCAGCCGGGCACGGAGGCGGAGCGGCTGGTCTTCCCCGAGTCGAACCACAACATCGGCGGCTGGGCGATCGGCCTGCCCACCACCGTCCCGGGCCAGCGCGTCGAGCACTACAGCACCGCCGGGATGCGCTGGAGCACGGAGCTCGACATGGGCACGCGCGACGACGAGGGCTGGCTGAACCCGCAGACCGCGCTCTTCGCGTACGGGGTCCGCTACCGGCCGGCCCGGACGGTCCGGGAGGACTGGAACGCGGCGGCGTACGGGCCGTCCTTCCCCCGGCCCCGCTGGCCGGGGGAGGGCATCACCCGCAACGGCGACGCGATCCTGGTCGACCTGCCGCTGTTCAGCGACGCCGCCGGGCACGCCGGCGGGTCGGTCACCGACGCCCAGCGGATCGCGCTCTACCGCGACGGTGTGCTGGTCGGGGAGTCGTACGGCGGGTACGGCGAGTTCGAGGTGCCCGCGGGCGCGGCGGACTACCGCCTGGAGGCCTCCGCCACCCGCGGCTTCACCGACCTGAGCACCGAGGTCGCGGCCAGCTGGACCTTCCGGTCCCGGCACGTCGCCGGGGACGACTGGCAGCGGCTGCCGGCGATGGCGGTCCGCTTCGCGCCGCCGCTGGCCGTGGACAACAGCGCCCCGGCCGGGCGGACCTTCAGCATCCCGGTGACGGTCGAGCGGCAGTCCGGCGCGCCGGCCGCCAAGGTCGCCAAGCTCACCGTCGACGTGTCGTACGACGGCGGGAAGACCTGGCGGAAGGCGGACCTGCACCGGCAGGGCGCGGGCTGGGCGGCCGTGGTCCGGCACCCCGCCGGCCCGGGACACGTCTCGCTGCGGGCCACCGCCCGGGACAGCGCCGGCAACACGGTGACCGAGCGGATCATCCAGGCGTACCGCCTGCGCTGAGTTGCCGGTCCGGGCCCGCGGTCTCCCCGCCGGGGCCTGGGAAGGCGGACGGGCCGGGGCAGCTCGCCCCGGCCCGTTCCGCGTCAGTCGTTGGCGTGCAGCGCCGCGTTCAGCTCGATGCCCCGGCCGGCACGCGGCTTCGCCTCCAGCGCGCCGGTCACCGAGTTGCGCCAGAAGAGCAACCCGTCCACGCCGGAGAGCTCGCGGGCCTTGACCACCCGGCCGTCCGGCAGGGTGATCTTGGAGGCGACGGTGACATAGCACCCCGCCTCCACCACGCAGTCGTCGCCGAGTGAGATGCCCACGCCGGCGTTCGCGCCGATCAGGCTGCGTTCGCCGATCCGCACCTTCTCGCTGCCGCCGCCCGAGAGGGTGCCCATGATGGAGGCGCCGCCACCGATGTCGGAGCCGTCGCCGACCACCACGCCCTGCACGATCCGCCCCTCGACCATCGAGGTGCCCAGGGTGCCGGCGTTGAAGTTGACGAAGCCCTCGTGCATCACCGTGGTGCCGGCGGCCAGGTGGGCGCCGAGCCGGACCCGGTCCGCGTCGGCGATCCGCACGCCAGCGGGGACCACGTAGTCGGTCATCCGGGGGAACTTGTCCACCCCGTACACGGCCAGGTGGCGGCCGGCGGCCCGTTCGATCACCCGCAGCTCGTCCACCCGCTCCGGCGGGCACGGCCCGGCCGAGGTCCAGGCCACGTTGGCCAGCTTGCCGAAGATGCCGTCGAGGTTGAGCTCGTTGGGTCGGACCAGGCGGTGGGAGAGCAGGTGCAGCCGGAGGTACGCGTCGGCGGCGTCCTTGATCGGGTCGTCCAGCGAGCCGATCACGGTGACCACCTCGACCGTACGCAGGCCGGGCAGCGCCCGCTCGCCGACCGCGCCGGGCGGCAGGTCGAGCACGTCGGCCTGGTCCTCCCCGGGGACCAGCGGCAACTCGCCGAGTCCCAGCTTGCCGGTCGGGTACCAGGCGTCCAGCACCTGGTCGTCAGCGGTAACGGTGGCCAGGCCGATGCCCCAGGCGGATGCTGCGGACGTCACTGTTTCACCTTTCGTTCGCGACTGCGGGGCTCGCAAGCTCACTCCTCGCGCTCACCGGAAATGACGGTACCGTGCGACACATGCAGAACCCGCTGACCCCCGAGGTCCTGGCTGATCCGGTGGCGCTCACCCGCGCGCTCGTCGACATAGAGTCCGTCTCCCTCAACGAGAAGGCGATCGCCGACTGCGTCGAGGAGGTGCTGCGGGGCGTTCCGCACCTGACCACCTTCCGGCACTCCAACACCGTGATGGCGCGTACCGACCTGGGCCGGGCGCAGCGGGTGGTGCTCGCCGGCCACCTGGACACCGTGCCGCTCAACAACAACTTCCCGTCGACCATGCGCGGCGACCTGATGTACGGCTGCGGCACCTCCGACATGAAGTCCGGCGTGGCCTTCGCGCTGCACCTGGCGGTGACCCTGCCCGACCCGCGCTATGACGTCACGTACTTCTTCTACGAGGCGGAGGAGATCGAGTCGAGGTACAACGGCCTCACGCTCGTCTCCGAGGCCCACCCCGAGTGGCTCCAGGCCGACTTCGCGGTGCTGCTGGAACCGACGTACGGGTTCGTCGAGGCCGGTTGCCAGGGCACCATGCGGGCGATCGTCACCACCCACGGCGAGCGGGCCCACGCGGCCCGGTCCTGGCACGGGGTGAACGCCATCCACGGCGCGAGCGAGGT
The DNA here is from genome assembly GCF_026013475.1 of Micromonospora yasonensis. Classification (GTDB taxonomy): domain Bacteria; phylum Actinomycetota; class Actinomycetes; order Mycobacteriales; family Micromonosporaceae; genus Micromonospora; species Micromonospora yasonensis. Next base: position 13,167 of record NZ_JAPDPH010000059.1, on the reverse strand, counting down.
GCTGCGCCGGCTGACCGCGTACGAGGCGCGCCGGGTGACCATCGAGGGCTGCGACTACCGCGAGGGCCTGAACGCGGTGCGGATCACCGGCGGGGTGGCCGGCAACGTCATCCCGGACCACTGCGAGATCGAGATCAACTACCGGTACGCCCCCGACCGCGACCCCGTGGCGGCCGAGGCGCACCTGCGCGAGGTCTTCGCCGGCTTCGACCTGGCGGTCACCGACGCGGCGGCCGGCGCGGCCCCGGGGCTGGGCAACCCGCCGGCGCAGGAGTTCCTGGCCGCCGTGGGGGCGGCGCCGATCGGCAAGCTGGGCTGGACCGACGTGGCCCGGTTCGCGGCCATGGGGATCCCGGCGCTGAACTTCGGCCCGGGCGACCCGAACCTGGCCCACCACAAGGACGAGCACGTCGAGCTGACCAAGATCCGCGACGGTGCGGCCACCCTGCACCGCTGGCTCGCCTCGGCCTGACCGCGGATACGTGATCGGGGGGCCCGCGTCGGTGACGCGGACCCCCCGAGGTCGTGCCGGCGAACCGTCAGACGGTCGTGCTCAGCGAGGCGTCCGTCTCGGTGGACTCGCCGGTGAGGTCGGTGTGGTGGGTTTCCATCATCCGGGCACGGCGGCGCTCGGCCACCACGTCGCGGATCCGTCGCTGCATCTGCCGGCGGATCCGGATCATCTCGGTGTTGCTGATCAACGCCTGCTCCTCCCCCGAAAGGCAACGCGCCGGGGCATACCCCGTATGTGAATAGTAAGACGTACGTGCGACCGAATTAGTTGCCCAAGATCGCGAGAAATTTCGTCGGCTGGCCGGCCTCCGCACCCGACCCGCATGCCTCCACTACGGTGGCTGCATGAGCCAGAGCCACGGGCTGCCGCCCGGCCGCAGCCCACGCAGGGAGCGGCACCGGGGCGCCGTCACGCTGCGCAACCGGGCCATCCCCACCAGCACCGCCGACCAGCGGCTGCTGGACTCCCGCGGCCGGGGCGACTGGAAGACCAAGGACGCCTGGCGGGCGCTGCGCATCCTGTCGGAGTTCGTCGAGGGCTTCGACACCCTGGCCGATCTGCCGCCCGCGGTCAGCGTCTTCGGCTCGGCCCGCAGCAAGCCGGACAGCCCGGAGTGGCGGATGGCCGAGGAGTTGGGCGGTGCGCTGGCCCGGGCCGGGTACGGCGTGATCACCGGTGGCGGGCCGGGCGTGATGGAGGCGGCCAACCGGGGCGCCAGCGAGGCGGGCGGCCTCTCCGTCGGGCTCGGCATCGAGCTGCCGTTCGAGCAGGGCATCAACGACTGGGTCGACCTGGCCATCGACTTCCGCTACTTCTTCGCCCGCAAGACCATGTTCGTCAAGTACGCCCAGGCGTTCGTGGTGCTGCCCGGCGGCTTCGGCACCATGGACGAACTCTTCGAGGCGCTGACCCTGGTGCAGACCGGCAAGGTCACCCGCTTCCCGGTGGTGCTGATGGGCGTCGACTACTGGCGCGGGCTGCTCGACTGGCTGCGGGACGCGATGGCCGCCGACGGCAAGATCGGCCCGAAGGACCTGGAGCTGATCTGCCTCACCGACGACGTCGCCGAGGCGGTCCGGCACATCGTGGAGGCCGAGGCGGTGCTCTCCGCCGAGCAGGAGGCGATCCGCGAGGAGGCGGTCGCCCGGGTCGCCGCCGACCAGCAGGCCGCCGCCGAAGCCGGCCCCGAGGGCCCCGGGCCCCGCCGGGCCGGGGAGCGCTGAGGCGTGGCCGCGATCTGCGTCTTCTGCGCGTCCTCCCGTACCCTCGACCAGCGCTGGCTGGACCTGGCCACCGAGACCGGCGCGGAGCTGGCCCGGCGCGGGCACACGCTGGTCAGCGGCGGCGGCTGCGTCGGCATGATGGGCGCGGTGGCGGACGGGGCGCGGGCCGCCGGCGGGTACACCGTCGGCGTCATCCCCCAGGCCCTGGTCGACCTGGAGGTCGCCGACCTGGCCGCCGACGAGCTGCTGGTCACCGACGGGATGGCCAGCCGCAAGACCCTGATGATCGAGAAGTCGGACGGGTTCGTCGCGCTGCCCGGCGGGCTCGGCACCCTCGACGAGCTCTTCGAGGTCTGGACCACCGCCACCCTGGCCATGCACGCCAAGCCGATGGTGCTGGTCGACGCCGACGGCTTCTACCGTCCCCTGCTCGACTGGCTGCGCGCCCTCGCCGATCAGCACTTCCTCAAGCCGGCCGGTCTCGACCTCCTCCTGGTGGCGGACACCGTCCCGGCGGCCCTCGACCTCCTCGACACCCACCTCGCCTGAGCCGGGGCGCGACGGGCACAGTGCACGGTTCCAGGTGTCGTACCGGCGTGGTGGGATGTCGGTGATGGAGGCGTACCGCTTGGTGCGCCGGCCCGGTGGGGTGGCGACGGGGGTCTCCCACTCCGCCGGGGCGGGGCAGGGGGGTGGCCGGTCCGAAGGGCCGGCGGTTGCGGAGCCGCGGTCCGGGGGGTCGGCGGGCGATGCCGCGTACCCGCCGCCGTACCGGCCGGATCCGGTGCAGGCCGAGGTCGTCGCGCACACCGACGGGCCGATGCTGGTCGTCGGCGGTCCCGGCACCGGCAAGACCAGCACCCTGGTCGAGGCGGTCGCCGCCCGGGTGGCCGAGGGCGTCGACCCGGAACAGGTCCTGGTGCTCACCTTCGGCCGGCGCGGCGCCACCGACCTGCGCCACCGCATCGAGGCGGTGATCGCCGGCAGCGGCCACAAGGTGGTCCGCGAGCCGCTGGTGCGCACCTTCCCGGCGTACGCGTTCGGCCTGCTCCGCCGGGCCGCCGCCGAGCGGGGCGAGCCGTCACCCCGGCTGCTGACCGGTCCCGAGCAGGACCTGATCATCCGCGAGCTGCTGGACGTGGTCGGCGAGGAGCCGGACGACGACCCGGTCGGCTGGCCGGCGGACCTGCGACCCGCGCTGCGTACCCGGGCCTTCGCCCAACAGCTCCGCGACCTGCTGATGCGCGCCGCCGAGCGGGGCGTCGGCCCGGTCGAGCTGGCCCGGCTCGGGGAGAAGCTGGGCCGCGCCGACTGGCCGGCCGCCGCCCGCTTCCTCCGCGAGTACGTCGCCGTGCTCGCCCTGCGCGACGTCAGCAACCGGGGGTCGATCGCGTACGACCCGGCCGAGCTGGTCCGGGCCGCCACCGGCATGCTGCTCGACGACCCCGAGCTGTTGGCGGCGGAGCGCCGCCGGCTGGCCCACGTCTACGTGGACGAGCTGGCCGACACCGACCCCGCCCAGCTCGACCTGCTCGCCGTCCTGGCCGGCGGCGGCAAGTCCCTGGTCGCCTTCGCCGACCCGGATTCCTCCACGTACGCCTTCCGCGGCGCCGACCCGGCCGGCGTGAGCACCTTCCCGCACCGGTTCCGGACCGCCTCCGGGGCGCCGGCCGCGCAGGTCACGCTGACCACGTCGTACCGGGCCGGGCCGGAGCTGCTGGCGGCCACCGCCCGGCTGGCCCGCCGGCTGCGCGGCCCGGCGGCGCACCGCCGGCTGCACCCGCTGCCCGACGCCGCGCCCGGCGCCGTCGAGGTCCGCACCTTCCGCTCGACCACCAGCGAGTCCGCCTGGCTGGCCCACGCGCTGCGCGAGGCGCACCTGCTCGACGGGGTGCCCTGGTCGCGGATGGCGGTGCTGGTCCGCGCCACCGGCCGGCAGCTGCCGTCGCTGCAACGCGCCCTGCACACCGCCGGCGTGCCGACCGTGGTGCACGGCGAGGACCTGCCGCTGCACCTTCAGCCCGGGGTGGCCCCGCTGCTGCTCCTGCTCCGCTGCGCCCTGGAACCCGACCGGCTGGACGAGGAGGCCGCCGTCGCCCTGCTGCACTCGCCGCTGGGCGGCGCCGACCCGCTGGCCGAACGCCGGCTGCGCCAGGGGCTCCGCGCGCTCGCGCTGGCCGCCGGCGACCGCCGTCCCTCCGGCGAGCTGATCGTCGAGGCGCTGCGCGACCCGGCCGAGCTGGCCACCGTCCAGCGCCGCTGGGCGGCCCCCGCCCAGGCGGTGGCGCACCTGCTGGCGACCGCCCGGCAGGCCGCGGCCACCCCGGGCGCCACCGCCGAGGACGTGCTCTGGGCGGTGTGGCGGGAAAGCGGCCTGGCCGAGCGGTGGGCCGGGGCGATCACCCGGGGGCGGGCGGCCACCGGCGAGCACGAGACCGCGCAACGGTGGCGGGCCGAGGCCGCCGACCGGGACCTCGACGCGGTGCTGGTGCTCTTCGACGCGGCGGCCCGGTTCACCGACCGGCTGCCCGGCGCGCGTACCGAGGTCTTCCTCGACCACGTGCTCGGCCAGGATCTGCCGGCCGACACCCTCGCCGCCAGTGGCGACCGGGGCGAGGCGGTCCGCCTGCTCACCGCGCACGCCGCCAAGGGCCTCGAGTGGGACCTGGTCGCGGTCGCCGGGGTGCAGGAGGGCGTCTGGCCGGACCTGCGGCTGCGCGGCAGCCTGCTCGGCTCGGAACGGCTGGTCGACGTGCTCGCCGGCCGGGCCGACGGCACCGGCGTACGGGCCAGCCTGGTCGGGCAGACCTCGGCCCTGCTCGACGAGGAGCGCCGGCTCTTCCACGTGGCGGTCAGCCGGGCCCGTGACCGGCTGCTGGTCACCGCGGTCGCCTCCGCGGCGGTCGGCGGCGACGACCACGAGGAGCAGCCCAGCCGCTTCCTGCACGAGCTGGCCGCCCCCGAACCGCCGGCCACGGGCGGTGGCGGGTCCGTGCCGGCCGCCCCGGCGGCTGTCCGGGGTCGCGGCGCGGCGTCAGACGCGCCGAGCCCGGATGGCCGTAGCCCGAGCCCGAAACCGGCCGGACCCGCCGCCGGCCGGCCGGAGGACGGGCCGGCGCCGGTGGTCGACGAACCGCCGGACACCGTGCCGGTCGTCCTCCCGGTCACCCTGCCGCCGCGCGGGCTCACCCTGTCCGCGCTGGTGGCGGAGCTGCGCACCGCGATCACCGACCCGGCGGCGCCGGTCACCCGGCGGCGCGCGGCGGCGGCCGAGCTGGCCCGGCTGGCCGCCGCCGGGGTGCCTGGCGCGCATCCGGACGACTGGTGGGGCCTGCGCGGCCTCTCCGACGACCGGCCGCTGGTCAACGAGGGCGAACCGGTCCGGGTCACCCCGTCGGCGATGGAGAGCGCGCTCCGGTGCAGCCTGCGCTGGCTGCTGGAACGGCACGGCGGCAGCGCCCCGGCGAGCGCCGCACAGGGCGTCGGCAACCTGGTGCACGCCGCCGCGATGCTGGCCGAGGACGCCAGCGTCGACCGGACCACCCTGCTGGAGTACGTCGCCGCCCGGTTCGACGCGATCGAACTGGCCGCCCGCTGGATGGTCGGCCCGGAACGGCAGCGCGCCGAGGCCATGGTGGACAAGCTGCTGCGCTGGCTGGCCGGCAACCCGCGCCGACTGCTCGCCATCGAGCACGAGTTCGCCGTCCGGCTCGACGACCCGACCCGCCCGATCGAGCTGACCGGCCGGGTCGACCGGCTGGAGGTCGACGAGGACGGCCGGCTCGTGGTGATCGACCTGAAGACCGGCAAGTCCACCGCGGTCACCGAGCGCGAGATCGCCGAGCATCCGCAGCTCGGGGCGTACCAGGCGGCGGTGGAGGCGGGGGCGTTCGCCGAGTACGGCGACGAGTCCGGGGGCGCCGCGCTGGTGCAGCTCGGCACCGGGGCGAAGGACGCCAAGGAGCAGAGCCAGGCCGCCGCCGGGGAGGGGCCCGAGGCTGGTTGGGCCACCGCGCTGGTCCGGCGCACCGCGGATACGATGGCCGCCGCCACCTTCGCGGCGGTCGCCAACGCCAAGTGCCGGGTCTGCCCGGTCCGGACCAGCTGCCCGGTGTCCGGGCAGGGCCGCCAGGTCGTCGAGCCACCCCCGGAGCAGCCGTGACGACCCAGCCCGCCCTGTTCGGCGCCGGCGCCACCCCGGCGCCCCGCACCGCCGACGCTGGCCCCCGCTACACCCCGGTCGAGCTGGCGAAGCTGCTGCGGCTGCCGGCGCCCACCCGGGAGCAGGCGGCGATCATCGCCGCGCCGGTGGAGCCGCTGCTGGTGGTCGCGGGCGCTGGCTCCGGCAAGACCGAGACGATGGCGGCCCGGGTGGTCTGGCTGGTCGCCAACCAGTACGTCCGGCCGGAGCAGGTGCTCGGCCTCACCTTCACCCGCAAGGCCGCCGGTGAGCTGGCGCACCGGGTGCGTACCCGGCTGGACCAGCTCATCCGCCGGCTCGGCCGGCCGGGCCGGGACCCGCACGACGACCCCCTGGCCGGCGAGCCGACCGTCTCCACCTACCACTCGTACGCCGGGCGGATCGTCACCGAGCACGGGCTGCGCGCCGGCTACGAGCCGACCACCCGGCTGCTCACCGAGGCGTCCCGCTGGCAGCTCGTCGACCTGCTGGTGCGCAACTACGACGGGGACATGTCCGAGGTGGACCGGATGCCGAGCACCATCACCGACGCGGTGCTGGCGCTGGCCGGGGAGCTGGACGAGCACCTGGTCGCCCCGGACGACCTGGCCGCCTGGACCGGCCGCTTCTTCGCCGACGTGCAGTCCCGCCCCGGCCGCGTCTACGCCGACGTGCGGAAGGCGCTCCAGCTCCAGCAGACCCGGCTCAAGCTGCTGCCCCTGGTCCGCGCGTATGCGCGGCGCAAGGACGACTTCGAGGCGATGGACTTCGCCGACCAGCTCGCCCGGGCCGCCCGGGTGGCCCGCGACCACCCCGGCGTCGGAGTGATCGAGCGGGACCGCTTCCGGGTGGTGCTGCTCGACGAGTACCAGGACACCAGCCACGCCCAGGTGGTGCTGCTCAACGCGCTCTTCGGCGGCGGCCACCCGGTCACCGCCGTCGGCGACCCGTGCCAGTCCATCTACGGCTGGCGGGGGGCCAGCGCCGGCACGCTGGACCGGTTCCCCGCCGAGTTCGCCCGCGCCGACGGTGGCCCGGCCCGGGTGCTCAGCCTCACCACCAGTTGGCGCAACCGGCCGGAGATCCTCGGCGTCGCCAACGCGTTGTCGGTGCCGCTGCGCGCGGCCGGGGCCCGGGTGCCCGAGCTGCACGCCGCGTTCAGCGTCCGGGAGCCCATCCCGCACCGCAGCCCGCGCGGCCGGGCCGGCGGCACCGTGCACTGCGCGCTCCTCGAGACGTACGCCGACGAGGCCGAGTGGATCGCCGACAGCGTGCTGGCCGCCTGGCGGGGCGCGGCCGGGATGCCGGGCGGGCTGCCCGAGCACATTCCGGTGCCGCAGCGCCCCACCACCGCCGTGCTGGTCCGGCTGCGCAGCCAGATCCCGGCGATCGAGTCCGCGCTGCGGGCCCGGGGCCTGCCGGTCGAGGTGGTCGGGCTGGGCGGCCTGCTGGACACCCCCGAGGTGCGGGACGTGGTCTGCACCCTGCGCGTGCTGGCCGACCCGGCCGACGGGGCGGCGCTGCTGCGGCTGCTCACCGGGGCGCGGTGGCGGATCGGGCCGCGTGACCTGGTCGCCCTGCACCGGCGGGCGAAGGCCATCGCGAAGGCGCGCCGGGAGTTGGCCGGCGGGGACGGGCCGGAGATCACCGTGGACGCGTTGGACGAGGCGACCCTGGTCGAGGCGCTCGCCGACCTGGGCCCGGCGCAGGCGTACTCGGCGGAGGGGTACGCCCGGCTGCGCGCGTACGGGATGGAGCTGGCGCTGCTGCGCTACCGGCTCGACCAGTCCCTGCCGGAGCTGATCGCGGACATCGAGCGGACCATCGGCCTGGACGTGGAGGTGGCGGTACGGGCCGGGCGGGACGGCACCGGCGACGCTGGCCTGGCCCGGGGGCACCTGGACGCGCTCGGTGATGTGGCGGCCCGGTTCAGCGGCGAGACGCCCGGCGCCACGCTCGCCGGCTTCCTCGCCTATCTGGCCGCCGCGGAGGACGAGGAGCGCGGGCTCACCCCTGGCGAGGTGGAGGTGGTGGAGGGCGCGGTGCAGGTCCTCACCGCGCACGCCGCCAAGGGGCTGGAGTGGGACGTGGTGGCGGTCGCCGGGCTGACCCGGGGGGTCTGGCCGGGGCCGGTGCGCAACTCCGACCACTGGCTGGGCGGGCTGGGCGTGCTGCCGTTCCCGCTGCGCGGCGACGCCGACGGGCTGCCCGAGCTGGGCCTTCCCGGGGCCGAGGACCAGCGCGGGGTGGCCCGGGCGGTGGCGGACTTCGCCGACGCCTGGCGGGCCCACGACGAGCGGGAGGAGCGCCGGCTCGCGTACGTGGCGGTGACCCGGCCCCGGCGGCTGCTGCTCTGCTCCGGCTACTGGTGGGGGGAGGGGACGAAGAAGTTCCGCGGCCCCTCGGTCTTCCTGCGCGAGGTGCACGACGCCTGCCTGGACGGCGCCGACGGGCACCTGGTCGACGGGTGGGCACCCGAGCCGGCCGGGGACGCGGTCAACCCGACCACCGAGCAGGTGCTCCGGGCCGAGTGGCCGGCCGACCCGCTCGGCGCCCGCCGCCCGGCCCTGGCCGAGGCCGCCGCGCTGGTCCGCCGGTACCTCGCCGACCCGGAGGCGGCCCGCCGCGAGGAGGCACTGCTCGTCGCGGGCGCCCCGGGGCCGGCCGGCCCCGCCGACGAGGCGGCGACGCCCGCCGACGATCCCGAGGTGGCGCGGTGGCGGCGGGAGGCCGACCTGCTCCTCGTTGAGCGGGCCGAACTGCTGCGCGGGGCGGAGGCGGTCGAGGTCGCGTTGCCCGGGCACCTGTCGGTGACCCAGCTGGTGGCGCTGCGCCGCGACCCGGCGGCCCTGGCCCGGGCGCTGCGCCGGCCGATGCCCAGCGAGCCCAACCCGTACGCCCGCCGGGGCACCGCCTTCCATGCCTGGCTGGAACAGCGCTTCGGCGCGGACCGGCTGCTCGACGTGGACGAGCTGCCCGGCGCGGCGGACGACGACGCCGCCCCGGACGAGGCGCTCACCGAACTGCAGGAGCGCTTCCTGGCCAGCGAGTGGGCCGACCGGGTGCCGGTGGAGGTGGAGGTGCCCTTCGCCACGGTGATCGCCGGCGTGGTGGTGCGCGGCCGGATGGACGCCGTCTTCCCCCGCCCCGGCGGCCGGTACGACGTCATCGACTGGAAGACCGGCCGGCAGCCCACCGGGCGGGAGGCCGAGGCGGCGGCGGTGCAGCTCGCCGTCTACCGGCTCGCCTGGGCCGAGTTGGCCGGCGTGCCGGTCGAGCGGGTGGGGGCGGCCTTCCACTACGTCCGGGACGCGGTCACCGTCCGGCCGGCGGACCTGCTCGACGCCGAGGGGCTGACCGCGCTGGTCGCCGGCGTGCCGGAATTTCCGACGGACGGCCCGGCGTTGCAAAGTTCGTGATAGGTTAGGCGCGTTGCAGTTTTGGTTTCCAGAGACTCTGTGTGCGCCTGGCGGATTGTGGCCCCAGGCGCGCTTTGTTGTGTCCGGAGTTCTCCGGGCGGGGCGACCAGCAGCGACAGGTGGGTCGCGCAGCCAAGCGCGGCGCACTCCTCCTCCGGCCCCGCAACAGGTGCGGGTCCGACCGTTCCGTCAAGGAGACGAACAAATGGCTATTGGCACCGTCAAGTGGTTCAACGCTGACAAGGGCTTCGGCTTCATCACCCCGGACGGCGGCGGCGCCGACGTCTTCGCCCACTTCTCGGCGATCCAGTCCTCCGGCTACCGGAGCCTGGACGAGAACCAGCGGGTCGAGTTCGAGGTGACCCAGGGCCAGAAGGGCCCGCAGGCGGAGAACATCCGCCCGCTCTGATCTTCGGATCAACCAGTACCACCCACCGCGCCCTCAGGGCACGGTGACGGGTCCGGTCCGCCGCCGCCCCCGCTCCGGCGGGCGGCGCGCTGCGGCGGACCGGCCCGTACCCCTTCGGTTCGTGCTTGTGAGTCCCGGTGGACGAGTCCCCGGTTGACAGCGCCGCTTCCGGCGCCTCCCTCGACACGTGCCGCGTCGAGGAAGGCATTCCGCATGACCATGACTGTTCCCACGTTCGCCGCGACGGGCCTGGCTTCCGCGCTGCTCGCCGAGCTGTCGGCGCAGGGCATCACCGAGCCGTTCCCGATCCAGGCGGCCACCCTGCCGGACTCGCTGGCCGGCCGCGACGTGCTCGGCCGGGGACGCACCGGCTCCGGCAAGACCCTCGCCTTCGGGCTGCCGCTGCTGTCCCGCACCGCCGGCCGTAGGGCCCGCCCGGGCCGCCCGCTGGCCCTGGTGCTGGTGCCGACCCGTGAGCTGGCCCAGCAGGTCACCACCGCGCTCACCCCGTACGCCCGCGCGGTCGGGCTGCGTTGCGCGACCGTCGTGGGCGGTCTGTCGCTGCAACGGCAGGCGGACGCCCTGCGCGCCGGCGCCGAGGTGGTCATCGCCACCCCCGGCCGGCTGCACGACCTGATCAACCGCGGTGACGCCCGACTCGGCGAGGTGGCGATCACCGTGCTCGACGAGGCCGACCAGATGGCCGACATGGGCTTCCTGCCGCAGGTCACCAAGCTGCTGGAGCAGGTCGCGCCGGACGGCCAGCGGATGCTCTTCTCCGCCACGTTGGACGGCGGCGTGGACAAGCTGGTCCGCCGCTTCCTGACCCGGCCGGTGTCGCACTCGGTCGACCCCGGCACCGCCACGGTGACCGCGATGACCCACCACGTGTTGCACGTCGACGCGGTCGACAAGCCCGCCGCGCTGACTCAGATCGCCGCCCGTGAGGGTCGCACCATCCTCTTCATGGGGACCAAGCACCGCGCCGACCGGCTCGCCCGCCAACTGCTCGCCAAGGGCGTACGCGCCGCCGCGCTGCACGGCGGCAAGTCTCAGCCGCAGCGCACCCGGATCCTGGAACAGTTCCGCACCGGTCAGGTGACCGCGCTGGTGGCCACCGATGTGGCGGCCCGCGGCATCCACGTGGACGGGCTGGACATGGTGGTCAACGTGGACCCGCCGGCCGAGGCGAAGGACTACCTGCACCGGGGCGGGCGTACCGCCCGGGCCGGGGAGTCCGGCACCGTGGTCACGCTGGTCCTGCCGGAGCAGCGCCGGGACGTCTCCCGGCTGATGAGCCTGGCCGGGATCAGCCCGCGGACCGCCCAGGTCCGTCCGGGCGACGCGGAGCTGGCCCGGGTCACCGGGGCGCGGGAGCCCTCCGGCGTGCCGGTGACGATCGTCGCCGCCCCGTCGGCGCCCGCCGCGCGGGCGGGGGCGCCCCGGGGGCGCCGGGCGGCCGGCAACGGCGGTCGGATCGCTACCGACTCCGGCCGCGTCGCAGGTGGCCTCCAGTCCGCCGGGGAGGCCGACACCACCCCGCGTCCGGCGCACCGCGCGTCCGGCCGACGCCGTCGCTCCCAGCGTCCCCGTACCGCCTGACCTCGCCTCCCGTCGTCTCCGCCGCTGCTCTCCGTTGAGTCGGGGATCAGCGGCGGTTGCGTCTGATGGGCGACTGTCCCGAATCTCGTTCCCGCCCATGATCGGCTTGGGGGAGAGGTCGGGCCGGGTGGCCGGACGCGGGAGGGGTGACCATGGCGGGCGAGGCTGGCTCGGGGGCGCTGCGCGAGCTGCTGTTCGTCGCGGCGGTCGCCGGGGCGGGACTGCTGCTCGCCGTGGTCGCGGCATTCGGTCCCTGGCATCCGACCTCGGGGGGTGCCTCCCGGGCCGGGCTCGTCGAGCTGCACAGTCCGAACGGCCCGGCCGACGGGCCGACCGGGAGCTGACCGGGACGCTCGGGCCGAGTCTCGTCGCACCCGAGGCCCGATCCCGCGGGCCCGGTCAGGGCGCCGCGGCCCGGTCCGCCAGCAGGTCGGCCAGTGTGGTCCGGTCGACGACCAGGGCGATCGCGCCGTCCACCGCCAGCCAGACATCGCGCAGCCCGGCGGCCACCCCGTGGTAGCCGGCCCGGTCCGCGGGCAGGCCCCGGACGCTGGTGAGCGCCCCGCCGACCGCCCGCAGCACGTCCCCGACGGTGATCCCGGTGGCGGGGCGGGTGAGGGCGTAGCCGCCCTCGGTGCCCCGGGCGCTGTGCAGCAGTCCGGCCCGGCGCAGGTCGAGCAGGATGCCCTGGAGGAAGCTGAGCGGGATGTCCTGGCTCTCGGCCAGGCTCGCGGCCTTGACCAGGTCGCCGCCGGGTCCCCCGGCGGCGGGGGACCCGGCCGCCTCGGCGACGGCGAGCATGGCCCGGAGCGCGTAGTCGGCGCGCGCGGAGACGTACACGGGGTCAGTTGCCGGCCTGGTCCAGCACGCCCCACCGCCGGCGGATCGCCTTGTCGGCCGCGCCGAAGGCGGCGTCCACGAGCAGACCCACCACCAGGATGACGATCATGGTGGAGAGCAGCCACGGCGCGTCAGACAGCTCCCGGGCGTACGTGAGCTGCGCCCCGAGCGAGGTGGTCGAGATGCCCACCACGATCAGCTCACCGGCCATCAGGCTGCGCCAGGAGAAGGCCCAGCCCTGCTTGAGTCCGGCCACGATGGCCGGCAGCGCGGCGGGCGCGACGACGTACCGGTAGAGGTTCAGGCCGCGGGCGCCGAGGTTGCGACCGGCCCGTACCAGCAGCGGCGGCACGTAGTCGACGCCGCTGATCACCCCGTTGGCGATGGACGGCGCCGCGCCGAGCACCACCACGAAGAAGATCGCCTTCTCGCTCAGCTCGAAGAGCAGGATGGCCAGCGGGAACCAGGCGATCGACGGCATGGTCTGCAGCGCGGTGATCATCGAGCCGATGGCCGCGCGGAGCACCCGGAAGCGGGCCACCGCGAGGCCGACCAGCAGACCCACGCCGACCGAGAAGACGTACCCGAGCGCGGCCCGGCGCAGCGTGGTGGCGATTCCCTGCCAGAGCTGCCCGCCGCCGGCCTGGCGGAGCAACTCCTGCCCGACGGTGACCGGTCCGGGCAGCGAGTACGGCGGCTTCCAGCCGCTCCACACCACCAGTTGCCAGACCCCGATCGCGATGGCCAGGGCGGCCAGCTTCGGCCAGGTGGCCGACCAGAGCAGGGCGACCCGGGTGGTCGTCTGCTGCCGGCCGGCGATCTCCAGGGCGTCCAGTCCGGAGATCTCCGCGTCGGCACTCGGGGCCCCGGTGAGGGTGTCACTGGCCATGGCGGCCCACCTCCGTACGCAGCCGGTCGGTGACCTCGGCGGCGATGGTCGCGATCTCCGGGGAGTCGATCCGCCGGGGTCGGGGCACGTC
>NZ_JAPDPH010000058.1 GCF_026013475.1 Micromonospora yasonensis | reverse complement strand
GAACGTGCCGGGTGAGAACCTGCGGACCCAGTGGGAAACCAGCCTCGGGGCGCAGTACACCAACGACGTCAACGAGTACGCGTACACCAAGGCGATCGACGAGCAGAGCGACCGCGTCCGGGTCACCGAGATCGGCAGGACCGCGCTCGGCCGCCCGATCAACATGTTCGTCATCGGCTACCCCACCCCGCCGGCCACCCCGGAGGCGGTGGCCGCGACCTCGCCGGTGATGGTCAACTGCAACGTGCACGGCAACGAGCCCGGTGACCGCGAGGGCTGCCTGATCATGGCGCGGAAGCTGGCCTTCAGCACCGACGCCCGGACGATCGACCTGCTGTCGCACACCACCGTCCTCATCGTCCCGACCATCAACGGGGACGGCCGGGCGGCCAACACCCGGGGCAACTCCACCGGGCAGGACCTGAACCGCGACTACTCGCTGATCCGCCAGCCCGAGACCTTCGCCCTGGTCAACATGCTGCGCCAATACCGTCCGGTGGCCGGCTACGACGGGCACGAGTACGGCAACTCCAGCGCCGGCGACCTGCCGATGCTGCCGCCGCGGCACCAGAACGTGGCCCAGTCGATCTTCGACGAGTCGCAGCACATGATCGAGGGCCACATGTACACCCAGGGCGCCAAGGCCGGCTGGTGGGCCTGCCCGTACGGGTGCAACGGCGGCGGCAACGTGGGCCTGAGCGAGGAGACGATCCTGCGCAACACGCTGGGCCTTAAGAACGTCGTCAACTCGCTGCTGGAACTGCGCAGCTCCGGTGGCACCACCCGGCCGGACGAGGGCAACACGGCGAACAACCGGCGGCGCAAGACGTACTCCGCGATGTGGACCTTCAACCAGTTCCTCGACTACCACCGGGCGAACCTCAAGGAGATCACCACGGCGCGGGCCGACGCGATCGCCTTCCAGGTGTCGAACACCGGCCGGATCGTCTTCCGCGGCTCCCGGCCGATCGAGGCGTACCCGTCGCCGCACCCGGGGGAGGCCCCGCCGCCGCTCGACGCGCCCCGGGACGACCTGATTCTCGACAACGTGCCGTGCGCGTACAAGCTCACCGAGGAGCAGTACCACGGCGAGCGCACCGACGGCCCTGCCGGCCAGCGCACCACCGTGGCCCAGCGCCTCGCCGCGCACGGCCACAAGGTGGTCAAGGTCGCCGACGGGTACGTGGTCCCGCTGGCCCAGCCGGAGCGGGGGCTGATCCCCCTGCTGCTCGACGGGCAGGGGGTCGAGAACCTGGTGGACGGCGAGCGGGTGTACCCGACCGTGACCGGTGAGCACAGCGGCCAACTGGTGGTGTCCGGGGTGACCTGCCTGCGGGACGCCACGGTGACCGGCTCGGTCCGGGTCCGGCCGGGCGGAACGCTGATCGCGACCGGCTCGTCGATCACCGGTCCGGTCGACGCCAGCGGCGCGGCCGGGGTCTTCCTGACCGACACCTCGGTGGCGGGCCCGGTCCGGATCGCGCAGACCAGCGGTCCGGTGGTGGTCGTCGACGCCACTGTCGACGGCCCGGTCGAGGTGTCGGCCAACCAGGGCGACGCGCCCCTGCTGGCGGCCAACACCGTGAGCGGTCCGCTGCAGTGCAGCAGCAACGCCGCTGCTCCGGTCGACCTGGAGCTGGGCAACTCGGTGGAGGGCCCGAAGAGCGGGCAGTGCGCGAGCCTGTGACCCGTTGATCGTCGTACCGGCGGGCCCGACCTCCCGGGCCTGCCGGTACGACTCGACCGACCGGAGAAACCCCGTGGACCAGCCCGTCCTCCCCGCGCCGCCCCGATCCCTCTCCCGGCTCCGGCGGCCGGTCCGGCCGCGACGGAGGGCGGCGCTCGCCGGGGCCGCCCTGTCCCTGGTACTCGCCGGCACGGCCTGCTCCGGGGCCGGCGCCGAGCGGACCGCCGCATCCGGCGGGGCCGGCGCGCCGGCGGCCGCAGCGGTGACCGGGCCCCTGTGCGACCTGCTGCCCTCCGGCAGCGAGCCGGGCAACCCGGCGTCCCTGGCCGGTCAGCCGGCCGACGCGGCCCTGCAGTGGCTGCCCGTCCTCACCACGTTCGAGGCGGCGGTACGGGCCTCCGGGATGGCCGCCGACCTGCACGGCGGGTCGGGGGTGACCATCCTGGCCCCGACGGACGACGCCTTCGCCGCCAAGTTCTCCGAGGACAACCTGGACCAACTACTCCTGGCCGACAAGGACAAGCTCCGCGGCCTGCTCCGCGAACACCTGGTCGCCGGGTCGCTGTCGCTGTCCGACATGGTGGCGGCCGGCGGAGTCACCACGCTCGCCGGCACCAAGGTGACGGTCACCGGGGGCGGCGGGACGGCCCGGCTGGCCGACCAGGCGGACACCGTGTGTGCCGACTACCGGGTGGCCAACGCACGGATCCACATCATCAACCGGGTGCTCGGCAGCCTGCCCACCACCGCCGACCAGGGCGGCCATCGCGCCCATTGAAACGAACTGAGCCTTGACCGCGGAAATCCGCAGGTCATAGGGTTTCGATCCACCTCAGTTGATCTCCCCCAAATCAGCGAAGAGAGGCATCCTGATGCGCCTGTCGAAGCGACCGCCCGGGGCGGTCCGCACGAAGAGAACGGCCGGCGTCGCCACGCTGGTCCTGCTGGCCGGCCTGACGCCGTTGCTCGGGAGCGCCCCGGCCGGCGCTGCCCCCACGTCCACCAACTGCAGCACCGACCCGGCCGCCCGACTGTCCACCGTGCCCAGCCCGGAGTCCGCGCTGGGCTTCCCGCTCGGCACCGGCCAAGAGCGCGTCGTCACCAACGACGAGGTCCGCAGCTATCTGAAGGCCGTCGACGACGCCTCCGACCGGGTGGTCACCGGCGTCATGGCGACCAGCGTGCTCGGCCAGCCGCTGCCGTACGCGATCGTCTCGAACGAGCGGCACGTCCAGCAGGGTGCCCTGCAGCAGATCGCCCGGGACATCCGCGACCTGCGTGACCCGCGTGGGATCACGGCGAAGAAGGCCGCCGAGACCGCGACCGACCGCCCGGCCATCGTCTGGGTGGCCGGGAACGTGCACGGCGGGGAGAAGAGCGGCACCGACGCCGCCCTCAAGACCCTGTACGAGCTGGCCTCCGGGCTGTCCTGTGCCGTCGCCGAGCGCAACGACAACCTGGTCACCGTCATCGTGCCGACGCAGAACCCGGACGGCCGCGACGCCAGCCGCCGGCAGAACGAGTACGGCTTCGACATGAACCGGGACTGGTTCGCCCGGACCCAGCAGGAGACCGACGGCAAGATCGAACTCCTGCGGCAGTACCCGCCGCAGGTCTTCATCGACGCCCACGAGATGGGTGGCCGGCAGTACTTCTTCCCGCCGAACGCCGACCCGATCCACCACGAGATCTCGAGCGAGAACGTCGACTGGATCAACCGGATCGGCGAGGCGAACAAGGCGGGCTTCGGCTTCAACGGCGCCTGTGGCGGGGCCGTGACCACCGAGTGCTACTTCAACTACGCGCGGTACGACCTGTTCTTCATGGGCTACGGCGACACGGTGCCGGCCGCCGGCTTCGGCGCCGCCGGCATGACCTTCGAGAAGGGCAGCGCGTCGGCGGTGGCCGACCGGGTCCAGCAGCAGTTCCACACCCAGTGGTCGACCCTCGGCTGGGCCGCCGCGAACAAGCACGAGGTGCTGAGCGGCTACTTCAAGATCTGGACGGACGCGCTCGCCGAGGGCAAGGCCGGCACGCTGGAGCCCAACGAGGTCGTCCAGCCGACCAACACCGTGCAGTTCCCGGTGCCGGACGTCAAGATCCGCTCGTACTTCCTGCTCCCCGACCGCCAGCTCGGCGACGTGCGCCGGCTGGTCGAGCGGCTGCGCCGGATGGACGTCGAGGTGTACGAGGTGACCAAGCCGACCACGGTGCCCAGCGCGCGGATTTCCGGCGGGCGCACCGCGACCGACGTGACGGTGCCGGTGGGCGCGTACTGGATCCCGATGGACCAGCCGCAGAAGCACTGGATCCAGGCGATCATGGGCGAGGACGCGTACGTGCCGTTCCCCTACTTCTACGACGTGTCGGCCTGGAGCAACCCACTGCTGATGGGTGTGGACACCATCTACACCGGCGACGACGTCCGGCCCCAGGCCCAGCTCGTCCGTGGGATCTCGGGCGGCAAGACCTCGGCGGCCGGGGCGAACGGCTCGTACGAGTACCCGCTGGACTCCGCGGCGGCGGCCGAGCTCACCTTCCGGCTGCTCGGCCAGGGCGTGCCGCTGGTCCGTGACCTCGAGACCAGCGTGGTCGGCTTCGCCGCCAGGAGCCTGACCCCGGAGCTCGACCAGCTGGCCCGGTCGCTCGGGGTGACCCTGAGCCCGCATGACACGGCGGCCAGCGGGACGCCGGTGGACCTGCCGGACGTCGGGCTGTTCCAGGGCACCGGCATCTCCACCACCTCCGGCTCGCACGGCGAGGCCCGGTACGTGCTGGGCAAGCGGTGGGGCCTGGACCTGAAGCCGGTGACCACCGCCGACATCAACGACAACGTCCCCGCGTTCACCGAACGCACCGTGCTGCTCGTGCCGGATGGCAGCAGCCCGACCGGCGGGCTCACCGCCGCCGGGCAGGCCAATCTGCGAAACTGGATCGCCCAGGGCCACACCTACATCGGGTTGCGGAACGAGGGCACCCGGATGGCCCGGGCCGCCGGGTTGACCTCGACGACGGAGAAGGCGAAGCCGGGCGGCTACCAGGTGCCCGGCTCGCAACTGCGGGTCGACGTCGATCACGACAGCCCGGTCGCGCTGGGTCGCCCGGCGGAGGACTTCGCGTTCAACAACGAGGACTCGATCCTGAACCCGAGCAGCACCGGCACCAACGTGCTCAGCTACCCGTCCGACAACACCTTCTGGTCGAACGGCTACTCGGTGGGCAGCGACGCGCTGAAGGGGACGGTCGCGCTGGTGGACGAGCCGACCGGCGCCGGCCGGGCGGTGCTGTTCGCGTTCAACCCGCTCTTCCGGGCGTACACCGAGAACGCGCAGCACCTGGTGGCCAACGCGCTGCTCTACCCGTCGCGCGCGGGCGCGGCGCCGAACCGGGCCGCCCTGAGCCGCACGACCGGCGTCGACCCGGCCCGGGCCGCCGCCGCGGCGGCGCCGGTGGCGGAGAACTTGGGCGGCGAGTGGCGGCCGATCACCGTCGAGGTGGCGGCCGGTGACCGCGACCGCGCCGAGGCGGTCGTCGCCCGGTACACCGGCACCGCCCGGGTCTCCGTGGTGAACGGGTCGGCCTACCTGGTGATCCCGAACCGGGACGGCCTGCAGGCCGACGAGCACCCGTACCTGCGGGACCTGGTGAACGCCCTCCGGGACGCGCAGATCCCGCTGCGCTCCCTGGTGGCCTGACGCACCAGCCGAAACGGCGAAGGCCGCCGACCCCGTTCGGGGTCGGCGGCCTTTTCGTCGTGGTCAGACCGGGGTCAGCGCTGCTCGGCGGGGACGTAGTCCCGCTCGGCGTAGCCGGTGTAGATCTGCCGCGGGCGGCCGATCTTGGTCTCCGGGTCGTTGATCATCTCGCGCCACTGGGCGATCCAGCCGGGCAGTCGACCCAGGGCGAACAGCACCGTGAACATCTTGGTCGGGAAGCCCACGGCCTTGTAGATCAGGCCGGTGTAGAAGTCCACGTTCGGGTAGAGCCGGCGGGAGACGAAGAAGTCGTCGGCGAGCGCGATCTCCTCCAGCTGCACGGCGAGGTCCAGCAGCGGGTCGGGCTTGGCCATCCGGTCCAGCACGTCCTGGGCGGCCTTCTTCACGATCGCGGCACGCGGGTCGTAGTTCTTGTAGACCCGGTGGCCGAAGCCCATCAGCTTCACGCCATCCTGCTTGTCCTTCACCTTCTGCACGAAGGAACGGACGTCGCCGCCGTCGGCCTGGATCTTCTGGAGCATCTCCAGCACGGCCTGGTTCGCGCCGCCGTGCAGCGGGCCGAAGAGCGCGTTGACGCCGGCCGAGACCGAGGCGAACAGGTTGGCGTTGCTGGAGCCGACCAGGCGCACGGTCGAGGTGGAGCAGTTCTGCTCGTGGTCGGCGTGCAGGATGAAGAGCATGTCCAGCACCTTGGCGACCACCGGGTCGACCTCGTACGGCTCGGCCGGCACGCCGAAGGTCATCCGAAGGAAGTTCTCGACGTAGCCGAGCGAGTTGTCCGGGTACAGCAGCGGCTGCCCGATCGACTTCTTGTACGCGTACGAGGCGATGGTGGGCACCTTCGCCATCAGCCGCACCGTGGACATCTCCACGTGCTCGGAGTCGAACGGGTCCAGGCTGTCCTGGTAGAAGGTGGAGATCGCGCTCACCGCGGACGAGAGCACGGCCATCGGGTGCGCGTCACGCGGGAAGCCGTCGAAGAAGCGACGCATCTCCTCGTGCAGCAGCGAGTGCCGCCGGATCCGCTCGCTGAACTCGGCCAGCTGCGCCTGGGTCGGCAGCTCGCCGTAGATCAGCAGGTAGGAGACCTCCAGGAAGGAGGACTTCTCGGCCAACTGCTCGATGGGGTAGCCCCGGTACCGCAGGATGCCCGCGTCACCATCGATGTAGGTGATCGCGGACGAACAGGACGCGGTGTTGACGAAACCGGGGTCGTAGGTGGTCATCCCGGTTTCCTTGAGCAGGTTGCCCACCTTGATGCCGGCGGGGCCCTCGACCGCGGACTGCACCGGCATCGACAGCTGCCCACCGGGGTGGTCGAGCTTGACTTCCGTCATGTGTTCCTCGCTTCGCCGGCAAGATCTTCGTTGAATTGCCTTCGCTTTTACCGTACTTACGGTCGGGAGGACACCGCTCGTCATGGTTCGGTGGTGAGGCGTGCATCACCCGATTCCCGACTTGCCGGCTGGGAAACCGGTGGGAGCGCGGCCACCCCGGCCCGGGGGCGGCGCGGCCGGTAAGGCTACCGCCAGGTAGGGCGGCCGGTCAGGACAGGGCCAGCCGGCGCAGGCTGCGGTCGGCGCCGATCCGGTAGATGTCGAGGCGGTTGGCCCCGGCGGCGAAGAGCCGGTCGTCGGGCAGGAACGCGGCGAACCGCCGGCCGCCCTTGTCGGGCGCGACGACCGGGACGACCGCGCCGACCGTGCCGTTGACCGCCACCGCGAGCTTCGTGCCGTCCGGCACCGACGCCGGCACCGTGCCCCAGACCAGGGCGGGCAACTCACCGCGGGCGGGGTCGACGGCGCGGAACGCGCCGAGGTTCGCCACCGTGGCCGTACCGCCGGCGGGTTTGCCGCCGATCCTGGTGCCGACCAGCGGGTCGGGGGCCGGGGCGGCGGGCGGGGACGGCACCCCGCCGCTGATCGTCACCGGCTCCCCGGGCCGGTCGTAGAAGAGCTTGTCCGGCCCGCCCCGCGGCGACTGCTTCGCCGAGCGGCCGTCCATCCGCCAGGGCACCCGAATGTGGGTCTCGTCGAGGATGGTGGGGAGCAGGTCCACGTGCTGCCAGTTCCGGTCGTCGACCCGGCCGGTGCGCTGGCCCGGCTCCTTGACGAACATCGGCACCCAGGCGACCTGATCGGCGGCGTGGTGGATGGCGTCCATCCCCCGGCCCTGCCAGTCCTTCAAGAAGCTCACCCCGTGGTCGGCGGTGACCAGGATCAGCGCCTTGTCGTACAGGCCGGTGGCGCGCAGGGTGCGCAGCGTCTCGCCGATCAGCCGGTCGGTGTAGCCGAGCTGGGCGAGGTGCCGCTGGCGGGCCAGGTCCACCCAGCCGGCGCCGTCGTTGGGCAGGTCCTCCGGCGCCGCGTAGTGCGCCCCGGACGGCAGGTACGCCCACGGCGAGTGGGGCATCAGCAGGTGCAGGAAGTGCAGGGTGGGCCGGGACGACGGGCGCAGGCCGGCCAGGAAGCTGGTGAACCGGGCCGGCTGGTTGTCGTCCAGGGTGTCCCAGCGGAACTTCGGGTCGTCCGGGACCGGCTCGGCGGCGTCCAGCCCCGCCTCGGCGCGGGTCAGCTCCCGGTAGGAGTCCTCCGGATCAGCCCGGCTGTCCACCGGGGCGGTGACCTGGCGCAGCAGCTTGCCGCTCTCCCGGACCAGCACGCCGAGCCCCTGCTGCGGGCTGGCCGGCTGGTCGCAGCGGCTGGGCGGGCAGAGCCGGGTGATGCTCTCCTCGGCCTTGATCTCGTACAGGCCGCCGAGGGCGGTGAACAGGTTGTCCGGGTACTGCGAGTAGTGCGGGGCGACCCCGTGGGCGGGATACCGGCCGGTCAGCATGGCGGGCAGGGCGTAGGGGGTCCAGCCGCTGACCCCGGTGGCGTCGCGGTACCAGGTCGAGCCGGCGGCCAGCTCGGCGAAGTGCGGGTACCGGGTGGCGTCGATCTTCCCGTCCGGGCCGAGCAGCGAGACCAGCGGCAGCTCGTCCAGGACGATCATGACCACCGGCGGGTGGGCGCCCGCGCCGGCCACCCCGGCGGCGCCCGCGTGCCCCCGGGGCAGCACCACCGCCGAGGCCGGCGAGGCGAACAGGAACAGGCCGACGAAGACCACCGGGCCGGCCGCGGCCACCCGCAGCACCCGGCCGAGAGCACGCCACCGGCGGTGCGCGGCCGCTCCGGCGGCGCCGGCCACCCCCGCCAGCAGCAGCAGCGGTACGCCCCGCAGCGGCGTCCCGTGCCGTCCGATCTGGACCGCGAGCCCGGCCAGCAGCAGCCCCACCAGGAGGGTGTGCACGCCGGCCCGGACGACCCGACCGGCGACCAGACCGATCGCGCCGACCAGGGCGAACGGCACGGTCGGCGCGATCGCGATCAGGGCCACCAGCAGCAGCACGTCGGCCGGGGAGGCCCGGTGGAACAGGAAGAAGTCGGGGCTGTGGCCGAGCACGTCCAGCAGCGGCTGGGTGACCACCAACCCGACCAGCGCCACCACCTCCAGCAGCCGGCCCGCCTCGCGCCGCCAGCCGCGCCGGCGCCGGAGCGCCGCGGGCGCCTCCGGCCGGGATCGTGGGGGCGCGAGCGTGTCAGCCACCGATCACCACCTGGTAGAGCGTCCGGGTGCCGGAGGGCAGCTCGAGCCGGCGGACGACCCGGCCGCGCGCGGCGAGCAGTGTCTCGAACGTCTCCAGCCGGTAGTCGGGGAAGAGCCCGTCGGGCTTGTTGGCCAGCAGGCGGCGGGCCATCGGATCCTCGGGGTGGACGAACTCCGCCACCAGCGTGCCGCCGGCCGTACCGAGCTCGACGAGCTGGTCCAGCACCGCGGCCAGCGGCACGTTGCGACCGATCGCCAGGTGGTGCACCAGAGCCAGGGCGAGGACGACGTCGGCCCGGGCCCGGTCGGCGAAGGCGGCCCGCTCGGCACCCCGCCAGCCGCCGCCCGGCGACGGATCGGCCAGGTCCAACAGCAACGGCAGGATCCGCCGCTCCCCCTCGTCCCGCAGCGCCCGGTAGAGGGCGTCGACGATGGCCGGATCCTGCTCGACCGCGACCACGTAGTCGGCGTGCCGGGCGGCGATCCGGGCGTACCGGCCGTCGTTGGCGCCCAGGTCGAGCACGAGGCCGGGCCCGGTGGCGGCCACCGCCCGGTCGACGAAGCCCTCCTTGGCCTGCCGGTCCGGCACCGAGTACGCGCAGGTGCGCTGGTAGTCCGCCCAGTGGCTCTCCCCCGGCCGGTGGTCCAGCCGACGGACCAGCCTGGTCAGCCCGCGTACGGTCGCCAGGGCCAGCTCACGGGAGTAGCCAGCGGCCCGCAGCTGGGCGCGTACCTCGCTGGTGCTCGCGCCGGCGTTGCGCGACTGCATCGCGCCGTGCAGGTGAACGTGGGTGAGCACACCGGCCCGCAGCCGGCGGGCGCCGCCGAAGAGGCGGCGCATCTGCTCCGGCTCGATGCCGTCGATCCGGGCCCGCAGCCAGGGCTGGAAGTCCAGCCCGAGGTGGGCCTGGAGCAGCAACGGATAGAGCAGGGTCTGGCAGAACTGCCGGTAGCCGGCCCAGGGCTCCCCGTCCCGGACCGGCTCGAACGAGCCGACGTCGATGAAGACGGGCGCGACGCCCCGCCACTGGAGGTTGTATGCCGAGCCGTCCTTGGTGGTGAAGCCGGCCGCGAGGGCCGCCGCGAGGATCTCCAGGTGCAGCAGCGCGGCGTCGCGCAGCATCCCGTACGACCACTCGTAGGGGTGGGTGACGAACGGGATGCGCTCGTGGCGGAGCACCGCCGCCCAGGGCGCGTCGACCGGGGTGGGGATCAGCTCCTCGGTGCCACAGACCTTGCCGGCGGCGAGCAGGTCGCGGAAGAAGTCGCTGACCGCGAGAGCGCGCCAGTCGCGGGCAGACCGCTCGTCCAGGCCGCGGAGCACCTCGCCGCGCCGGTGGAAGACCCGGCTGCCGGGGTCGCGGAAGGAGCCGGGGTCGAGGCGGACGCCGCTGTCGGGGACGGCCACGCGGTCAGCCCTGGTCGGTGGGCTGACGGCGGAACCGGGCGACCAGGCGACGCCAGTAGAGCTTGGCGGCGACCGCGGCGCCGGCCACCCCGCCGACCAGCGCCTGCACGATCAGGCTGCCGGATCCCGCGTCCAGGTAGGCCAGGTGCGTCACGGCTGCTCCCTTCCCTCGACGGTTGTCGGAGCCCAGGCCGATATGGGGGGCTTTAACCCGCTAAGCCGGACTTGTCCTACACCGTACGCCCCGGCACTCGGCCGTGAAGCCCACACCGGCCACTCGCATCCGTCCGTTCCGTTCAAGACCGCAGGCCCCGCGTGCCCCTACCGTGGCGGGCATGACACCGCACTTCGATCTGATCGGCATGGTCGTCACCGACATGGCCCGTACGCTCGACTTCTACCGCCGGCTGGGGCTGCCGATCCCACCCGGCGCGGAGACCGAACCGCACGTGGAGATCACCCTCGACAACGGCGTCCGGCTCGCCTGGGACGCGGCCGAGATGGTGCGCACCTTCGACCCGGGCCGCACCCCGGCCACCGGCAGTCCCCGGATGGGCCTGGCCTTCCGCTGCGCCGACCCGACCGAGGTGGACCGGTGGTACGCCGAGCTGACCGCCGCCGGCCACCACGGGCACCTGCCGCCCTGGGACGCCTTCTGGGGCCAGCGGTACGCCGTGCTGCACGACCCGGACGGCAACGGCGTCGACCTGTTCGCCCCGCTCAAGAGCGACTGACGCCGCGACCCCGGCCTGGTGGTCAGGCCCGGCCGGCGGGCAGCAGGCGGGTCGGGGGTACGCCGGCCAGTTCGGTCACCTCGCGGGTGAAATGGGCCTGGTCCGCGTACCCGGCGATCGCCGCGACCTCGGCCAGCGGGGCGCCGTCGTGGGCCAGGTCGAGGGCCCGGCGCATCCGGAGGATGCGGGCGAGGGTCTTCGGGCCGTACCCGAAGAGGAGCTGGCTGCGCCGGTGCAGGGCCCGCGCGCCGAGGCCGACCTCGGCGGCGGTGGCGGCTACGCTCGCGCCGGCCGCCAGCCGGGCGGCGACGCGGGCCCCGAGCGGGTCCGGACCCCCGACCGCCCGCAGCCGCGCCATCGCGACCGCCTCCAGCACGGCGTCCGCCGCCCGCCCGTCGTCGATCCGGTCCGCCAGCCGCCCGGCCTCCCGGCCCCACAGATCGGCGAGAGGTACCCGCCGGTCCCGCAGCTCGTGGGCGGGCACCCCGAAGACCACCGGTCCGACGCCGGGCGGGAGGCGCAGCCCGACCCAGCGCTCCCCCGGCACGCTCACCGACAGGTGGGCGGTGCGGTCCGGCCCGGCAACCAGCAACCCGGCCCGGCTGGACCAGAGCAGGTCCAGACACCCGTCCGGCAGCACCCGCGTGGGCGCCCCGCCGCGGGAGACGCTCTCCCACGACACCGCCCCCGCGATCCCGTCGGCCGCCCGTTCCCGGTACATCGCCCCACCCTGTCACACACGGTTGTTGATCATGAAGGTGTGGTCGCGTGGTGGTCAGGGGCGGCGGTGGTGCATGGCGAGGCGGAGCAGGATGAAGCGGAGAGCGGTGGCCGCGAGGTTCGCGGCGACCAGGACGGTCAGCTCCAGTGCCCGCGGCGGCGTACCTGCGGCCGCGTGCAGCACGGCCAGCGATCCGCTGGTCAGGGCCAGGCCGAGGGCGAAGGCGAGCAGCCTCCCGGCAGCCGTACCGTGAACACGGTCCGCCCGGGGCGGCTGGTCACGTCGACCCGGCCGTGGTGGGCCTCCACCACGGCGGCCACGATGGCCAGGCCGAGGCCCGTGCTGCCGTGCGCCCGGGAGCGCGAGCTGTCCCCCCGGGCGAAGCGTTCGAAGACCTCCGGCTGGAGCTCGGCGGGGATACCGGGGCCGTCGTCGGCCACGCTGAGTTCCACGCCGTCGGGGACCGGGGCGAGCCGGGTGGTGACGGTGGTGCCGGGCGGGGTGTGCACCCGCGCGTTGGCGAGCAGGTTCGCCACCACCTGGTGCAGCCGGTGGGCGTCGCCGGTGACGCTCACCGGTTCGTCGGGCAGGTCGAGCTGCCAGCGGTGCTCGGGACCGGCCACGTGGGCGTCGCTGACCGCGTTCACCACCAGCGCGGTGAGGTCGACCGGTTCGGCCCCGAGGGGCCGGCCGGAGTCGAGGCGGGCGAGCAGCAGCAGGTCGTCGACAAGCCTGGTCATCCGGGTGCTCTCCGACTCCACCCGGCGCAGCGCGTGCGCCACGTCCGGCGGCACCTCGTCCCGGCCGCGCCGGGCCACCTCGGCGTAGCCGCGGATCGCCGCCAGGGGCGTCCGCAACTCGTGGCTGGCGTCGGCGACAAACTGGCGGACCCGGGTCTCGCTGGCCTGCCGGGCGGCGAGCGCGGCGGCGACGTGGCCGAGCATCCGGTTGAGCGCGCCGCCCACCTGCCCCACCTCGGTACGCGGGTCGGTGTCGGCCTCCGGCACCCGTACCGACAGCGCCACCTCGCCCCGGTCCAGCGGCAGCTCGGTGACCCGCGCCGCGGTGGCGGCCACCCGGTTCAGCGGACGCAGCGTGGCCCGGACGATCAGCAGGCCGAGACTGCCGGCGATGAGCAGCCCGGCGGTGATCACGCCGGCCTGCGCGACGACCATCCACATGACGGTCTCCTCCATCGAGGAGAGCGGGATGGCGACGGCGAGTACGTCACCGTCGGGCGCGCGATGGGCCACCGCGCGATAGTCACCCCGGTCGCCGAGCTCCACCGTGCGGGGCTGCCCGTCGAGCGGCAGCGCGGCAAGCGTGGTGACGTCGGTGGCGGGAACGGTGTCCACGCTCCCGGACTCGGCTCGGGCCGTCGCCGTCGTGGCCCCGCAGGCGATCCGCATCGCGATCGAGCCGGTCGGAAAGCCGCGCGGCGGCTCCAGTGTGGGTTGCACGCACGGGTCGGGCCGCTGCGGATCCACGCCCAGACGCGGCCAGGGCGGCCCGTCGGCACCGCCGCGCCGGTCGTTCATGGTGAGCTGGTTGTCGACCTGGCCGATCAGGAAGTGCCGCAGGGCGACCGTGGTCAGTCCGCCGATGCCGAGGCTGACCAGGGCGAGCAGCGCCACCACGGAGAGCACCAGCCGACGGCGCAGCGACCAGCCGGCGAGTCGGCGACGCACCCGCCGCGCGAGGTCACTCCGCCGGCTTGAGGACATACCCGGCGCCCCGCAGCGTGTGGATCATCGGCTCGCGGCCCGCGTCGATCTTCTTGCGCAGGTACGAGATGTACAGCTCGACGACGTTGGCCTGGCCGCCGAAGTCGTAGTTCCAGACCCGGTCGAGGATCTGCGCCTTGCTGAGCACCCGGCGCGGGTTGCGCATCAGATAGCGCAGCAGCTCGAACTCGGTGGCGGTGAGGGTGATCAGGTCGCCGCCCCGGCGTACCTCGTGGCTGTCCTCGTCGAGGCTGAGGTCGCCGACGGTGAGTACGGCGTCCTCGCGGGTGGCGACCGCGAACCCGGAGCGGCGCAGCAGGGCGCGCAGCCGGGCGATCACCTCCTCCAGGCTGAACGGCTTGGTGACGTAGTCGTCGCCGCCCACGGTGAGCCCGGCGATCCGCTCCTCGACCGCGTCGCGGGCGGTCAGGAAGAGCACCGGCACAGTGGGGCTCTCCTCACGCAGCCGGCGCAGCACCTGGAAGCCGTCCAGGTCGGGCAGCATCACGTCGAGCACCACGGCGTCCGGCTTGAACTGCCGGGCGGTGCTGATCGCGGCCATCCCGTTGCCGGCGGCGGCGACCTGCCAGCCCTCGTAGCGCAGCGCCATCGAGAGGAGATCGGTGAGGGTCGACTCGTCGTCCACCACCAGCACCCGTACCGGCTCCCCGTCCGGTCGGCGCAGCTCGATCCGGCCCTGCGCGGCCCGCCCGTCCATGACCATGTCCCCCATCGTGGGACGCCCCGCTGTGGCGGGCCTGTCCCGATCCTGTGTACCAGCTGTGCGGGTCGGACGGGCGGTTCCGGCGTATCGCCTCCGCGACGGTGGCGCGGACGGCCCGGACTGGCTGGCCGGGCAGGGCGTGCGGGCCTGGCCGTGGATTCGCCCGGCGACCTTTCCCCAGCCTGCTACCCGGTGGTAACTTGCCGGCATGTCGATCGACGGTCGTCCGGCCGGCCGGCTGGCCGGCAAGGTGGTGCTGGTGACCGGGGCGGCCCGCGGCATCGGCGAACACACCGCCCGGCTCGCCGCCGCACGGGGCGCGAAGCTGGCCCTGGTGGGCCTGGAGCCGGAGCGGCTGGCCGCGCTCGCCGCCGAGCTGGGCCCCGAGCACGTCTGGTTCGCCGCCGACGTCACCGACCAGGCCGCCCTGGACGCGGCGGTCGAGGGCACCGTCGCCGCGCTCGGTGGCATCGACGCGGTGGTGGCGAACGCCGGGGTGGCCAACCGGGGCACCATCGCCGTCGGCGACATCGAGGCGCTGGTCCGCACCGTCCAGGTGAACCTGGTCGGGGTGCTGCGGACGGCGGCCGCGACGGTGGAGGCGCTCACCGCCCGGCGAGGTTACCTGCTGATCGTCTCCTCGGCCGCCGCGTTCGCGGCGCTGCCGGGGATGGCCGCCTACTGCGCGTCGAAGGCCGGTGCGGAGCACTTCGGCACCGCGATCCGGCTGGAACTGGCGCACCGCGGCGTGGCGGTGGGGACGGCTCACCCGTCCTGGGTGGACACCGACCTGGTCCGCGAGGCGCGGGCCGACCTGCCGGCGTTCGAGGCGGTCCTGGGCCGGCTGCCCTGGCCGATGCGGCGGACGACCTCCGTGCGGGAGTGCGCCGCCGCGTTCGTCCGGGCGATCGAACGCCGCCAACGAAGGGTGTACGTACCGCGCGCCGTCGGCGGCGTGCAGGCGGTGCGGTCGCTGCTGGTCAGCCCGGTCGCCGACTGGCTGATCGGGCGTACCGCGCGGACCATGGTGCCGCTGGTTGAGGAGCAGTCCCGGGCGCTGGGCCGCGGGTTCGGCGTGAGCACGCCGCCGGAGGCACGGCGGTGAGCGCGCCGGTGGAGGTGGTTCACTCGGTGGCGCCGAACGGCTCGGTGCGCACGTACCGCATGGTCCAGGTGCCGTAGCCGTCGCGGTGGTCGCGTTCGTAGAGGTGGTCGGCCTCGCTCCCGGCCGGGGCCGGCCGCCCGTCGGGATGGCGCAGGATCCAGCGGGGCGGCGGCTGCCCGCCCGGCTCGGCCGGCAACTCCCGGACCAGGTCGTGGGCCGGTCCGCCGACGAACCGTACGCGCACCTGAGCCACCCCGCACCCTCCGTTCCGCAGTCGTCACCGAACGCCATCACAAGCTACCGCGCACCGCGCCGACGCCGCCCGGAAACCCCCGGCGGTTTGCCCTGCTCAGAGCTCGGGTACCGCGAACCGCAGCAGCCGGAGAACCGGGCGAGGACGAGGAGTGGCCGATGAGGACCCTGGGCGGGCGGTACGAGCTCGAACAGCGCGTCGGCGTCGGCGGCATGTCGGAGGTCTGGCGGGCGCACGACCTCGTGCTCGACCGGACCGTCGCGGTGAAGCTCATCTCCCCCGGTCAGGAGGGGGAGGACACGTCGGTGGAGCGGATCCGGGCCGAGGCGCGCTCCGCGGCCCGGCTGGTGCACCCGAACGTGGCCAGCGTGCACGACTTCGGCACCTCCATCGCGGCGGACGGCGGCGAGGTGCCGTACATCGTGATGGAGCTGGCCGAGGGTGAGACGCTCGCGGCGCACCTGCGCGACGGCGCGCTGGACTGGCGAATCGCGACCCGGGTCTGCGCCGAGGTGAGCGCCGCGCTGGCCGCCGCCCACGCGCACGGCATCGTGCACCGCGACGTGAAGCCGGCGAACGTGATCCTCACCCCGGCCGGGGTCAAGGTGCTCGACTTCGGCATCGCCACCCCCGCCGGGGCACCGGACCACACTCCGGAGGGCATGGTGGTGGGCACCCCGGCGTACCTGGCGCCGGAGCAGATCGACCGCCAGCCGGCCACGCCCGCCGCCGACATGTACGCCCTCGGCGTGCTGCTCTACTACTGCCTGACCGGCCGGCTCCCGTACACCGCCGGCAGCGCCACCCAGCTGCTGGGCGCGCGCCGCCGCCAGCCGCCGCGGCCGTTGCCCGAGATCGACGGGCTGCCGCCCGAGATCGCCGACCTGTGCCGCCGTTGCCTCGCCGAGGACCCGGCCGTCCGACCGACGAGCCTGATGGCGGCGCTGCTGCTGGCCGAGGTGGTGGACGCCCGGGTGTACGTGCCGATGCTGGCGGCCATGCCGAGACCGCGCAGCGCGCCGGTGTCGCCGTGGACCGACCGGGCCGCGGCCGAGGCGACCGAGGCGATGGCCGTGCCGGCCGCCGAAGGGGCCCGTTCCTGACCGCCACCTACCACCTCCGGCCTGCTCAGGCACGGTTTCGCCGGGCGGGGGCCGGGTAGCCGGGCGGGTGAGTGACGGGAGGAACGCGATGCCGGATCGTAGTCCCTGGCTGGCCGAGACGGCCACCGCGACCGCCGCGGGCGGTCACGTTCGCACCGACGACGGCGGGCTCTCCTCCGCCCTGGCGTCCCCGCTCGCGCCGCACTGCACCGGACTGACGCCCGAACAGTTGCTGGCCGCCGCCTTCGCCTCCTGCCTGCACCACGCGGCGGTGGAGGCGGCCGGTGAGATCACCGACGAGGCGCACACCGTGAAGGTGACGGCGGAGGCAAAGCTCGGGCGCGACGACGACGGGCGCTACCGGGCCGACGTGCACGCCGAGATCTCCTCGGCAGGCCTGACCCGCCAACAACTGGCCGACCTGGTCGCGTACGCCGACCGGCTCTGGCCGTTCTCCAGCGGCGACAGCAGCCGGCACCGGCTGACCGTGACGCCGGCGGAGAACGGGCGGCACTGACCGCTACCAGCGGAAGCCGGCGGTCACCGCCCGGTGGTCGCTGTCCGGGGTGTGCAGCACGCCCGCCGCGGTGGGGGTGAGCCCCCGGTAGAGGACGTGGTCCGGACGGGTCACCGGGAGTTCCGCCGGCCAGGTGAAGCCGAACCCCTGCCCGGCGTCGGCCTGGGCGTCGTGCAGCAGCCGGGCGAGCGGGACGAAGACCCGGTCGGTGCTGGCGGTGTTGAGGTCGCCCAGCACCACCAGCCGGGGGGCCGGATCGGCCCGCACGGCGGCGGCGAGGGCGGCGAGCGTCTCGTCCCGGGTGGCGGTGTGCCCGGCCCGGGCGGAGCCCAGGTGCACCACGTACACCACGAGGTCGCCCCGCGGCGCGGCCACCACCGCCCGCAGCGCCCGGTCCCAGCCGAGGCCGGTGTCCACGCCGTGTGACTCCCGGATCGGCCACCGGCTCCACAGCGCGACGGTCGACACGGTGGCCCGGTGCGGGTAGTGCTGGTCCAGCGCCGTCCCGACCCGGACGTCGTCGTCGACCTCCTGGAGCCCGATGAGGTCGGCGCCGGCACCGGCGACCGCGTCGACCGTGGCCGCCGGGTCGGGGTTGCCGGAGCGCAGGTTCTGGCTGGCCACCCGGACCGACGCGGGTTCGGCGCCGGCCGCCGGCGGCAGCCAGGCGCCGCCGTAGAGCGCCAGCCAGGCCACCGCGGGGAGCGCCACCGCCAGCAGGGCCCGGCGGGAGCGGCGCAGCAGCGCCGCGAGGGCGAGCGGGGGTACGCCGAGACCGAGCAGCGGGGCGACACTGTCCACCAGGCTGCCGAGGCCGTGCACGTTGGGCACCACCCGGTGGCCGGCGATGAGGACGGCGAGCAGGACGGCGAGGGCGGCGACCAGCAGTCCGCGCCGGTCCCGTCGGCCGGTCGGGTCACCGGCGGCCCGTTCGTCGACCATCTGCCCCGTCACCGTCCGCATCGTATCGAGCCGCTCCGCCCCGGCAGCCATGATCCCGGCACACCCGGACCTCGTCCCTCCGTCCCCACCCACATCCCAGCCGGCGGGGGTACGCATCCGCCGAACGGAGGAGACCCGGCCGAAGCACCGCAAACCTGATCATCCGCCCGGCTCGCCCCTCCTTTTCCCCTATTGGCGGCAAATGCGAAACGCGAGGATGGCGGCTTTCATGATTCAGCGGGCGTAATGCGGGTGCGGATTATGGCAAATTGTGGCGCATGCCACGAACTACCCCGGTGGCAAGCGCCGGGATGCTTTCTAGCCTCGGCGCGTGCATCCCGACGACTCCCCCGAGCAGCAGCCGGCCGAGAAGCGCCCCGCTCGCCGTACGATCGACCCCGCATCAGCCGAAAGGCGGATCGGCCGGCACCGGGCCCTCGAGCCGCCCCGCCGCCGGATGCTCGCCTCCACCCCCGGCCGGATCGTGGTCGCCACCGGCGTGACCTGCTGCCTCGGGCTCATCGGCTTCGTCGGCGCCGAGCAGCCCGACCAACGCCACGAGCCCGTCCGCCAGCTGATGACCGACCGGGCGGCCGACGCCGCCGTCGATCGCGCGACCCGGGACTACGAGCGCCCCGCCGCCCCGCACACCGCGCCGGTCACCCCGATCCCGGTCGCCACCCCGAGCCCCGTGCCGACGAAGAAGGTGGCGAAGAAGCCGGTCCGGCCGAAGCACCCCCGCCCGGTCGCCGGCCTGGACCAGCGCCAGATGGACAACGCCAAGGTGATCGTCGACGTGGGGCGGGCCATGAAGATGCCGCGCCGGGCGTTCGTCGTGGCCATCGCGACCGCCATGCAGGAGAGCGACC
Organism: Micromonospora yasonensis; assembly: GCF_026013475.1. GTDB lineage: Bacteria > Actinomycetota > Actinomycetes > Mycobacteriales > Micromonosporaceae > Micromonospora > Micromonospora yasonensis. Next base: position 16,445 of record NZ_JAPDPH010000058.1, on the reverse strand, counting down.
TCTACAACCTGGCCAGCGACGTGCTGCCGGAGTCCTTCGACTACCCGCACCAGGGCAGCGGCTCCGACCACGACTCGGTCGGGCTGTTCCAGCAGCGGCCCAGCAGCGGCTGGGGCACCGTCGCCCAGATCATGAACCCGGCGTACGCGGCGCGGGCCTTCTTCTCCGCGCTCAACGAGGTGCCCCGCTGGGCCGACATGAGCGTCACCCAGGCCGCCCAGGCCGTGCAGGTCTCCGCCTTCCCCGACGCGTACGCCCAGCACGAGGACCGGGCGACGACGGTGGTGGCGGCGCTGGTCTGAGCCGGCGCTCAGGCGGCGGTACGCCCGGCGGGATTCGGTCCGGCCTCGCCGCCCGCGCCCGCCGCGACCCGGGTCGCCGGCACCCCGGCGGCGGCGGTCGGCGTGTCCGCCGGGACCGTGTCGCCGCGCGTGCCGGCCAGGATCTCCTCCACCCGGGCCTCGCGCCGACGGCGGGCCAGCAGCGCCGCCTCGAAGTCGCGGCGCGCCCGGACCGCCTCGGCGTACGCCTGCTCACGCACCAGGCGGGCCTCCTCCCGGGCGGCCTCCAGCTCGGTGCGGGCCCGGGCCAGCAGCTCGGCGGCCTCGCGTTCGACCGCCGTCGCACCCGCCCGGACGGCGGCCGCGTCACCCTCGGCCGGGGCGGTGCGGCGACGCAGGAAGTCGCAGAGGTGGGTCGCCTCCTGCCGGATCTGGTCGAACTCGCGGCCGGCACCGGCGACGCTCTCCGCCCGCGCCGCCAGCCGGATCAACCGGATCCCCAGCTCGTCCAGGCAGGAATCCACCTGCCGCTGGTCGTAACCGGTCTCAACGACGGAGAACCTCATACTGTCGCCCCCCAGGCAGCTGGTGTTACGTCCCCACCTGCCGATCCTGGAGGGTGCCGCCCGCGCCCGCGGCGGTTCGCCGAAAATGTTCAGTATCCGGGCGTCCGGACGTCCGGCGCCACTCGCTCAGGAGTGCCTCGGGAGGACCACCACCCGGCCGAAGAACTCGTCGATGCGGCGTACCACGTCGTTGAAGTCGTCCAGGTCGATCGGCTTCGTCACGTACGCGTTGGCCTGGAGGGTGTAGCTGCCGACGATGTCGGTGTCGGCGTTGGAGGTGGTCAGTACGACGATCGGGATGGTCCGCAGGTCCTCGTCCTGCTTGACCTCGCCGAGCACCTGGCGCCCGTCCATCCGGGGCATGTTCAGGTCGAGCAGGATGACGTCGGGGCGGGTGGCGTCGGTGTGCCGGCCCTCCCGGCGGAGGAACTCCATCGCCTCCTGGCCGTCGTTGACCACGTCGATGATCTTCTCGACGTCGGAGTCCTCGAGGGCCTCCTCGATCATGAGGACGTCACCCGGGTCGTCGTCCACCACCAGGATACGAACGGGGCTCGGCGTGCGTGGGCCCATGGGACACCTGCTTACGGTCGGGGAGGGCGAAGCGGAAGGGGAGCGATCGCCCGCTGGCGCGGAAATCTAACCGATCAGAAGGCGGACGGCGAGGCCGGGCCGGACGGTTCCGCGTCGTACCGGAGTACCTCGGCGAGACCGGTGACCTGGAGCACCCGGGCCACCCGCCCGGTCGCCCCGGTGAGCCGCAGCCAGCCGCCCTCGGCGGCGGCCCGGTTGTCGCCCCGAACGAAGGCCGCGATGCCCGTCGAATCGCAGAAGGTCAGCTCGGTGAGATCGATGAGAAGCTGCCGCTGACCCGCCGCGGCCAGCCGGTCGAGGGCGGCATTGAGCTGCGGAGCGCTGCTCATGTCGAGCTCGCCGGCGAGCCGGAGGCAGGCGGTGCCCCCGTTTCGCTGGGCGTACGTGACGGTCAGCGCCACCGTAACCCCCCTCGCTCCCACCACAAGCGGACGCTTGCAGTGCGGCAAGCATACCCGGGTTCCCGATCGGCGTCCGGGTGAAGTCGCTCAGCTGCTGTCCATAGTGGTCGGGGGGTCCCCGGCGCGTCCCGCGAGGTCGGCTGACCGTCCCCGAACAGGGGGTGGCCCCCGACCCTGGGACCAGGGGCCGGGGGCCGGGGAGGGTGGCTCAGGCGGCGGGCACCGCTTGCAGCCGCGGTCCGGAGTCCCGCAGCTCGCCCACCGTCGGTGGTTCGGCGTCCTCCGGCGCGCCGGAATCGGGCGTCTGGAAGAGATACCGGACGAACTGTCCACCCGCCTCGTTGTCGTCCGCTCCGGGCCACTGACCCACACAGTCGACGCCGACCACCTCGCGGCCGGTGCCGTCGGCCTCCTCCACCAGCGCCCACAGCGTCACGGCGTAGGAGCGGGTGAGCTCGGGCTCGACCTGCCACCGCGCGTACCAGCCGGGGCGAGCGGGGACGATCTCGACGATCCTCTTCATGACGACCTTCCCTTCCGCGTGCGTCGGAAGTCTCCCGGTCCATCTCGATGGTGGTGCGCCGCCGGGTGATCGCCCCTCACCCCCAGCGAATGAAGCTCGCCGGCCGCCGGCGGCGCCGTTTCCTTCCCAGCAGCGCCGGGAAGGCGACCGGCGCAAGGCGCAACCCGACGAGGAACGAGGTGCGACGATGCGCAAGCAGATGGAGGGCGACAACAAGCGCCGCCGGACCCTGGCCCGCGAGGCTCGCGAACGTGGCCGGCGACCGAGCGAGACCGGCGCCAGCCTGAGCGCGTCCAAGCAGGTCACCTCGGTGGACCAGCGCGAACGGTCCGGCCCGCCGCCGGCTGGCCGGCACAAGCCGGACACCACGCGGGGCGGTCCCGCGCCGCCCCCGGCGGGTCTGCCGGAGCGGTCGCGTCCGCTGCCGGGCGCGAGCCGCGGGCGGGTGACCACGCTGGGCTACCGCGATCTCGTCGACGACGTCAGCCGGCGGGCCGGGGTCGATTTCGCCACCGCCAAGGTGGCCGCGGAGGCGACCGTGCTCGCGCTGGCCTGGGCGCTGGACGAGGCCGAACGCGAGCGGCTGCTGGCGGCGGTGCCGGTGAAGCTGCACGACGTGGTGCCGGTGGACGGCATCGAGCGGCGGCGGGACCTGCCCGGCTTCCTGGCCGAGGTGGGCCGGCGCAGCCGCCTCACCCCGGAGCAGGCGCGGTACCAGGCCGAGGCGACCCTCGCCGCGCTGGCCGACGCCGACGGCGACCTGGTGGAGTCGCTGCGCGTACCGGACGGGTTGCGGGACCTGCTCGCACCGCCGGAGCCCGGCGGCGGCCTGGTGGGCCCCACGTCCGCCACCGCGCCGCTGACCGAGCAGGAGTTGCGTGACGCACTCGCCGGACTGCGGTACTGGTCCAGTGACCGGCAGTCGCTGGTACGCACGATCGAGTTGCCCGCCGGGAACCTGGACCGGGTGCTCGACCAACTCGACCTGCTCCGGGTGGAGACCGGGCGCCGCCCGCTGATCGGCCGCCCGGACCCGGACAGCGCCGTGCTGACCGTCCGGACCCAGCAGGTCGACGGGGTGACGGCGCTGGACGTGGACCTGGCGCACCGGATCGACGACGCGATCGACGAGGCCGGTGCCGGCATGAACGCCGGCTGAGTCGCCCGGGCCGGCGGGCACCCCGCCCGCCGGCCCGGTACCGTTGCGCGCCGTGGGGAGCGCGGAGAGCCTGGAGATCGTCGTGGACCGGGCCCGACCGACCGGCCGTACGTTGCTCGCCGCCGGGGTCGAACAGTCCTACGTCGACGTCGCCGACCCGCGTCACCTGCACTTCGAGTACGTGCGGCGGATGGCCGCCGTGGTCGACCTGGCCGCCCCGCCCGGGCAGCCGCTGGCTGCCCTGCACCTGGGCGGCGGCGCGCTCACCCTGCCCCGCTGGCTGGCGGCCACCCGCCCCGGCTCCGCGCAGCGGGTCGTCGAGCGCGATCCGGCGGTGATCGAGCTGGTCCGCCGCGAGCTGCCCCCGGTGCCGCCCGAGGTCGAGGTGACCATCGGCGACGCCCGGGAGGCGGTGACGGAAACGTCGGCCGGCGCGTACGACCTGGTGCTCGCCGACGTCTACCGGGCGGCCCGGATGCCCCGGCGCGTGGCCAGCGTCGAGTTCGTCGCCGAGGTGGGCCGGGTGCTCCGCCCGGACGGCGTCTACCTGGTCAACGTCGCCGACCTGCCGCCACTGGTCTTCTCCCGTGCCCAGGTCGCGACGCTGCGCGCCGTCTTCGCCGACGTCTGCCTGGTCGCCGACCGGCGGATGCTGCGCGGTCGGCGCTACGGCAACCTGGTGCTCGCCGCCGCCCACCGAGCCGGCCGGCTGCCGGTCCGCCGGCTGGTCGCCCGCGCCGCCGGGGACCCGGTGCCCGGTGGCGTGCTGCACGGGGCGGCGCTGGACGCGTTCGTGGCCGGCGCCCGCCCGGCCACCGATGCCGGCCCCGCCGGCTGAGGCGGCCCGCGTTTCCTTCCGGCCCGCGCGGGTAGCCGCGCCGGATGAGCGACGCCGACGACCGGTCCACCGCGCGGCGGACGCTGATCGTCATCGGTCTGGTGCTGGCCACCGTCGTGGTGCTGAGTCTGGTCTGGTCGACCCGCCGGGTGCTGGTCTGGATCCTCGTCGCGGCGTTCTTCGCGGTGGCCCTGAAGCCCCTGGTGGACTGGGTGGAACGGCGGTTCGTGCGGCACCGGGCGCTGGCCACCCTGCTGGTCTTCGCCGTCGCCTTCGTGCTGCTCGCCGCACTCGGCGCGGTGATCGTGGTGCCGCTGGTGAGCGAGGTCAGCCGGTTCGTCGAGCAGGCCCCCGAACTGCTGCGCGAGGCCCGGGCCGGCCACGGCCGACTCGGCGAGCTGCTGCACCGGTTCCATCTCCAGCGGTACGCGAACGCCGAGCAGCTCCGGCACTACGCCGAGCGGTTCGGCCACCCCGCCCTCGGGGTGCTCCGCAGCGTGGTGGAGACGATCGCCGGGGCGATCACGGTGGTGGTACTGGCGTACCTGATGGTGCTGGAGGCCCCCAAGATCATCGCCGGCACGCTGGCCCTGGTCGACGACGGCGCGGCGGAGCGCCTGCGGCGCATCGGTCGGGGCTCCTCCCGCGCGATCACCGGCTACCTCAGCGGCAACCTCCTGATCAGCGTGCTCCTCGGCGGCCTGACCTTCCTGCTGCTCGTGCTCACCGGCGTGCCGTTCGCGGCGGTGATCGCCCTGCTGGTCGCCATCGCGGACCTGATCCCACTGGTCGGGGCCACCCTGGGCGCGATCATCGCGGCCGGCGCGGGCTTCCTGCACTCCCCCACCACCGGCGTCATCGTCCTGGTGTCCTTCGTGATCTACCAGCAGGTCGAGAACCACCTGCTGGCACCGGTCATCATGTCCCGCGCAGTCCGGTTGAACCCGCTGACCGTGCTGGTAAGCGGGTTGCTCGCCGCCAATCTGGCGGGGCTGCTCGGCGCGCTGCTGGCCATCCCGGCGGCGGGCATCGGGCAGATCCTGCTACACGAGTTCGTCCCCGGCGGCCGGCGCGCCGTGCCGGTGCCGACTACCAACGACTCGACCGGGGACCACCAGCGGCGGTCGAGGCCCGAGCGACCGGAGCCCCGGTGACCGGCCGGCGGCCGACCGGGGCTCAGCCCCGGCGCACCACCTCGGGCGACTCGCTCTCCAGCGGTACGGCGTTGCCCGGCACCAGGCCGAGCTGCACCGAGGGCCGGGGCAGGGTGGCGTCGAGCATCCAGTCCGCACCCACCCGGGCCCGGTTCCCCGGCATGGCGAACAGGTGGTAGCCGCGGGTGACCGCCTTCGCCGGCAGCCCCGAGAGGGACACCTTCAGCGGGTTGGCCGCCGCGTCCTTGCCGCCCAGATCCACCACCCAGCCGAGGTCGTGGTGCTTGTACGGCTTCCGGACGCCCTCCCCGTACGAGGCGGCGATGTTGTGCGCGGCGAGCTTGCCCTGGCGCTGGGCGTGCTGGGCGGTCATCGCGCAGATCTGCCCGGGGCTGGCCAGGTTGGGCACGGCCGCCGCGTCGCCGCAGGCGAACACCTCGGGGTGGCCCGGGACGTTGAGGTACTCGTCGACCACCAGCCGGCCCCGCTCGGTCCGCAGCCCCAGCTCGGCCACGAACGGGTCGGGGCGTACCCCGACGCACCAGACCAGGCTGCAGGTCGGGACGTACTCGCCGTCGGTGAGCATGACGCCGTCCGGGGTGGCCTCGGAGACGGACGTTCCCATCCGTACGTCCACCCCGCGCCGGCGCAGCACCCGGTCGGCGGTGATCGACATCCGCTGGTCCAGCTCGGGCAGCACGCGCGGCGCCACGTCCAGCAGCATCCAGCGCGGCCGGACCTTGAGGTGCGGGCGCTGGGCGTGCAGCCGGTCGGTGAAGAGCTGTCCGTGCGCGGCGACCTCGGTGCCGGTGTAGCCGGCGCCCACCACCACGAACGTGGTACGGGCCCGCTGCTCGGCCGGGTCGTCGGTCACCTCGGCCAGCTCGATCTGGCGTACCACGTGGTCGTGCAGGTAGAGCGCCTCGGGCAGGCCACGGAAGCCGTGCGCGTACTCGGTCACCCCGGGGATCGGCAGGAGCTTGTTGACGCTGCCGACCGACAGCACCACCCGGTCGTACGCGAGCTGGCCGTGGTCCCCCTCCGGCGAGCGGTAGCCGACCCAGCGGTTCTGCAGGTCGACCCGGTCCGCCTCGCCGATCACCACCCGGACGCCGTCGAGGGTGCCGGCGAGCGGCACGGCGATCCGGGTCGGTTCGACCACGCCGGCCGCGACCTCGGGCAGCAGCGGCAGGTAGAGGAAGTAGTCGGTCGTGTTCAGCAGGACGATCTCGGCCCGCCTGCCGGCCAGCCGGCTCAACGTCTTCGCCGCGTGGTATCCGGCGAACCCGGCCCCCACGATCACCACACGAGGTTTCGTCATGTCCGCTGCCGTTCCCGTCGACACGGCCGACAAACGTGCGGGTGACTCGACCGCGCATCATCCATCCCCACCGATATGGACAAATCCGATGCACGGGAGTGAGGATGCCCAGATGGGTACTCACGAGACCGCCGGCAGGCCGCCCACGAGGTCGACCCGGCGCACCTTCCTGACCGCCTCCGCCGCAGCCACCGCCGCCACCATCGCCGCGCCCCTCGCCGCCACCCCGGCCGCCGCCGAGGAGGCCGTCGCCCCACCCGGCCCCGGCCACCCGGTCACGCCTCAGCCGCCGGACCGGGACCTGTCCGCGCTGCTGCGCGAGGTCGACCGGGAGCGGATCGAGGCCACCGTGCGCCGGCTGGCCGCCTTCGGCACCCGGCACACCCTGTCCAGCCAGGACGACCCGGTCCGCGGCATCGGCGCCGCCCGGGACTGGATCTACCAGCAGCTCTCCGGGTACGCCGCCACCTCCGCCGGCCGGATGACCGTCGAACTCCAGTCGTACGTCCAGCAGCCCGCCTCCCGGATCCCCACCGCCACCACGATCACCAACGTGGTGGCCACCCTGCGCGGCGAGTCGGCGCCGGACCGGGTATACGTCATCACCGGCCACTACGACTCCCGCTGCACCGACGTGATGGACGCGGTCAGCGACGCCCCGGGCGCCGACGACGACGCCTCCGGCGTGGCGGTGGTCATGGAACTGGCCCGGGTGCTGGCGACCCGGCCCACCGAGGCCACCATCGTCTTCGCCGCCGTGGCCGGGGAGGAGCAGAACCTGTACGGCTCGACGTACCTGGCCGGCCAGTTGAAGAAGGCCGGCGTGGACGTGCAGGGCATGTTCAGCAATGACATCGTCGGCAGCAGCACCGCCGACGACGGCACCCGCGACCCGCGCAGCGTCCGACTCTTCGCCGAGGGGGTGCCGACGGCGGAGACCCCCGCCGAGGCGAGCACCCGGCAGTCGGTCGGCGGTGAGAACGACTCCCCCTCGCGCCAGCTCGCCCGCTTCGTACGGGACGTGGCCGAGAACGGGGCGACCGGGATGGGGGTGCGGGTGATCTACCGGCGGGACCGCTACCTGCGCGGCAGCGACCACATCTCGTTCCTGCGCCAGGGCTGGCCGGCCGGGCGGTTCACCGAGCCGAACGAGGACTTCGCCCACCAGCACCAGAACGTCCGGGTGGTCGACGGCGTCCAGTACGGCGACCTGCCGGAGTTCTGCGACTTCGACTACATCACCCGGGTGGCCCGGGTGAACGGGGCGACGCTCTGGTCCCTCGCCCAGGCCCCGGGCACCCCCAAGGGCGTCACGATCGTCACCACCAACCTGACCAACGACACCACCCTGCGCTGGCAGCGCGGCAACGAGCCGGACCTCGCCGGCTACGAGGTGGTGTGGCGGGAGACCACCGCGGCGGAGTGGCAGAAGGTGCTCCCGGTCGGCGACGTCACCGAGGTGACCATCGACCTGTCCAAGGACAACGTCTTCTTCGGCGTACGCGCGGTGGACCGGGACGGGCACCGCAGCCCGGTGGCCTTCCCGAAGCCCGGCAGTTAGGCCACCCGTCACGGGCCCCGCCAGCATCGCCGCTGGCGGGGCCGGCCGGGTCCTTGCTGTCGCGGACGGCGACCACGCCGGGCAGGTTGTCCGCCACCTCCACGCAGTTGCCGCCGCTGGCTCCACTGCGGCTGGACTTGCGCCACTGGAGCCGGCGTGCTGCCGTGGCGGCCCGCCGCCCGGTGCTTCTCCTGCCGCCTAATGAGCTGATGTCACAAACGACTCAGCCGCGCTGGTGACCGTGGGTGGCGGGCGCTGCCACGGCCGTACGGGCTGGGCCGGATGGGGTCCGCCGACCGGGTTGGGCTGGGGATGAGTCGGTTGCGATATCAGCTCCACAGGCCCGCGCACCACTGCTTCCAGTCGGCGGCGAGGCAGACACGGCCGGCGCCATCCGAACCGGGTGAGGTCGCCTCACCCGAGGGCGACGGAGGGTGGGGAGACCGCGAGAGCCGAGGGAGGAAACGACATGGCGGTCCGGACCACGGTACGTCCCGCGCCCGACGACGTGTTCCCGATCCACCCCGCGTACGGCTACCGGATGCGGCGGCAACGGTATCCGGTGGGCATACGCGGCGGGCCGCGACCGGCCCCGGGCGGGCCCTGGTTGGACGACAGCGCACGACACCAGGTGCGCGCCCGCTACGAGCTGCGGGACCGACAGCTGGCCCGGGCCCTGGTGGCGGCCGTCAGCCAACCCGGCGACTCGACGGAGAACCTGACCGGCCAACTGGAGCAGCGGATGGACGCGCTGGTGCACCGCGCCGGCTTCGCCCGCTCCATCAACGAGGCCCGCGACCTCGTCGCCCACAACACGTTCACCGTCGACGGCGGCAAGGTCAACCGGTCCTCGTACCTGGTCCGGCCGGGGCAGACCATCCAGATCCGGCCCGACCGGCAGTGCCGCGCCCCGGTGGCGGTCGCGGTGGCCGGTCGTGCCGAGGGCGACACCCCGCCGTACCTGACGGTGCGGCCGGACCGCGGCACCGCGACGCTGGTCCGCGAGCCCCAGCAGCAGGAGGTGCCGGCGCTGCGGGACGTCCCGCTCGCCGTCCAGTCGTTAGGAGGGAGACCGTTGTGAGCATCCTGCCGACCGATCGACGCGTGTCCAACTACCACCAGCAGCGGGGCAGCCCGCGGCTCACGCCCCGGCAGCGCCGGCGCGTGGACCACAAGGAGGCGAAGCTGCAGCGGCTGACCGGGCAGCGCCCGCAGGCCCGAGGGCCCGGACGCTGAGTCGAGGGCACGGGTGGCGGTCGCCGGAACGGTGGCCGCCGCTCACGCCTGCCCGGGCGCGGTGATCGCCCAGCGCTCGTGGTCCCGCCACGCGCCGTCGATGAACAGGTAGTCCGGCGAGAAGCCCTCCAGCCGGAAGCCGAGCCGCTCGGCCAGCCGCCTGGACGGCTCGTTGCCGGGCTGGATGTTCGCCTCCAGCCGGTGCAGGCCGAGCGCGGTGAACGCGTGCTCGATCACCAGCCGGACGCCGGCCGAGGCGTGCCCGGTGCCGGCGTACGGCAGGAAGGCGGCGTAGCCGAGGTATCCGCCGCGCAGCGCCCCCATCACGATGCCGCTGATGTTCCCGTACCCGGCGATCTCGCCGGTCACCCGGTCGCAGAACAGGTAGCCGGCGCCGTCCCGGCGCCGGCTCTTACGCAGGTACGCGGCGTACTTCTCCGGGTCGTCCGGGGCGGCGAGCCACGGGTGGTGCAGTTCCCGGCTGCGGCGGGCGGCGGCGACGAACGCCGGCTCGTCGGTGGGGCGCGGGCGGCGGATGCCGACCCGACCGTCGGTACGCAGGTATCTCACGGTCGGTAACTCTCGACCACCGGCCGGCCCCTGTCCAACGAGATCGACATTCCTCTACGCTGGGCCGGAACGACGGGAGGTCGATCATGAGGACTGTTTGCGTCAGAGACCGCCGGATCCGCGACGCAAACTCCTTGGTCAACTCGACAGCGCCGGTGGCGGTACGGTCGCTACAGCGGGCGGGGGTGGGGCTGGTCGAGGGGCAGCGGGACCTGGAGGAAGGTGGTGCCGCGCAGGTCCAGCCAGGCACGGTCCGGGGCGCGGACCAGCCGGATCATCACCTGGGTGCAGGCCGGGCAACGGCCGACCAGCCCGGGAGCGTGCGAATAGACGTGCAGCCCGGCCATCGGGCCGGTCCTGCCGCAGTTGTCACACCGCCCGGTGGCGCCGCTCAGGTCGACCGCGAACAACTCCCGCAGCGGCCCGTCGAGCATGTTGCCGTCCAGGTAGGACAGGTCGGTCATGGGTCCTCCTCGCTCGTCACCCGGTGGGTCCGAAGCGTTCGGTCCGCACCCGCCGGGTCGGGTGGCCCAGCCCCACCAGCAGGTCCGCCACGGTCTCCACGAAGCCGGTGGGGCCACAGACGTAGCAGACGGGTTCCAGGTCGGGCGGCCAGCCGTGGCTGTTCACGTCGGCCAGTCCGATTCGGTGCGGCTCGCCACGCCAGCCCTCGGGCGCCGCCCGGGTGTAGACGTACGCCACGTCTAGCCCCTGGTCGTCGCGGGTCCGGCGGCGCAGTTCCTCGACATAGAAGACGTCATCGGGGGTACGGACCGAGTAGATCAGGCGGAACGGCGCCCGGCTGCCCGCGGCACGGCGGGCCCGGACCATCGCCATCAGTGGCACCACCCCGGAGCCGCCGGCGATCAGCAGCACCGGCGCGGTCTCCTCGGTACGCCAGACGAACCAGCCGCCGACCGGCCCCCGCACCTCCACCGGGTCCCCGTGCGCCCACACGTCGGTGAGGTACGGCGACACCTCCCCGTCGGGCACCTTCTGCACGGTCAGCTCGATCCGTTCCCCGTCGCCCGGCGCCGCCAGGGAGTACGACCGGGCCGCCTGGTAGCCGTCGGAGGCGGTCAGCCGGACGTCGACGTGCTGCCCGGGCAGGTGCCCCGGCCAGCCCGGCACGTCGAGCACCAGGGTCTGCGCGGTCGGGGTCTCGATCCGCCGCTCGACCAGCCGCGCCACCCGCCAGGTCAGCGGGGCGACGACGCGTCCGCCGGTCGTGGGCGCCGCCACCTCAGTCGCCCTGGTAGCGCTGCTCGCGCCACGGGTCGCCGTAGTCGTGGTAGCCGGCGGTCTCCCAGAAGCCGGGCTGGTCGTCGACGAGCAGCCGGATGCCGCGCACCCACTTCGCCGACTTCCAGAAGTAGAGGTGCGGAACGAGCAGCCGGGCCGGGCCCCCGTGCTCGGCCGGGAGCGGCCCGCCGTCGTACGTGTGCGCCACCCAGGCCCGGCCGCCGCGCAGGTCGTCCAGGGGCAGGTTGGTGGTGTACCCGCCGTACGAGTGGACCAGCGCGTACCGGGCGGCGGTGTCGACGCCGTCGAGCAGGGTGTCCAGCGAGACGCCCTGCCAGTTGGTGTGCAGCTTGGACCAGCGGGTGACGCAGTGGATGTCCACGGTCGGCGTCTCCTGCGGCAGGCCCATCAGCTCGTCCCAGGACCAGCGGAACTCGGCACCGCCCTCGGCGGTCAGCACGAACTCCCAGGTGTCCAACGGCACCTTCGGTGTCGGGCCGGCCGAGAGCACCGGGAAGTCCTCGGTGAGGTACTGGCCCGGGGGCAGGGCCGGTTCGGCCGAGCGGGGCCGGCCCTGGAAGCCGGGCGACACGATTCCCACCGGTCAGTCGTACCACCTGGGGTGCGCCCGGGCGATCGCTTCGGCCGAGAGCCGCCACGGTGGGTGACCACCGCGGCGGCCGGGCTCGCTGTTAAGGCTGTTAAGAAGGGGCCCCTTCTCTACCGTAGGCGTTAATAAGGGGCCCCTCCTTACGGGTCAGCCGAGCACGCGGTCGCGGGTGGCGCGCAGGCTGGTCAGGGTGACGATCACCAGGACGCCGATGATGACGCCGAGCGAGGCGAGCGTGGGGATCTGCGGGACCCCGGGCCAGATGCCGTGCGCCCAGTGCAGGCCGAGCTTGAGGCCGATGAACGCCAGGATGATGGCCAGGCCGTAGCTGAGGTGCACCAGGCGGCTGAGCGCGGCGTGCAGGACGAAGTAGAGCGCGCGCAGGCCGAGCAGGGCGAACGCGTTGGTGGCGAAGACCAGGTACGGGTCCTCGGTGATGCCGTAGACGGCCGGCACCGAGTCGACCGCGAAGACCACGTCGGTGGCGAGCACCGCGACCACGACGAGGGCGAACGGGGTGAGCGCGCGGCGGCCGCCCTGCCGGACGGTCATCCGGGTGCTGTGGTACTCGTCGACCACCGGCATGACCCGGCGGAGCAGCCTCACCGACCGCATCGTGTTGATGTCGACCTCCTGCTCGTGCCCGGCGAGCGCGTCCCGCAGCAGCTTGACCGCGGTGGCGATCAGGATGACCGCGAACAGCAGGAAGGCGAAGTCGAGGGTCTGCAGGGCGGCGGCGCCGAGGGCGATGAAGACCGCGCGCAGCACCAGCGCGCCGGCGATGCCGTAGAGCAGCACCCGCTGGGCCAGCACGGCGGGCACCGCGAACGCGGCCAGCAGCAGCATGAAGACGAAGAGGTTGTCGACCGAGAGCGACTTCTCGACGAGGTAACCGGTGAGGTACTGGACGCCCAGCTCGGAACCGTACCGGGACCAGACCCAGGCGCCGAACGCCAGCGGGAGGGCGATGTAGAACGCCGACCAGCCGAGCGCCTCCTTGAGCGACACCTCGTGCGGCTTGCGGGTGACCAGGAAGTCCAGGACCAGCAGGGCGAGCACCCCGGCGATGGTGACCGCCCACAGGGTGGCAGTGCCGACCGACGACAGCGCACCGACGGACAGGTATGACAATTCGGTCATGGAACCTCCTCGAACACCGTGTCATGTTCGAGGTCTCCTTCACCCACCGTCGGTGGGCAACCACCCGAGGCCCGCCCGGGGGCGCGCCGTACTGACCGGAATGGTTCGTGGGAAGTACTCCCCTCGCGCGGTCCAGGTTAGGGCAACCTCACCCCGACCGCCAAGTCGGCAGGTCACATGATTGCCCTGGTCAACAGCTGTGTGGACCGTGCGGCATGGTGCTCCGGCGGATCGAGCCCTATGGTGTCGCGATGAGCAACCAGGGGCCGTTGGCCGGCGTACGGGTGGTCGAGCTGGCCGGCATCGGACCGGGCCCGTTCGCCGCGATGATGCTCGCCGACCTGGGCGCCGACGTGGTCCGCCTCGATCGTACGGGCGGCGGCCGCTACGGCGACGTCCCCGGCGACCTGCTGAACCGCAACCGGCGCTCGCTCGCCGTCGACCTGAAGGCGCCCGAAGGACGTGAGGTGGCGCTGGCCCTGGTCGCCGGCGCGGACGCGCTGATCGAGGGGTTCCGGCCCGGGGTCACCGAGCGGCTCGGCATCGGCCCGGACGACTGCCTCGCCGCCAATCCCCGACTGGTGTACGGCCGGATGACCGGCTGGGGGCAGGACGGCCCGCTCGCCCGGACCGCCGGCCACGACATCGACTACCTGGCGCTGACCGGCGCGCTGCACGGCATCGGCCGGGCCGGGGAGCGCCCGGTGCCGCCGCTGAACCTGCTCGGCGACTTCGGCGGGGGCGGGATGATGCTCGCCCTCGGCATCGTCGCCGCCCTGTACGCGGTCCGCGCCGGCGCCCCCGGCCAGGTCGTCGACGCGGCCATCGTGGACGGCGTGTCGGTGCTGGCCACGCAGATCCAGGCGATGCGCCGGTCCGGGATGTGGCAGGACCCGCGCGGGGTGAACCTGCTCGACGGCGGCGCGCCCTTCTACGACACGTACGAGTGCGCCGACGGCCGGTACGTCGCCGTGGGCGCGCTGGAGCCGCAGTTCTACGCCGAGTTGGTCCGGCTCACCGGCTTCCCGCTCGACGGCGACGAGGCCGTGGACCGCGACGACCCGGCGAACTGGCCGGCGCTGCGCGAGTCGTGGGCCCGGCTGTTCCGGACCCGCACCCGGGACGAGTGGGCCGAGTTGCTGGCCGACTCCGACGCCTGCGTGACGCCGGTGCTGGACTGGGCGGAGGCGCCGGAGCACCCGCACCTGGCGGCCCGGGGGGTCTTCGTCGAGCACGACGGAGTCGAGCAGCCCGCCCCCGCGCCACGCTTCTCCGCCACCCCCACCACGGTTCGCCGAGCGGCCCCACGGCCCGGCGAGCACACCGACGAACTGCTCGCGGAGGCCGGATTCGACGCCGACCGGATCGCCGCCCTGCGCGCCGCCGGCACGGTCGCCTGACAGCCGTGCCGGTGCCGGAGATCAGCGGCGGGTGGCACCGGGCGCCATGGCCGGCTCCACCATGTCCCGGTAGTCGCGCGGCATCTGGACCACGACGTCGTCGAACTCGCCGCCGGTGATCGCCTCGCGCAGCGTGACGAACACCGCCCGTACGGCGTCCCGGGCGGCGTTCTCGTCCACGCGGGCCCGCTGCCCGACGCGGGCGACGAACTCGGCGGCCCCGAACCGGTCGGCCGCCTCGGTGGCCGGGTGCGGCTTGAGCACCACCTGCAGCGGTTTCGGCAGTTGTGCGGCCAGGTCCAGCACCTCACCACCGGTCAACCGCTCGCTCAGGGTCTCCAAGGTGGCCCGGGTCAGCTCGGCCGCCCGTTCCCGCGGCGTCCGGGAACGCTGGGCGACCCGGTCGACGAAGGTGTCGTAGTTCATCCGTGCTACCCCCTCAGGCTGCTCGCGCGCCGTGGCGCGTACCCGTCCCGGCGGGCCGGAAACGGCCGGGATTTTCGGCCCGGCGGCGCGTGAGCCGCGCCGACCGGGGTAACCGCCGCCGGTCGTGACCGCAACTACAGGCGCGAGGAGCCCGACCCATGGCGAGTTACACGGACGTCCTTGAGTACCTGTCGGCGCTGGACTACCCGGCCGGGAAGGACGACGTCATCCGCGAGGCCGAACGGGAGGGCGCGCCGCCGGAGGTGTTGCGGGCGCTACGGGCCCTGCCGGCGGTGGACTACGCCGACGGCAACCAGGTGGCCCGGTCGGCCGGCATCGACGCGGCGCCCGAGGTCGGCCGGTCGCAGCGCGCGGCGCAGGCGCGGGACAAGCGCCACCAGCGGGTCTCACAGCACCTGCGCGGCATCTGACGCCACCGGTGCGGCGCCGGAGCGCCCGGCCGGACGGGCACGTCCCCGCGGCCGTCCAGCTCGTCGGGATGGGGCTGGTCGGGGTCGTCTGCGGTGGACTCGTCGGCGTGCTGATGTCGGCGGTGCTGGCCCCGTTGGTGGGCTGGGACGCTGCGGCGCTGAGCTGGCTGGTGCTGCAGTGGAGCCGGCTGTCCCGGCTGGACGCCACGCGCACCGCTCGGCTGGCGAAGTTCGAGGACCCCAACTGGGCGATGCGGGACGCGCTGCTGCTGGTGGCATGCCTGGCCAGTCTGCTGGCGGTCGGGGTGGTGCTGACCAGCGCGCACGCCGTCGGCCCGGGCCTGCCCCGGGACCTGTACGGCGGTCTCGGCGTACTGAGCGTGGTGCTCTCCTGGTTCGTGGTGCACACCGTCTTCACCATCCGGTACGCCCGGCTGTACTACACCGGGGAACCCGGCGGGATCGACTTCCACCAGTTGTCGCCGCCCTGTTTCGCCGACTTCGCATACGTGGGCTTCACGGTGGGTACGACCTTCCAGGTCTCCGACACCGACCTGTCCGGCCCGGAGATGCGACGGACGGCGCTGCGCCACGCCCTGCTGTCCTACCTGTTCGGTGCGTTCATCATCGCCGCGACTGTGAACCTGCTCTCCAGCCTGGCGGCATGAACACACGACAGGCGGGCGCCCCGGGTCACGAACCGCGACCTGGGGCGCCACGCAGCACCTGTCCCTGCCGGTCCGCGCCCGAACCGGGTCGCGACCGCCAGGCGGTGGATGTTCGCCCGAACCGGGCGGGCATCGCTGCCACGATCATCATACGACAGACCATCAGCCGAACGGGTGAGTATTGCGAAATTGTGGCCCGCGCCGCACCGGGCTCAGCCCGTCAACTCGGCGTACCGCTTCTCCAGGTCCACCCTGGCCAGTGCCCCCACCAGCCAGGCCAGCCGCTCCGACTCGCCGCTGCCGGCCAGCCCGGCCAGGTCGGCC
>NZ_JAPDPH010000057.1 GCF_026013475.1 Micromonospora yasonensis | reverse complement strand
GGCGAACAGAGGGGCCGGGCCTTCGGGCTCGGCCCCTCTGGCGTACGCCCTCCAGCCCTGGCCGACCGTCAGACGAGGCCCGCCTCGCGCAGCAGCTTCCACAGCCCGGCGCCGTCCGGAGCGGAGAGCCACTTCTGCCCCACCGGGCCGGCGGACGGGCGGCCCGGTGGGGCGGGCAAGCTGCCGGCGAGCACCGACTGGGTCGGCGAGAGGCGGCGGATCGCCACCCCGGCCACGTTGTCCGGGTGCGCGACGGCGAACTCCCGGTAGATCTCCTGGTCGTGCTGCCCGTCGTCGCCGATCAGCAGCCACCGGACGTCCGGGAACTCCCGGGCCAGCCGGGCCAGGGTGGCCCGCTTGTGCTCCCGGCCGCTGCGGAACCAGCGGTCGGCAGTCGGCCCCCAGTCGGTGAGCAGCAGCGGCCCGGCCGGGTAGAGGTGCCGGGAGAGAAAGCGGGTGAGCGTCGGGGCGACGTTCCAGGCACCGGTGGAGAGGTAGAAGACCGGCGCGCCCGGGTGGGCGGTGACCAGCCGCTCGTACAGCACGGCCATGCCGGGCACGGCGGCCCGGGCGTGCTCGTCGAGGACGAAGGTGTTCCACGCGGCGAGCAGCGGCCGGGGCAGCGCGGTCACCATCACCGTGTCGTCGATGTCGGAGAGGATGCCGAACCGGACGTCCGGATCGAGGATGCGGACCAGCGCCTCGACCGGTTCCGCGTCGGGCACGCTGAGGCGTACGCAGCCCCAGCCGGGGGTGAAGTCGGCCTCGATCACGGTGTCGACGAAGCCGCTGCGGTCGGCGGTCGTCTCCTGGCGTACCCCGTCGGCCTCGATCGTCACGGTGGCGTACTTGGCGGGCAGGGTGGCGAAGCTGCGCCAGCCGCGCACCTTCTCCAGCCGCCCCCGCTGCCGGGTGTCGGGGCGGCCGAGCAGCACCCGGCAAAGCACCCGCGCCCACCCGGGAGCGCCGTACCCGGCGTACGCGATGATGTTGATCTGCCACCCGGTGCGCCGCAGCCGGCGCTCCACCAGGCCGTGCACCGCGTCCTCGATGCGTGCGGCCCGGTGCAGCTGCGGTACGGCCAGTTGATCCGGCGGTGTGGGTGGCACGGTGCAACCCTGCCACAACCGGACGACACCGGCCACGCGAGTCGACTCCGCCGATCCACCCCGCCGCCGGCCGTCGCCGTGACAGACTGCGGTCGCAGGCGACGACGGGGGCGTGGTCGTGTCGACACCAGTGCGGGACCGGCGACGCTGGCGTCCGGCACTCGACCGTCCGGCGCTGGTCGCGCTGCTGCTCGGGGCGGCCGGGGTCGGTTACCGGCTGGTCCTGACCCTGCTGACGCTGCCCGCCTCGAACAGCGACGAGGCCACCTTCGGCCTCGCCGCGATGCACATCGCCACCGGCCACGAGCGACCCGTCTTCCTGTACGGACAGCGCTACATGGGCATGGTGGAGTCGTACCTGGCGGCACCCCTGATCCGGCTGGCCGGGCCGAGCTGGCCGCTGCTGCGGCTGCCGCTGCTGGTGCTCTACGCGATCTTCCTGTGGCTGGCGCACCGGCTGACCCGTCGGCTGTTCTCCCCCTGGCTGGCCGCCTTCGTCGTCGGCCTGCTGGCGCTCGGCTCCGAGCGGGTGGTGCGGGACCAGCTCACCGCGGTGGGCGGGCGGCCGGAGGTGAAGCCGGCGGTGCTGGCGATGCTGCTGATCGCGGTGGCGCTCGGCGCGCGCCGGGTGCGGCACCGCTGGCTGGCCACCGGGGTGTTCGGGCTGCTCGCCGGGGTGGCGCTCTGGTCCGACTGGCTGATCGTGCCGTACCTGGCGGTGGCCGGGGTGGTGCTGCTCTGGGCGGCGCCCCGGGACCTGATCGGCTGGCCCGGGTTGCTGCTGGTGGTCGGGTTCCTGGTCGGCGTGTCCCCGATGATCAAGGACAACCTGGTCGCCCCGGACGGGCAGGACTCGCTGTCGGTGTTCCGGGAGATCAGCACCCGGGAGGGGGTGAGCCCGTCCTGGTCCGACCGGCTGCACGGCGGCCTGCTGGAGGGGGTGCCGCTGGCGTCCGGGGTCTGCCCGAGCGTCGGCTGCGCCCGCTGGCAGGAGTGGTTCGGCCTGCTCTACCCGCTGCTGCTGGTGGCCGCCGCCGCGCTCGCGCTGGTCGCGTACCGGCGGGCCGCCGACCGGTCCGCCCGGGTCCGGGCCGTGGCCGTCCTCGCCCTGGTCGCCGGGGCCGCGCTGACCCTGTTGGCGTACGTCCACAGCCCGCTCGCCGCCACCGATCCGCTGGGCAACGCCCGATACCTGTCGGTGCTGCAGATCTCGCTGCCGGCCGTGCTCTGGCCGCTCTGGCTGGCCGCCGCGCACGCGGTCCGGGCCGGCGTGCCCGTGGCCGCCCGGGCCGGCGGTGCCGTGGCGGGGCTGGTGCTGGCGGCGTTCACCGCCGCCGCGCTGGCCGCCACCGTGGCGTTCGTGGCGGACGCGCCAGGGCTGCGCGCCCAGGAGCGGTCGGCGCGGGAACTCGCCGACGCGGTGCGCCGGGCGGGGCTGCACGAGGTGTACGGGGACTACTGGACCTGCAACCGGCTGATCTTCAACACCGGCGAGGCGGTGGTCTGCGGGGTGCTGGACGGCAACCTGACGCCGGGGCAGAACCGCTACCCGGCCTACTGGAAGCGGGTGGGCCGCGCCGCCCGGCCCGGGTACGTGCTGGCGGTCGGGTCGTCGGCGGAGCGGGCGCTGCGCCGGTGGCTCGGCGCCCGCGCCGACGCGGCCGTGGTGGCCGAGGTGGGCGGCTATCGCGTGTACCACCCGGAGAGCGCCGTCCGGCCGTGGCGCTGAGCCGGGCCGTACGCTGATCCGGTGCTCATCCTGCTGCCCCCGTCCGAGGGAAAGGCCGAGGCCGGCACGGGCCGGCGGCTGGACCTGACCCGGCTCTCCCTGCCGGAGCTGGCCCCTGCCCGTGAGCAGGTGCTGACCGCCCTCGTCGCGCTCTGCGCCGGCCCGGACGATATGGCGGCCCGGGCCGCGCTGGGCCTGAGCGAGGGGCAGCGCGCCGAACTGCGCCGCAACGCGCGGCTACGCCAGGCGGCCACCGCGCCGGCCGGGCGGATCTACACCGGCGTGCTCTACGAGGCGCTCGACCTGGCCACGCTGCCGCCGGCGGCGGAACGGCTGGCCCGCCGGTCGGTGCTGATCAGCTCCGGCCTCTGGGGCGCGGTACGCCTCACCGACCGGATCCCGCCCTACCGCTGCCCGGTCGGGGCGAAGTTGCCGGGTGTCGGGGCGCTGTCGGCGTACTGGCGGACGGCCCTCGGGCCGGCGATGGCGACGGCCGCCGGCAGCGGGCCGGTGCTGGACCTGCGTTCCGGGGCGTACGCGGCCACCTGGGCGCCGCGCGGGGCGGTCGCCGAGCGCACGCTGACGGTCCGGGTGCTGCACGAGCGCGAGGTGGACGGCGTGCCCACCCGCTCCGTGGTGAGCCACTTCAACAAGGCCACCAAGGGGCGGCTGGTGCGTGACCTGCTGACCGCCGACGCCCGGCCGCGCACCGTCACCGCGCTGATCGGGGCGCTGCGGGACCTCAAGTACACGGTCGAGGAGCAGCCCACGGCGGCCGGCCGGCCACGCCAGCTCGACGTCGTGGTCACCGAGCTCTAGGGGCGGCGCAGCCGCAAATTTTGCTCAAGGCTCGGGCGGAGCGGTTTCGCGGTGCCCGCATCGGGGTTCACGGTAGGAGAACCCGACGCAAGGAGCACCCGCGATGGCCCCCGAACCCATCAGTCTGCTCGACCGGCGCCGCCCGTCACCCGTACCGCCACCGCTGGACTGGCTGACCCTCGCCGACGCGTTCGAGGTGGCCTGCCTGCTGCGCTGCACGCCGCCGCCGGCCACCGACGCCCGCCGGCCGGAGATCGGGACGTACCGGGGCGGGGTGGCCGAGTTCAACCGGGAGGACGCGGCGCGCCGGATGCGGCAGCTGCTCGGCCGCCTCGGCGTGCCGGTGGAGCACGAGCTGGCCACCGGCGGGCTGCGCCGCCGCTACGAGTTGCACCGGCTGTACGTGCCCCGGGAGCACCGGTCGACGTACGCGGCCCTGCTGGAGACCGGCTGGCGGCAGGGCCGGCGGGAGTTGCTGGGCGGCCCGGTCCCCGGCGCCTCGATGGCCCGCCGGGCGTGGCGACCCCGACTGGCCGCCGCCGCGTGGCGGGCGGCGCTGCTGGCCGGCGGGCGGCACGTACGCCGGCACTGCCTCGGCGTCCGGCTGGCCGACCGGGACCTGGCCGCGGTGCTGGTGCGGGGCGCGGCGCTGCTGGACGTCCCGGCCATGCTCCGGCCCGGCGCCGGCTGCTTCCTGGTGAGCGTCCCGAACGGCCCGCACCGCACCCGGATCGTGGACAGCGCCACGCTGGCCCCCGCGGCGGCGGCCTGCTGAGCCGTCCACCCGGCGACCGTCCACGGCCGCGCGCCGGCATCGAGGGGAGCCGGCGCGCGGCGGCCGTGCACGGCTGACCTGCCGGGGTTGCGCGGCGGGCGGTGCACGGCGCACAGTGCTGCCCGTGAGCCGACACTGGTCCGTGCCCGGTCGGCGCCGGATCGCGGCGCCGGTGGCGCTGCTGATACTGCTGCTACCGGCCCTGGCCGGGGTGGCCGCCTGCCGGGACGAGCCCCGCGAGCCGGTGCTCATCCGGATCGCCACCGGCAGCCCGACCGCCGTCTACCACGCCTTCGGCCAGTCCCTGGCGACCATCCTCAACCGCGAGCTGCCCGGGGTACGGGCCAGCGTGGTGGTCACCGCCGCCTCGGCGCAGAACGTCCGGCTGGTCGGCACCGGGCAGGCGGAACTGGGTTTCACCCAGGCCGACGTGCTGCCCCCGCGCTCCCCCGAGCAGCCCGCGGTGCTCGCCGTGGCCCGGGTCTACGACGACCTGCTGCACCTGGTCACCACCGCCGGTGGCCCGGTGCGGACTCTCGCGGACCTGCGCGGCCGGCGGGTCTCGGTGGGCGCCGACGGCTCCGGCACCGAGGTCACCGCGAAGCGGCTGCTCCAGGTGGCCCACCTCGACGACCAGGTACGCCAGGAGCACCTCGGGCTGGACGACTCGGTGGCCGCGCTGCGCGCCGGCCGGATCGAGGCGTTCTTCTTCTCCGGTGGCCTGCCGGTGCGCGGCGTCGCGGAGCTGGCCGGGAGCACCGCCGTGCGGATAGTCGACCTGGGCGAGTGGACCGAGCCGCTGCGCCGCGGGTACGGGCAGGTCTACGTGACCCGGGACATCCCCCGCTCGGTGTACAGCACGGATCCGGTGAGCACGGTGGCGAACCCGAACTACCTGATCGTCCGCGCCGACCTGCCCGAGCCGCTGGTCCGCGAGGTGACCCGGCTGCTGATGGAACGCCGGGCGGAACTGGCCGCCGCGCACCCGGCGGCCGGCCGGATGAGTCCCCGGTCGGCGATCGTCACCACCCCGCTGCCGCTGCATCCCGGGGCAGCGGACTGGTACGTGTCCAGCAAGCCGTGACGCCCACGAGGGCCGGCCGGGTCAGGCCCGGGCCGGCGCGGGGTCGGTGACGCCCGCCGCGTCGACCGGGGCGTCGCCGAGATCGGCGGTCTCGTCCGGGGCGGGGAACCACAGCTCGGCGACGAGCCCCCGCGGCTCGCCCTGGCGCATGGTGAGCCGGCCGTCGGAGGCGTCGACCAGCACCGCCACGATGGTCAGCCCCAGCCCGGCCCCGTCCACGTTCTGCACGTCGGGCGCCCGCCAGAACCGCTCGGTGGCCTGGTCGAGCTGGCTGGCCGTCATGCCGGGGCCGGTGTCCCGCACCTGGATCGCGGTCCCGTCGTCGGCCGCGCGGACGGTCACCGTGACCTCTCCCCCGGCGCCGCTGAACTTGACCGCGTTGTCGATCAGCGCGTCGAGGGCCTGGTCGATCGCGGTCGGCACGGTCCGGGCGTACGCGGGCGTCCCGGTGGTGTCGAGCCGGAGGGTGACCGACCGGTGCCGGGCCAGCGGCAGCCACGCCGCCACCCGGGAGGCGGCGATCCCGGTCGCGTCCACGGTGACCCGCTGGTTCTCCTCGCGTTCGGCGCGGGCCAGGGTGAGCAGCGCGTCGAGCACGGTGGCCAGCCGGTCGGTCTCCTCCAGCGCCAGTTGGTGCTCGGCCCGGCCGTCGGCGTCGGCCAGGCTCGGTCCCAGCTCCTCCACCCGCAGCCGCAGCGCGGTCAACGGGTTGCGCAGCTGGTGGCTGGCGTGCGCCACGAAGGCCCGCTGCCGGTCCATCACGTCGGAGACCACGTCGGCCATGTTGTTGAAGCTGGCTGCCAGCCGGCGCAGCTCCGGCGGGCCGAGCCGGGGGCGGACCCGGGCGGTCCGGTGCCCCTCGGCGATCTCGTGGGTGACCGCGTCCAGCTCGGTGACCGGGCGCAGCACCCAGCCGGCCAGCCCGAACGCGGTGGAGACGCAGGCGAGCACGGCGAGCAGGCCCATCCCGGCGAGCAGCAGCCACCACGCGGTGACGGTACGCCGCACCTTCCCGGCCGGGGTGGCGGTGACCACCGCGCCGAGCACCTCGCCGCCGTCGTTGATCGGGACGGCGACCACCAGCGGGCCGTCCACCCAGGGCCACACCGAATCCGGCCCGCTGAACTGCTGGCCGGCGAGCGCGGTGTCCAGCGCCGCACCGGCGCCCGTGTCGAACTGCCAGCTCACCGAGGCGGTCACGGTACGCCGGTCCCGGTCGACCACCGCCGCCCCGATGCCGTACAGGTCGTCGTAGACGGCCAGCTCCGCGTCGAGCGGGCCGGGGCCGCCGCCGCGCAGCGCCGGGCCGGCCAGCGAGGCGAACCGGGTGGCGTCGGCGAGCCGGTCCGCGCGTACCCGCTCGGTCTCCCGGGTGGCCAGCGTGGCCGCCAGCGGGGTTTCCAGGGCCAGCAGCACCAGCACCATCAGGAGCAGGTAGCTGATCACGAGCCGGCGGCGCACCCCGGCCTCCTCACTCGCCGCGGAGCCGGTAGCCGACCCCGCGTACGGTCTCCACCAGGGTCGGGTCGCCGAGCTTGCCGCGCAGCGAGCCGACGTGCACCTCCACCGTGTGCCGGTCGGCCCAGGTGGTGCCCCAGACGTCGAGCAGGATCCGCTCCCGGGGCACCGCCACGCCGGGCTGCCGGGCCAGCGAGAGCAGGATGTCGAACTCCTTGCGGGTGAGGGTGACCGCCCGGCCGGCGACGCTGACCGTGCGCCCGGCCACGTCGATCCGGACCGTGCCGGCCTCGATCAGGTGGCGCTCCGGCGCGGTGTGCGCGGCCCGGCGCAGCACCGCCTCGATCCGCGCCTGGAGTTCGACCATCGAGAACGGCTTCACCACGTAGTCGTCGGCGCCCAGCCGCAGCCCGAGCACCCGGTCCCGTTCCTCGCCCCGGGCGGTCACCGCGATGATGCCGAGCTGGCTGCTGCGCCGGCGCAGCTCCCGGCAGAGGTCGGTGCCGTCGCCGTCGGGGAGGGTCAGGTCGAGCAGCACCAGGTCGCAGGGGGCGGCGGAGAGCGCCGCCCCGACGGTGGCCGCATGCTCCACCTGGTAGCCGCGCCGGGTGAGGGCGGACGAGAGGGCGGCCGCCACCCGTCGGTCGTCCTCGACCAGGAGGATCCGCACCCGTGCCTCCATCCGCTCGACGTACTGCCCTGCGAATGGTGGCAGAAGTGGCGGCCGGACGGGAGGGCCGGCCTCCGCTCAGAGACCGAAGACCTCGTCGGCGGTCGCGTCCCGCACGCCGTCCACGAAGCCGCGGAAGGCGGGATCGTCGTGGCTGGCCGGCACACTGGTGACGTTCTCCCCGGTGGCCTGGGTGACGGCGTCGACCAGCGGCGGGTAGTCGGTCTCGGCGTCGGTGAAGCTGGTGTCGTCCGCCTGCCCGAGGTTGATCACGTGCTGAACCTCGTCGGTGGGGGTGTCCGGGTCGCCGACCCACTCGGCGGCATACCGGTAGCACTCGTCGTAGACGGCCCGCTGGCCGTCGGTCCAGTCGTCGTCGTAGCTCTGCATCGCCTTCCCTCCGCGGGCCTCCACCCGAGCATGCCGGAACGCCGTAGGCTGCGGTGGTGATCTACAAGATCCTGACGAACAGCGAGTGGGCCGGGGCCCAGGCGGCCGGGGAGTTCACCGGCACCGAGCTGGACCGGCAGGACGGGTACGTCCACCTCTCGGCGGCCGACCAGGTGGTGGAGACGGCCCGGCGGGTCTACGCCGGGGTCACCGGCCTCACCGTGCTCGCCGTGGACCCGGACCGGCTCGGCGACGCGCTGCGCTGCGAGGTGTCCCGGGGCGGCGCGCTCTTCCCGCACCTGTACGCGGCGCTGCCGATCGGGGCGGTGGTGGCGGCGTACCCGCTGCCGGCCGACCGGCCGGCCGCCGACGCGGTCGCCGAACTGCTGGTCTGACCGCTCGCTATGCTGCCACGAGCCCGCGCCGGCACCGGGAGCCCGGGGTGGCCGGGTGGTCCTGGCCCGGGCCCGCGGCGGTGCGCCGGCGCGGTCGTCCGGCACCGACGGCGCGACGACGCGCCCTGCGACGATGCGAGTAGACAATGACTGACACCAACGACCGGTCCGCCTCCGTGTTCGTCCACCCGACGGCCGACGTGGAGGAGGGCGCCAGGGTCGGCGACGGCACCAAGGTCTGGCACCTGGCCCACATCCGGTCGAGCGCGCAGGTCGGCTCCGGCTGCGTCATCGGCCGCAACGTGTACGTCGACGCGAACGTCACCGTGGGCGACCGGGTGAAGATCCAGAACAACGTCTCGGTCTACCAGGGCGTCACCATCGAGGACGAGGTCTTCGTCGGCCCCTGCGCGGTCTTCACCAACGACTTCCGGCCGCGCGCCCAGAACCCGGACTGGACGATCACCCCGACCCTGGTCCGCCGGGGCGCCTCGATCGGCGCCAACGCCACCCTGGTCTGCGGGATCGAGGTCGGCGAGTACGCGATGATCGCGGCCGGTTCGGTGGTGACCCGGGACGTCAAGCCGTACCAGCTGGTGGCCGGCAACCCGGCCCGGCCGAAGGGCTGGGTGGACGAGAAGGGCGAGGTCGTCTCCCGGGACGTCGACAACCCGCCGCACCAGGGCTGAGGCCCACGACGACGGAACGGGGAGGGCCACCGGCCCTCCCCGTTCCCGTGTCCGCCGTCCCGGCTCAGCCGCAGAGCCGGCCGATCTCCGCCCGGAACCGCTCCATCGAGTTCGGCTCGTCCGGCCCGAGCAGGTAGGTCTTGAGCTCCCGGCGCGCCTCGGTCATCGGGTCGTCGCCGGCCCGGGTCAGCGCGAGGATCTTCTCCAGTTCGCCGCAGTCGGCGGAGAGCAGGTACGCCGCCCGCGAGGTCGGGAAGGTGCGCCGGAACTCGTCCTCCGGCAGCCCGCTCGGGTTGGCCACCACGTACGGCCGCTGGCTCTGCACGAAGTCCGAGACCACACTGGACACGTCGCTGATCAGCAGGTCGGTCTGGTTGAAGCAGTCGAACAGCGCGGGCGTCCGCCCGGTGACCACCCGGTGGCCGACACCGTCCAGCGAGGACGCGTCGGGGTCGCCGCCGGCCGCCCGGATCAGCCCGACCACGCGCTCGTGCACGGCCTTGGCCTCCTTGGACCGGGAGCCGGTCAGCGGGTGCGGCTTGTAGATCAGCCGGACCGACGGGCGGCTCTCCAGCAGGCCCTTGACGATCCGCACCCCCATCAACACCAGCGAGGTGTGGTACGGGTCGTCGTCCTGCCAGCCCTCCCAGGTGGGGGCGTAGAGCACGGTGAACGGCCGGTCGACCGACTCGGCGCCGAAGGTGTGCACCCCGGCGAGCTGCGGCCGTCCGATCTCGACGATGTCCTCGTCGCGGACCCCGACGGCGGCCCGGGCGTAGCGTTCCCGCCCGGCCAGACCGGCCACCCAGACCTCGTCGTACACCTTGCTGTACGGGTTGACGCTGGCCTGCTTGTCGCTGTCGCCGTGACCGACGAACACGTGCTTCATGCCGGGCTCGCGGAGCATGTGGATGTTCGCCCCGACGTTGGCGGCGTAGAGCGCGGCACGGACGCTGCCGAGCTCCAGGTTCATGAAGTCCACGCTGGCCGGCACGCAGATCACCGGCAGCCGGGTGTCGGCCAACTCCTGGAAGGCCTCCTTGCTGCGCATCAGCACCACCGCGGGTCGCTCCAGCGCCTCGGTCGGGGCCAGCCACATGTTGGCCTGGTAGACGTCCTTGGCCGGTCCGGCGAAGTAGAGGGCCACCTCGGGCCGGTAGCTGTCGAGCCAGCGCTGCACCGCGGGGATCAGGGTGGACTGGCGGCTGCCCCGGCCGCGCAGCCAGGTCAGGCCCACGATCAGACCGATCATGGCGGTCGCCGCCACCGCGACGACGCCGGCGACGAGGAACGGGACGACATCGGCGGCGAGCGCCGCCGCGACCGCGGCGGGCACCAGCAGCACGTTGATGAACGGCATCTGGTCACCCGCGAACCGGGCCGCCCACGCCGGTGGGACGGGAGCCGAGCGCACCGGACCGAGTTCGATGTTGCGCACCAGCGCGGAGGCGGGGTTGCGCCGCTCGATCATCCGGTTGAGCGCGCCGGCGAAGATCGAGATCACCCAGACGGCCGCCGTCAGCACCATCATCACGACCACCTGCGGCGCGGTGGGCAGCACGCTGGCCACCACCAGCAGCACCGCCGACAGGTCACGGGTGAGCTGGCGATAGGGCAGCCCGAGGCCCACCTTCTCCAGCAGGGCCATGGTCAGCGGCGACCACCGCGCGACGGCGGCCTCGCCCAGAATCGCGAGGAGGCCGGCAACGGCGAACACGCCGACGCCACCGAGCGCGCCGGCGACCAGGGCCACAAGGTAGAACAGCACCAACACGGCGCCGCAGGCAGCGACACCGAGCCGCTGAAGTAACGTGCCGAACAAGAACTGCACTCCCCTACGAGGTCGATGACGGCCCCCGGGGCGGCGGTGACCGCGGCGGTGTCCGATGCGTCGCCGCACCGATTCCCCGGGCGTTCCTGCCGCTCGCCGGCTTACTGCTTGCTGGTGTAGCCCTCTGACCCAGTCTGTCATCCGGGCAACGAGAAGGCCCTTGCGACCTTAACGCGAGGCGATCAAGTCTCATCTCCCGGGTATCGGTGACACTCCGCCCACATGGGCCTACCTGTCGCCGACGGGAATCAACCCGGCAGATCACCCCCGAATGACCCTCGGCACCCGGCTCACGGCGCGCGAGGTCACGCGGACCGCGCGGCCCAGAGCGGTCCGTTATTGTTGCCGCCGAAACGCGGGAGGCGGCTGCCGGCCGGAAAGGATAGACGCTTGACGACTTTCATCGCCGTGGCGGTTGCCCTGTTGCCCGGGGCGCTACTCGGTTTCGTCGTACCGCCCGGCCGCTACCGGTGGGCCGTGTGGACCACCGCGCCGGCGCTGACGCTGGGGCTCACCACGGTCGCCATGGGCTGGTTGCCGAAGCTCGGGCTGCCGGAGAGCGCCACCGCCGTTCTGGTGGCCGAACTGCTGCTGGCCCTCGCCGCCGTCCTCGTCTCCCGCCTGATCCCTCGCGGGCTTCCGCTGCACACCGACCGGGACGGCCCGGACGGCGACGCCGACCCGGCCCGCGCCGAGGCTGACGGTGGGCACCGAACGTCGATCCTGGCCCGTTTCCGGCTCCGTCCGGTCCTGCCCGCCTGGCAGGACATGGTCGGCGTCGCGGTGCCGGCGGTGGCCACCGTCGGCTACGGCTGGCTGCTGCTCGGCCGGCTCATCGCGCCGCCCGGCTGGGACGCCATGAACCACGGGTACTTCACCCGCCGGATCCTGGACACCGGCAGCGCCACGATCCAGGCCGCGTGCAGCACCGGGCCCACCGACCCCACGCTGTCCTGCTCCTTCTATCCCCTGGCGACGAACGTGTCCTGGGCGCAGGCCGCGGAGCTGTCCGGTGGACGGATCAGCACAGTGATGACCGCCTGGTCGATCATCGTCGGGCCGCTCGCGCTGGTCGCCGGGGTCTACGCCTGCGTACGCCTGCTCGGCGGTCGGCCGATCGTCGCCTCCGCCGCCGCGCTCGCGCCGACCTTCCTCGGGCCGCTCTGGTACTCGGTGTCCACCGGCCGGATCACCCAGCAGACCGGCCCCTGCATCGCGGTGGGGATCGCCCTGCTGGCCGCCTTGTCGCTGCGTGGCCGGCACCCGGGACGCCTCGGCCTGCTCACCGGCCTCGCCGGTGCCGGGCTGGTCATGTCCCACACCTACGACGTGCTCTTCCTCGCCGTGCTCGCGGTCGGCCTGATCGTCCTGATCCGGTACCGGCTGACGCTGCGCGGCCTGGCCGCCGGCGCCGGGGCGGCCCTGGTCGGTGGCTCCGTCGCGCTGCTGCCGTTCCTCGGCCCGCTGACCGGCGCCAGCGGCGAGCGGGAGGTGAACGACCCGGCGCTGCTGGGGAAGCTGGGCGAGGCGTTCGAGTTCTGGGTCACCGACCAGCAGCGCTATCTCCTGCTGGGCTTCCCGCAGCCCGGCTCGTCGCTGCGCGTCGACGGACCGACCTTCGACATCGGTCTGGCGGTCACCATCACCTGCCTGCTCGCCTCGCCGCTGTGCCTGGTGTTCCGGCAGCTGCGCTGGGCCCGACCCTGGCTGGTGACCGGCGTCCTCTTCACGGCGATCGGGATCTGGACCAGCACCTCGAACTCCGCCGGCGCGATGCTGCTCGCCGGCCTCTGGTACGGGGTCCGGGAACGGCTGCGCTCCATGATCTTCCCGGTGTACGGCATCCTCGCGGTGGTGGGCGCGGTGGCCATCCTGCTCGCCCTGCAGTGGGTCGTCACCCGGCTGGTGGCGAGGGCCCGCGGGTGGCGTGACTCGACGGTGCCCGCGGCGGTCGGCGCGTCCCTGCTTCTGGTGACGCTGGCGGTGCTGGCCGCCGTGCCGGCGACCTGGCATCCCATCCGCGGGGAGTTCAAGCGGCGCGCGCCGATCGGCGCGCAGTACACCGACACGTACCGGTGGCTGGCGGCCAACACGCCGCCCGGAAAGGTCGTCGCCTACGACCGGCACCGGCAGTTCATGACGTGGTCCTATGTCGACTACGACACTCCACTGCTGTTCGGCCTGCCCCCGCTGCCCACGCTCGACGTGCGCAACTACGACCGGCGCTGGGGCGCGTGGGACTGGCTCGTCAACAACGAGGGCGCCCGCCCGGCGGGCTGCGACGTCGACCGGCTCGGCGTCGAATACGTCGTGGTGGGCGGCGGTCGGGTCCTGCCGGGCGGCTGGCAGCGGCACTACTCGCAGTCCCGGCTCGACGCCTCCGACCGGGTGCACCTGGTCCAGCAGTTCGGCAAGATGAAGGTCTACCAGGTCACCGACAAGGGTCGGGCGTGTTCCAGTACGGGCGGGTGACCGCGCCCGCCGGTTGAGCGGAGCGCCGAGCCGGCAACACGAACGGGGCGCCGCTGTCCATGACAGCGGCGCCCCGTTGCGTACCCGGACCGTGACGGACCGGTTCGGAGCTCAGCGGGAGTTGTCCTCGATGATCCCGGCGACCGTGCGGTGGGCCGGCAGGATGCGCTGCCGCTCCACGTCGGCGTCGATCCGCCCGGCGAGGATGTCCAGGAAGTGGTCGAGCTGAGCGGCGAGCGGCTCCCGGTTGGAGATCAGCTCCGGCACCTCCATGATGCTCTGCTGGCGGTAGCCCCGGCCGTCCGGCGTGGCGGCGTCCAGCGACACGTGCCGATAGATCGTCACGTCCTTGCGGATCAGGTCGGCCTCGATCAGCCGGTCCACCTCGCTGATCACCAGCGTACGGACCTTGCGCTGGCCGATCCGGCTGGCCGACACGTTGGCCAGGGCGCCGTTGCCGAAGCTGAGCACCGCCTCCGCGACGTCCTCGGCCCCGGGTACGGAGTCGGGGTGGAAGTAGCCGAGCGAGCCGCGGGCGGCGACCGGCTCCTGCCCGCCGAAGGCCTGGATGGTCAGGTCCACGTCGTGCACCAGCAGGTCCCAGGCGACGCCGGTGCGGATCCGGGGCGCGTACGGCGAGTGCCGGGTGACGGTGAGGTGGACCGGCTTGTGCACCAGCGTCAGCGCGGTCAGCACGGCCGGGTTGAACCGCTCGAGCAGGCCGCAGAGGAGCGGGAGCCCACGCTTCTCGGCGCTGGCCACGATCTCCTCGGTCTCGACCAGGCTGCCGCAGACCGGCTTCTCGATGAGCAGCGGCTTGTCGGCCGCCAGCACCTGCTCGGCCAGCCCGTGGTGGTACTCCGTCGGCGCGGCGATGACCACGGCGTCGACGCCGGAAAGGTCGCTCAGGTCCGACGCCCAGGCGGCGCCGTACCGGTCGGCGATCTCCCGGCCGACCTCCTCGCGCGGCTCGATGACCAGCGCCAGCTCGGCGCGGGGCGACTGGGCGATCACCCGGGCGTGCAGGGAGCCCATCGCGCCGGTGCCGACGAGCGCGAAACGAACCGGGGCGGTCACGCGCCCACCGCCTTGCGGACGGCCTCGATCACCTGGTCCACCTGGCTGTCGGTGAGGTGGTGGTGCACCGGGATCGAGACGCACTGCCGGACCACCCGCTCGGTGACCGGCGCCGGGTCCGCGATCACCCGGGGGTGGTCGCGGTAGCACTCGTAGTCGTACACGGTCTTGGGGTAGTAGATGCCGCACCCGACACCGGCCGCGGCGAGGCGGCTGATGACCTCGTCGCGGTCGACCGGGGCCTCCTCGGTGACCAGGAGCGTGTACTGGTGCCAGACGTGCGAGCGGCCGGGCAGCTCGGTGGGGAGCCGCAGGCCCGGCACGTCGGCGAGGCCGGCGGAGAGCCGGGCCGCGTTGTCCTTGCGCCGCTTGACGTTCTCGCCGTAGTTGGCCAGCTGCGGGATGCCGAGGGCGGCCTGCAGGTCGGTGAGCCGGTAGTTGTGGCCGGCCATCTCGTACTGGTAGCGCGCTCGCATGCCCTGGTTGCGCAGCACCCGGAGCCGGTCGGCCAGCACGTCGTCGTTGGTGGTGATCATGCCGCCCTCACCGGTGGTGAGGTTCTTCGTCGCGTAGAGCGAGAAGGTGCCGAGGCCGAAGCTGCCCGCCCCCCGTCCGTCGATCGTGGCGCCCAGCGACTGCGCGGTGTCCTCGACGAGGCCGAGACCGTGCTGCTGCGCCAGCGGGACGATGGCGGTCATGTCGGCGGGCTGCCCGTACAGGTGTACGGGCATGACGACCTTCGTCCGCGGGCCGATCGCGGCGGCCAGCGCGGCCGGGTCCATGCAGAAGTCGTCCTCGCGGATGTCGGCGAAGCGCGCGGTCGCGCCCGCCTCGAGGATCGCGTTGAGGGTGGCGACGAAGGTGAACGGGCTGGTGACGACCTCGTCGCCCGGCTGCAGGTCGAGCACCTCGAGCGCCGCTACCAGGGCGGTAGTGCCGTTGTTCACGGCGACGGCGTGCTCCACACCGACGGTGGCGGCGAATTCCTGCTCCAGCCGAGCCACCATCGGCCCCTGCGCCAGCACGCCTGAGCGGATGACCTCGACCGCCAACTGTTCAGCCGCCTCGTCGAGCTTGACGACGGAAATGGGGATCACAACGTCTCTCCTTGGGGGGTGTGGGTGGCAGCGAGCAGACGGTAACAGTGACGGGAACGCCCGGGAGACCGGCGTCGACCGGTGGGAAAACCGGCACGGGTGCCAGGCGGTGCCGGGCGATGGCCTGAGCTAGTGTAGTGCGTTGCCATGTGCACCACCCCACCCCCGGCTTCGGGTGAAATGCGACGCAGAGGCAGGTAACTCGTGGTAGACACCGCCGCACGCAAAGCTGGTGAGACCGCTGTCGCGGTGGCGCCCTCCGGCGGCTCTCCCCAGAGCACCGGCGGCGGCATCCGGCGCTGGCTCTCCCTGGCCGTACGGGTGGTGGTGTTCGGCGCCATCGCTGCCGGCATGGTGTGGAGCGTGGTCAGCCAGTGGCCGCAGGTCCGCTCGACCTGGCTCGGGCTGGCCTGGGAATCGGTCGCGCTGTCGGTGCTCGCGGCGCTGCTCGGCATGGTGGCCAACACGATGGCCTGGCGCGCGGCGGTGGACGACCTGGAGCACAAGCTGCCGGTCACCGCGGCGCTGCGGATCTGCCTGGTGGGCCAGTTGGGCAAGTACATCCCGGGCAGCGTCTGGGCGTACGTGCTGCAGATCGAGCTCGGCAAGCGGGCCGGGCTCCCCCGCGCCCGCGCCTTCCTCGCCACCCTGGTCACCGTCGGCCTCGGCGTGACCACCGCGCTCGGTCTCGGCCTGCTCAGCCTGCCGTCGCTGCGGGAGGCGGCCGCGAACGCCGACTCCAGCTACGCCGACTCGGTACGGGTGGCGCTCTGGATCGTCGCGGTCCTCTTCCCGATCGCCCTGATCTGCGCGATCCCCCGGGTGCTCACCGCCCTCGTCCAGGTCGCGCTGAAAGTGCTGCGCCGGCCCCGCCTCGAGCACCGGCTCACCTGGCCCGGGGTGCTACGCGTGATGGGCTGGAGCGCGCTGGGCTACGGCCTGTTCGGCGTACACCTCTGGCTGCTGGCCAATGCTCAGGCGGCGCCAGGCGTGGGCGGCCTGCTGCGCTGCGTGGGGTCGTTCGCGATCGCCATGACGGTGGGCATGTTCGCCTTCCTGTCACCGTCCGGGCTCGGCGTGCGGGAGGCGGTCCTGGTCGCCGCCCTGGCGCCGTTCCTGGTCCACGACGGTGGCGTCGGCGCGGCCATGGGCATCGCCCTGGCGTCCCGGCTCATCTTCACGATCGCCGACGTCATCGCTGCCGGTCTGGCCGCGCTCTCGTCGGTACGCCAGCTGCGCGGCAGCACCCCCGAGGTGGCCACCGCCGACGTCGGGTGACCGTCTCCCCCGCCGGAAACGAAAAGCCGGTCCGAGCCGTCGGCTCGGACCGGCTTTTCCGTTCGATCTCAGCTCACCGGGTGATGATGGTGGTGATCCGGGTGAACTCCCGCATCAGGTCGTAACCGTCCCAGGTGGCGGCGAAGCTCAGGGCGTCGCCGAGCGGCACGATGCGGTCGATGCCCCGGCCTGCGACGGCGCGGGCGAAGGCTGCCAGTTCCTCGCCGGTGAACCCGAAGTGGGTCATGGTCTGGTCCCGGCGCACCACCACCGGTGCCAGATCGGTCAGCGCGTCGATCCGCGCCTGCGGGAACGTGCCCACGCCGAGCCAGCGGCGCGGGATGTCACCGGGACCGGTCAGCTCCACGGTGGCGAGGTCGTTGCCGTCGAAGTGGATGGCGGTCGCAAGGCCCTCGACGGCCAGCCCGTACGTGGCGACCCGCTTCTCCACCGCCATGGCGGCGTCGACCTCCGGCCGCTTGCTGTCCAGCACGGTTCGCAGCCGGGCCAGCAGGTCCGCCCGCGCCGCTTCGGCGTCGGCCGCCTCGCCCACCCAGTACACGGTGCGCGGCGAGGCGCACGCCGCCTGGTCGAACCAGTACGCGTCGTTGTAGAAGCCCAGCGCGGCGGCGTCCCGGTCGGCCGCGGGCGCGCCCAGCCAGCCGGTGGCGCTGATGACCGTGAACGACGAGCGGTCCGGGAAGGTCACATCCCGGGCGTGCGGCGGCAGCGGATGCCGGCGGATCTCGCTGACCGACCGGTCCCCACCCCAGATGACCCGCAGGTCGGCCGCCATGGAGAGCGCCGCGGTGACCGCGTCGTCCCGCCCGTACGTCACCATCCGTTGGGTCTGCCGCACGGCGGGGTGGGCTTCGGCGAGGGTGTCGTTGAGCGCGCCGAGCACCGCGTCCGCGGCCCCGGCCGAACGGGAGGAGATCCGGACGACGTTGGCGTTCCCGGCGAGCGCGGACAGCGCCCACGAGTAGACGAAGATCGTGTCGACGTTGGCCGGCGGCACGTGGAACACGAGGCCGCGGGGAAACCGGAGCTGGCCCGGCTCGTCCGCGACCCGGGCGAGAGCCTTGGTGATCTCTCCCCGGCGGAGGAAGAAGCCGAGTGAGGCGAGTTCCGGGTACCGCCGCGCCACGGCCGGCCGAAGCAGCCGGCGGGCGAACGCCACCAGGAAGTCGACCACCCGCTCGTCACCGACGGTCAGGGGACCGTCCTGCGGCGTCGCGCGCAGCGCGTCGACCAGATCGTCGACCGCGATCGCACCCCCGACGGGGAACCGCTCGATGACCTTGCTCACGCCGCCGCCTCCGTGAAGGTGTCGCTGCAACCCCGTGCCTCCGCCCGCGGCAGGCGGCCGAGGATCGAGAACCGCTTGCCGGGCCAGACGCCGTCGTCGATGCCGTGGACCACCCCGCGGTCCTCGGTCAGCAGCAGGTGCCCCGGGTACGACCGCGGCAGCGTGCTGATCACCTGGACCACGCCGGGCGTACCGACCGGCACCTCTTCCCAGGTGTCCGGATCACGGACGATGACATCGGAGAAGTCGGGGCAGTAGAGGCCTCCCCCGTCCGGCCCCTCCAGGAAGGTGAGGCCGATCTGCTCGACCATGCCGTAGAAGTTGTGGATCCGGGTCAGGCCGGTGTCCTCGGTGAAGCGCCGGCGGAACTCGGCGTTGTCCACCGCCCGGTCCACCAGCTTCTTCCAGCCACCACTGTGGATCAGGATGCCGTTGCTCAGGTCGAGCTTGTTGTCCCGGGCCAGCTCGTAGAGGTAGAGCCAGGTCATGAAGGTGAAGCCGAAGATCAGGAACGGCTGGTCACCGTGCCGGTCGAGGAAGTCCCGCACCGCGTCCAGATCCGGCTGGTCGTGCTCGTCGAGCACGAAGGTGTGGTCCCGGCCGAAGTTCATCAGGCCCAGCACTCCGGCGCCTCGGGCGGAGAACGACTTGCGATTCTTGAACAGGGCCCGGGTGTCGACCAGCAGCATCGGCAGCCGCTGCGCCCCGATGACCGTGCGCAGGGTCGCCGACAGCATCTTCTGCTGCACCGCCGCGGCATCCTTGTCCAGGTAGATGCGGCTGACGTCGCCGGTGGTGCCGGACGAGGTGAGCACCTTGAACACCTCGTCGTCGGGGATGCTCTTGAGCAGGTGGTGCTTGAACAGCCGGACCGGCAGCCAGGGCAGGTCGGCGACCCGCTCGTAGCGACGACCCGGGTGGTGGCCCAGCGAGGCCAGGAGCCGGGCGTACTCCGGGCTGTTGGCCCGGTGGTGCTCGGTCAGCTCCACCAGCTCGGGCAGCAGCCGCGCCTCACGGGCCGCCTGATCGAGGGTGAAGAGCGTCATACCTGCGCCTCCAAGGAGCGGTAATCGATCTTGCCGTTGGGCAGTTGTGGCAACCGCTCGATGCTGCGGACGTCGAAGCCGGAGCGGTGCAGCTTGAGCCGCTCGGCGAGCCGGCCCGCGACGGCGCGCGCCTCGTCCGGCTCGATGCCCTCCACGAAGAGCACGACCTTGTCCGGGCCGGACACCGCCACGACGGGGCCCTGGTCCCGGGCCATCTCCTCGATGTCGTGCAGGTTGACCCGGATGCCGAAGATCTTGCCGAAGCGCTTGAGCCGTCCGCGCAGCCAGACGAACCCGTCCTCGTCGAGCTGCCCGAGGTCGCCGGTACGCAGCACGCCGTCCAGCTCATCGCCCCGGCTCAGGTCGGCCGAGTTCTCGGCGTACCCCATCATCACGTTCGGGCCACGGTAGACCAACTCGCCCACCACGCCCGGATCCTCGGTCTCCCGCCCGCCCTCGGCCAGCACGGTGAACGACCCGCCGTCCAGCGCCGGGCCGACCGAGCCGACCCGGTCGGGCAGCGCGTCCGCCGGCAGGGTGCTCATCCGGGGCCCCGCCTCGGTGCATCCCCACATCACGTGGAACCGGCCGCCGACGGCGGCGATCTTCTCGTGGAAAGCGAGGATCATCTCGTCGCGGAGCTTGCCGCCCGCCTGGGTGAGCGTCCGCAACGACGGGTACTTCGCCGGGCTCCACCGGATCCGGTGCAGCATCTCGTAGTTGTACGGCACCCCGGCCAGCGAGGTGGCCCCGTACGTCTGCACGGCCTGCCAGAACTCGCGGGCCAGCACCCCGCCGTCCACCACCAGCACGGTCGCGCCGGCGGCGAGGTGGCTGTTGAGCACGGACATGCCGAAGCTGTAGTACAGCGGCAGGCTGGTCGGCGCGATCTCGTCCGGGCCGATGGCCAGTGCCCGGGCGATCGAGGTGGCGTTGCTCGTCACGGCGGTCCGGGAGAGTCGGACGAACTTCGGGTCTCCGGTCGAACCGGAGGTGGCCAGCAGGACCGCCAGGTCCGGGTGCGGCTGGTCGGCCGAGGCCCGGTCACGGACCCAGACCGGGCCGAGGACCGGGTCGTCTACCTCGCGATACTGCTTGGGGCACTCCCCCGGCGCGGCGCCCGGGCCGCCCTCGGCCACGCCGACCACCACGGCGGGCTCGAACCGGCGGATGAAGTCGGCCAGCACGGCCGGGTCCAGGGCGGGGTCGAGCAGGGCCACCGGCCGCGCCGCCCGCAGCGCGCCGGTGTAACGCAGCACCGCGGGCACGGACACCCCAGTGCGGGCGAAAACCACCCCGGGCGGGAACCCGGCGTACGCGCTGGCGTGCCGTCCGACCTCGGCGTCGAGGTCGGTACCGCCGAGGACGTCGCCGGAGGCGGCGTCGATCAGCCGGGCGGTCGGGGCGATCAGATTCACGGGACGAGCCCTCCGTCGACACCGAGGACCTGACCCGTCACGTACCGGGCCGCGTCCCCGGCGAGGAAGCGGATCACCTCGGCGACCTCGTCGGCCTCGCCGAGACGGCCGAGAGCGGCGGCCGACGCCTGCCGGTCCAGCACGTCCGCCGGCAGCCCGGCGGTGAGGTCGGTACGGATCACCCCGGGCGCGACAGCGTTCACCCGGATGCCACGGGGCCCCAGTTCGCGCGCGGCGGAGCGGGCCAGCCCGACCAGGGCGGCCTTCGACGCCGCGTACACCGACTGGCCGGCGGCGCCGTACGTGCCGACCACGGAGGCGAGCAGCACGATGGAGCCGCCCTTGCGCTCGACACCGTCGGCGTCCTTGCGCTTGCGGGCCATCGCCCGGCCGGCGGCCTGAACGGCCGCTACCGCTCCGGCCACGTTGACGTCCAGCGTGCGCCGGACGTCGTCGGCGCGCAGCATGCCGAGCAGGCCGCTCTCCATGATCCCGGCGTTGGCGACGAGGACGTCGAGCCCGCCGTGCGCGGCGGCGGCCTGCTTCACCACGGTGCCCACCGCATCGAAGTCGGCGACGTCGAGGCCCAGGCCGTGCCCGCCGAACTCCTTGGCCACCGCTTCGGCCCGGGCGGCGTCCCGGCCGGTGATCACCACCGTTGCCCCTGCCTCGGCCAGCGCGCGGGCGGTAGCCAGGCCGATGCCGCGGGTGCCGCCGGTGACCAGCGCCACCCGGCCGGTCAACTCACCCATCGACGCCGAGACCTCGCAGCATCTCCAGGGCGACCTTGAAGCTGCTCATGTCGATGACCTGGTCGGTCTCGAGCTGCACGTCGAACTCGTCCTCGATGGCGGCGACCAGGGTCATGTGGCCGAGGGAGTCCCACTGCTCGATGCCGCGGTAGGTGAGGTTCTCCACATCGGTGCCCTCGGGCAACTCCAGGGCGTCGACGAAGACGCCGCGCAGGCGGTCGGTGAGACTCATGATCTTACTTTCTCCGTTGCTTGCTAAGGGATGGTCACTGCCCGTCGCGGCGCAGCGTGGGCGAGCCCCAGGACGGGGTCTCCCCCCGCGCCTGCGCCTCGGCCCGCCGGGCGGCGTTCTCCGCGCGGACCCGCTCGGCCTCGGCCTTGAGGTACTCCTCGTCGTACCGCTGGAACACCCGGGCCGGGTTGCCCGATACCAGACTGTAGGGCGGCACGTCCTTGGTCACCACCGACAGCGGGCTGACCGTGGCGCAGTCACCGATGGTAACGCCCATCATGATCACGCTGTTCCCGCCGATGAAGCAGCCCTTGCCGATCTTGACCGGCTTCCGCTCGATGAGGTCACTACCCGGATGGTTCTCCAGCATCATGTTCGCCAGCCAGCTGGAGTGGGTGAACACCAAGCAGTTCAGGCCGATGCTGGTGTGGTCACCGATCTCGAGGCCGCCGCTGGCGTCCAGGACGGTGTTCTCCCCGATCCAGCAGTGCTCACCCATGAGCAGGTTCTCCGGGCTGATGATCTTCGTCCGCTCACGGATCCGGGTCGTCTCGGGCAGGCCCAGGTACCGGGCCCGCTCCACGTCGTTGAGCAGGCCGCTGACCATGTCGTCGAGGATGCCCCGGCGGAGCCGGTTGCTGCGTTCGTCGTCGGAGAACACGCTCATGCCTGCTTCTCCACCATCCGCTCGAAGGCCGCCAGGTGCTGACGGGTGACGACGTCGAGGGTGAAATGCAGGTACACCAGGTCGCGCTGGCGCTTGCCGATCCACTCCCGCTCCTCCGGCTCGTCGAACAGGCGGATCACGGCGTCCGCGAGCTCGGCCGGGTCGTTCGGCCGGACCAGCACGAAGTTCTCCCAGTTGCGCAGCCGGACGGCCGGGAAGTTGGTCTCGGTCACCGTGCCGACGGTGGCCCGGCCGGCGGCCATCGCCTCCAGGCTCGCCGTGCCGAAGCCACCGCCCTGCAGGTCGTGGGCCACCACGTCGGCGGCGGCGAAGTAGGCCGGCACCTCCGCGGACGGGACGACACCGGTGGTGATCACCGCATCGCTGACGCCGAGCTCCGCCGCCCGCTTCGCGAACGCGTCGTAGTAGACCCGGCCGATGATCATCACCTTGGTGTCCGGGTGCTTCGCCAGGATGGCCGGCAGCGCCTCGATCAGGGCGATCCGGTCGCGCAGCGGGATCACGTGCCCCAGGGACACGATCAGTGGCGCGTCCCCGATGCCGTGCCGGGCGCGGACGTCGAGCTCGGGAGTTCCCTCGAAGCGACTCGGCTCCACCGCCACCGGGATGTACTCGAAGTCGGCCGTGGTCGCGCGATAGCGCTCCGCGCAGTAATGCGCGGCCAGCTCGTCCATGATGACGTAGCGCGGGTGGAACCGGCGGATGAGCGGCCACACCATGAACCGGTCGAGCATGCGGAACAGGGCCGCGTACTTCGGGTCCGGGCTCTCCAGGCGGGTGTGGATGGAGAGCAGCACCGGCACGCGGTGGCGGCGGGCGTACCGCCCGGAGATCCAGCTCAGGTCGAAGAACTGACCGTGCTGGTGGATCACGTCGGGCTTGAACTCGGCGAGCAGCCGGGAGACCCGGCGCAGGTTGCCGGGGCGGGCCAGGGTGAACGCCATGTCGAAGTCGATGGAGAGGCCGAGCTTCGGCATCGGCATGGCGGGCAGCCGGACGACCCGGTAGCCGTTCCGCTCCTCCTCCGCCGGCGCGTCCTTGTAGGCCGCCGTCAGGACCAGCACCTCATGACCGGCGGCCGCGTACCGATCCGCCAGGGCTGCGGCGAGGTGGGAACTTCCGCCGGGGCGAGGGGGGAAGAAGTTGTTGACGACCGCGATCCGCACAGCGATAGCTCCTGTCGAGGTCGGCCTGGGGGGCGAGGGGACGGTCCGGGCCTACCGATGGATCGTACGGCGGTGTCGGTGGATCCGCCGGCAGGCAACGCGGGCCACCCTACCCCAGCGCGCGGCGCGTCGGCGATGCCGTCCTGCGCCGCACACGGGCCGTCGACCTGGCGATTTCATTCGGTCACGACCGTGCGCGACGGTCCCCGACGCCCGGGAACCGGCACACCCGGAAGGTCCCAGCTCGGTCGGCGATCCGGTCGACCGCCGGCCGAGCTGGGGTCCCGGGTGCGGTCAGGCCACCTCGGTCTTGATCAGGTCGGTCATCCCGTCCTCGACGGCGATGGTCGGCTCCCAGCCGAGCACCTCGCGGGCCCGGGTGATGTCCGCCGCCCGGCGGCTGACCAGCACCTCACGCGGGTTGAACTGCGGCTGCACGTCGACGCCGACCGCCTTGATGAGGATCTCGGCCAGGCTGGCGATCGAGGTGTCGAGGCCGGTGCCGATGTTGATCGGCACGTTGCCCTGCTCGGCCTCCATGGCGGCGACCACCGAGCGGGCGATGTCGTGGACGTGGATGAAGTCCATCGACTGCTCGCCCTTGCCGTCGATGACCGGCGGCTCGCCGTTCTTCAGCCGCTTCACGAAGTGGTTGATCACCGAGGTGTAGTACGCGGTCGGCTTCTGGCCCGGGCCGTACACGTTGAAGAAGCGCAGGGCGATCCAGTTCAGGCCCTTGCTGCGCTGGTAGAAGCCGAGCAGGTCCTCGCCGGCCCGCTTGGAGATGCAGTACGGGGTCAGCGGGTCGAGCCGGTCGTCCTCGTGCATCGGCAGCTTCTTCGGGTCGCCGTACACGGAGGCCGACGAGGCGAAGACCAGCCGCTTGACGCCGTGGTCGGCGGCGGCGGCGAAGACGTTGTGGTTGCCGACCATGTTGATGTCGATCGACTCGTACGGGTCGGCCTGGCTCTTGTTGATCGAGACCGCGGCGAGGTGGATGACGTAGTCGCAGCCCTTCATGGCCGCGTGCACGGCGCCGCCGTAGCGGACGTCCTGGTCGATCAGCTCGACGTCGCCGGTGGCCGCCAGCTCGGCGATCCGGTCACGGTCACCGCGGAACATGTTGTCGAAGATGCGGACCCGGTAGCCCTTCTCCAACAGCATCGGGACCACGTGCAGGCCGATGAAGCCCGCGCCTCCGGTGATGAAGACGGTCTGCTTCGACATGGTGGACGATGTCCTTCCTGGGGGATTCTCAGCGGGCGGCGATGGAGTCGACGACGTCGGTGAGCGTCGCCGCGACGGTCTCGACCTGCGCTTCGGTGAGGTTGGCGTGCATCGGGATCGCCAGGTGGCGGGCGAAGAGGTCGGCCGACACCGGGCACGGGTCGGTCTGGCCGTAGAGCGGCTGGACGTGCGAGGCATAGGTGCCGAAGGTGCACTGCACGCCACGCTGGCGCAGCTCCATCG
The DNA here is from genome assembly GCF_026013475.1 of Micromonospora yasonensis. Taxonomy (GTDB): domain Bacteria; phylum Actinomycetota; class Actinomycetes; order Mycobacteriales; family Micromonosporaceae; genus Micromonospora; species Micromonospora yasonensis. The sequence goes on along the minus strand of NZ_JAPDPH010000057.1, from coordinate 10,640 downwards.
CCACCGCGCCGCGGTCCACCCGGGAGTCCAGGGTGACCACGTACGACTGCCAGGGGTGCTCGCGGTCCGGCGCCTCGTACGGCGTGGTGATCAGCTCGTGGTCCTTGAGCAGCTCGCCGTAGCGGGCGGCGATCGCGCGCTTGGTGGCCAGCAGGTCCGGCAGCCGGTCGAGCTGGGCGATCATGATGGCTGCGGCGATGTCGGAGAGCCGGTAGTTGTAGCCCAGCTCGGTGAAGGTCGGGATGGGCAGGTGCGACAGCTCGGCGCGGGTCAGCGCGCCCTCGACGCCGTAGGTGTGCAGCTTGCGGGCGTGCGCGGCGAGGTCGTCCCGGTTCGTGACGTACGCCCCGCCCTCGCCCGCGGTGATGCCCTTGCGGCCGTGGAAGCTGAAGGTGGCCACATCGGCCAGGCTGCCGGCGGGGCGGCCCTTGTAGGTGGCGCCGGCGGAGCAGGCGGCGTCCTCGACCAGGAACAGTCCGTGCTTGTCGGCGATGGCGCGCAGCTCGTCGTAGTCGGCGGGCTGGCCGAACGCGTCGACGGCGATGATGCCGACGGTGCGCGGGGTGATCGCGGCCTCGACCGCCGCCGGGTCCACCGTCCAGGTGTCCGGGCGGACGTCGGCGAAGACCGGCTTGGCCCCGGTCCACATCACCGAGTGGCCGGTGGCCGGGAAGGTGTAGTCGCCGACGATGACCTCGTCGCCCGGCTTGACACCGAGAGTGAGCAGCGCCAGGTGCAGCGCCGAGCCGCAGTTGCTCGTGGCGAGCGCGTGCTTGGTGCCGACGGCGGCGGCGAACCGCTCCTCGAAGCGACGACTGGTGGGCCCGGAACCAGCGAGCCAGCCCGAGGCGAAGACCTCGGCGATGGCGGCGAGTTCGGCCTCGCCGACCGTGGGCTGACCGAGCGCGATGACCTCAGACATAAGACTCCCCGAGTGATGGACCCGGTGAAGTGTAGGCCACCCCGGGGGGTCGGGCGCGAGTCGGGCGCGCGGCTCGCTTCGTTACCATCGGTCGCGGCGTCGGCCTGGGGAGATGGTGATGACAAGGTTCGTGGTCGTGGGTGGCGGCATCGTCGGGCTCGCCGTGGCGCACCGGCTGGTGACCGACCGGCCCGGGGACTCGGTCACCGTGCTGGAGAAGGAGTCCGGCTGGGCCGCGCACCAGACCGGCCACAACTCCGGCGTGATCCACGCCGGCGTCTACTACAAGCCGGGCAGCCTGAAGGCCACCCTGTGCAAGGCCGGCAGCGCGTCGATGGTCGAGTTCTGCGCCGAGCACGGCCTGGCGTACGACATCTGCGGCAAGCTCATCGTCGCGACCGACGAGGCCGAACTGCCCCGCCTGCACGACCTGCACCAGCGGTCGCTCGCCAACGGGCTGCCGGTGAAGCTGATCGGCGCCGACGAGGCCCGCGAGTACGAGCCGCACGTGGCGGCCGTCGCGGCGCTGCACGTCGCGTCGACGGGCATCGTCGACTTCGGCGTGGTCTGCCGCAAGCTCGCCGAACTGCTCGCCGCGGGCGGCGCGGACCTGCGTACGGGCACCGAGGTGACCGCGGTCGCCAACCGGGGCGACGAGGTGGTGGTGAGCACCACCCGGGGCGAGGTGATCGGCGATGTGCTGATCAACTGTGCCGGCCTGCATGCCGACCGGATCGCCCGACTGTCTGGAGTGTCCACTCCAGTCCGCATCATCCCGTTCCGCGGTGAATACTACGAACTCGCCCCGCAGCGCCGGGACCTGGTCCGTGGCCTGGTCTACCCGGTGCCGGACCCGCAGTTCCCGTTCCTCGGGGTGCACCTGACCCGCATGATCGACGGCAGCGTGCACGCCGGCCCGAACGCGGTGCTCGCCACCGCCCGCGAGGGGTACTCGTGGGGCCGGATCAACCTGCGGGACGTCTGGGACGAGCTGACCTACCGCGGCCTCTGGGCGCTGGGTCGCAAGCACTACCGGTACGGGCTCACCGAGGTCGCCCGCTCGCTGTCGAAGAAGCGCTTCGCGGCCAGCCTGGCCCGGCTCGTGCCGGAACTCACCCCGGCGGACATCGTGCCGGCCGGCGCGGGCGTCCGGGCGCAGGCGATCCTGCCCGACGGCGGCCTGGTGGACGACTTCCTGATCGTCGAGGGCGACCGGCAGGTGCACGTGCTGAACGCGCCCTCCCCCGCGGCGACCAGCTCGCTGGAGATCGCCCGGCACATCGTCTCCCGGCTCCCGGTCGGCCAGATCGGCTGACCGTCCGACCCGGGCCGGGTCAGACCGCCGGGCCGGGCAGCGCGACGTCGCGCTGGCGGGGCACCGCCGGTGCCGCGGCCAGGCCGGTGGCCACCGCCTCGACCAGGGTCTCCAGGTACGCGTCGGTGGGCGCCGACCGGGCGATGGCGAGGCGCCAGTAGAGCGGCCCGACGATCAGATCGATCGCGGCGTCCAGGTCCACCCCGGCCGGCAGCTCGCCACGCCGTACCGCCCGCTCGACCAGCCGCCCGCCGATCTCCTGCTGCTTGCTGCGCAGCACCTGCTGCAGCGCCTGGTCCAGGGTCGGGTTGCGGGCCGCCTCGGCGAGCAGGTCGGGGATGATCTGCGAGGCCAGCGGGTGGCGCAGGGCGTGCGTGACGACCTGGAACAGCAGGTTGAGGTCGCCGCGCAGGCTGCCGGTGTCCAGCGCCGGCAGCTTGCTGCCGGCGGCCGCGACGACCGTCTCCAGCACCAGCTCCAGCTTCGAACTCCAGCGCCGGTAGACCGCGGTCTTGCTCACCCCGGCCCGGCGGGCGACCGCCTCGATGGAGAGCCGGCCGTAACCCACGGCGGCGAGCTCCTGCATCAGGGCCTTGCGGATGGCCGTGGTGATCTCGCCCCGCAGCACCGCCGCACCGGCGGGTGCGCGCCTCTTCCCGGTCGTCACGTGAGACTCTTCTCGGCTGTCACGAGGGACAATGTACCGTAACGACGATACGGTTGCGTCCCGACGTGTTTTGGACTACCGTCCACCGCGCGACGAGCCCGCCCTGCCACTCGCGGGGGCGCCCGTGACAGGCTCATCGTCACCCCGTCCCGTTGGTACGAAAGATCGGAGCGCCCAGCTCATGGCCAACACCGCCCTGGCCGGCCCCGACGCGGGCCTGACCCAGGCGCAACTGGCCGCTCGACACGGCCTACGGGTCGCCGGCGAGCGCCCCTCGCTGGTCGAGTACAGCCGCCGACTCTGGGCCTACCGGCACTTCGTTGCCGCGTACGCCAACGCCAAGCTCGTCGCCTCGTACAGCAACGCCAAGCTGGGTCAGGTCTGGCAGGTGCTGACCCCGCTGACCAACGCCGCGGTCTACTACCTGATCTTCGGCCTGGTGCTCGCGCAGAACTCCATCCCGAACTTCATCGCGTACCTGACCACCGGCCTGTTCATCTTCAACTTCACGCAGAGCGCGATCCTGGCCGGGACGCAGTCGATCAGCGGCAACCTCGGGTTGATCCGGGCCCTGCACTTCCCCCGGGCCAGCCTGCCGCTGGCCGCCACGCTCACCCAGTTCCAGCAACTGCTGGCCTCGATGGTCGTGCTGATCGGCATCGTGCTGGTCACCGGCGAGCCGCTCACCCTCCAGTGGCTGCTGCTGCCGCCGGCGCTGGTGCTGCAGGCGATCTTCAATGCCGGCGTGGTGCTGCTCGTCGCCCGGATGGGCGCCAAGGCCAGTGACCTCAAGCAGGTCATGCCGTTCATCATGCGCACCTGGATGTACGGCTCCGGCGTGCTCTACAGCGTGCGGCTGTTCAACCGGCTGCCGGAGTGGGCCACCACGCTGATCAAGTTCAACCCGATGCTGGTCTACATCGAGCTGGCCCGGTACGCCCTGCTCGAACAGGCGCCGATGCTCAACGAGTCGCTGACCCAGCTCTGGCTGGTGGCCGCGGCCTGGGCGGTGGTGGCCGGCGTCGGCGGGTTCATCTACTTCTGGCGCGGCGAACAGGAGTACGGCCGTGGTTGAGCACTTCACCGGGTCCGACGAGGCCACCCAGGCCCTGCCGACGCTGCAGGCGCGGATCCCCACCGTGGTGGTGGACCAGGCGCACCTCGTCTACCGGGTGCACAAGGGCGCGACCGGCGGCACCACCCCGGTCGCCGCGTTGCGCCGGCTGGTCAAGCGCAGCCAGGCCCCGAACGTGCGCGAGGTGCACGCGGTCAAGGGGGTGAGCTTCACCGCGTACCGGGGCGAGGCGATCGGCCTGATCGGCAGCAACGGGTCCGGCAAGTCCACCCTGCTGCGGGCCATCGCCGGGCTGCTCCCGGTCGACCGCGGCGCGATCTACACCCAGGGGCAGCCGTCCCTGCTCGGGGTCAACGCGGCGCTGCTCAACGACCTCTCCGGCGAGCGCAACGTCACCCTGGGCTGCCTGGCCATGGGGATGCCGCCCGCCGAGGTCGCCCGGCTCACCCCGGAGATCATCGAGTTCTCCGGCATCAACCAGCGCGGCGATTTCGCCTCGCTGCCGATGCGCACCTACTCCTCCGGCATGGCCGCCCGGCTGCGCTTCTCGATCGCCGCCGCGAAGAAGCACGACGTGTTGCTGATCGACGAGGCGCTCGCCACCGGCGACAAGGGCTTCCGCAAGCGCAGCGAGCAGCGGGTCCGGGAGCTGCGGGAGAGCGCCGGCACGGTGTTCCTGGTCAGCCACCAGCTCTCCTCGATCCGGGACACCTGCGAGCGGACGATCTGGCTGGAATCGGGCGAGCTGCGCATGGACGGCCCCACCGACGAGGTCATCCGGGCCTACGAGGACTTCTCGAACGGCAGGTAACGTCGGAGTGCCCACCCGGTGACCGGCGGACACCGACATACGCGGTCACCGGTGCGGATCATCCGAACAGACACGTTAGGGTTCATCCGGTCGCCCGGCGGCCATCCCCCATCGTCGGGATCGTTGAGAGTGAGGATCGGCATGACGCAGGACCACACCACCAGCCCGGACGTCGCCGCGGCGGCGGCGGGGACACCGTGGCGACCCTCGCGGACGGTGGCGGTGGTGCTGGCCGGCGGCACCGGGACGCGGCTGGGGCTGGGCATCCCCAAGCAGCTGCTGAAGATCGCCGGTAAGCCGATCATCGAACACACCCTGGCCGTCTTCGAGGCCGCCCCCGAGATCGACGAGATCATCGTGCTGATGGCCGCCGGCCACGTGGCCGAGGCCCAGCAGATCGTCGACAAGGCCGGCTTCCGCAAGGTCAGCAAGGTCATCGAGGGTGGCGACACCCGCAACGCGACCACCCGCGTCGCGCTGGACGCGGTCGGCGAGGACGACGTCAACATCCTCTTCCACGACGCGGTCCGCCCGCTGGTCAGCGCCCGGATCGTCCGGGAGTGCGTCAACGCGCTCTGGACGTACTCGGCGGTCGACGTGGCGATCCCCTCGGCCGACACGATCATCCAGGTCGACGAGGAGGACTGCATCGTCGACATCCCGGTCCGGTCGACCCTGCGGCGCGGCCAAACCCCGCAGGCGTTCCGCTCCGGCACCATCCGTGAGGCGTACCGCCGGGCCGAGGGCGACCCGAACTTCGCCGCCACCGACGACTGCGGCGTGGTGCTGCGTTACCTGCCCGGCACGCCGATCAAGGTGATCGACGGCTCGGACGAGAACATCAAGGTCACCCACCCGGTCGACGTGCACCTGGCGGACAAGCTCTTCCAGCTCGCCGCCGCCCAGGCGCCGCGGCTGAGCGACCACCGCAGCTACACCGAGGAGCTGGCTGGCCGCACCGTGGTCATCTTCGGCGGCAGCTACGGCATCGGCCACGACCTGGCCGAGCTGGCCCGCCGCTACGGCGCGCAGGTCTTCCCGTTCAGCCGGTCCAGCACCGGCACCCACGTCGAGCGCGCCCAGGACGTCGAGGCCGCGCTGAAGACCGCCTTCGAGGCGACCGGCCGGATCGACTACGTGGTGGTCACCGCCGGCATCCTGGAGAAGGGCGCGCTGGCCGAGATGGACCAGGACACCATGGACCGGGTCCTCCAGGTCAACTTCGTCGGCCCGATCATCGCCGCCCGGCAGTCCCTGCCGTACCTCCAGCAGACCAAGGGTCAGCTGCTGCTCTACACCTCCAGCTCCTACACCCGGGGCCGGGCCCAGTACGCGCTCTACTCCGCCACCAAGGCCGCCCTGGTCAACCTGACCCAGGCGCTCGCCGACGAGTGGGCCGAGTTCGGCGTACGGGTCAACTGCATCAACCCGGAGCGCACCGCCACCCCGATGCGGACCAAGGCGTTCGGCGAGGAGCCGGAGCACACCCTGCTCTCCGCCGAGGCCGTCGCCCAGGCGTCGCTGGACGTGCTGATCTCCGAGCTCACCGGCCAGGTGATCGACGTACGCCGGGCACCGGGCGAGCCGGTGGTGGCGGTGCCGGCGCAGCCGACCGGCGGCGCCGACGAGCTCGCCAGCGGCGTCGACGCCGGCTGACACCACGACGGAGGCGAGCGACATGCGTGGTGACCTGGTCCGGAAGCTGCTCGCCCGGGTACTGACCATCGGGCTGGCGGCGCTGGCGTTCATCGTCGTGGCGCTGACCGGGGCGACCGGTTGGGGCCTGGCGATCGCCGTGGCCGCGCTGGCGGCCGCCGCCGTCGAGCGGCGGATCCGGCCGGGCGCGGACGCGGTCGCCGAGTCGGTCCTGGTCGCCGCCGGCATCCTGGTCGGGTACGCCCGCCGGGTCGACCACAGTTTCGACCCGGCGCTGGCGCTCGCCGCGCCGATCCTGCTCGGCCTGGTGCTGCTGGCCGGGCCGCTGCGCGCCGCCGGCGCGCTGGAGATCCGGGCGGCCAACCTGCCGGTCCGTTCCTGGGCCCCGCGGATCGCCGCCCGGCTCGACGACGCGCTGCTCGGGCTGCTCGCCGTGGTGGCGGTGGCCGCCGGCCTCGACCTGCCGGCCTGGCTGGCGCTGGTCGCCGTGCTGCTGGTCGCGGCCGGCTGCGGCGCGGCCGGGCTGGACCTGGCCCGGCGCCGGTTCCGGCCGCCGGCCGGGGGCGGCCCGGTGGGCCGGGCGTTGCGCCGGCACCAGCCCGAGTTCGTGCTCTACTTCTCCGCCCCGCCCGGCTCGGAGTACCAGGTCACCATGTGGCTGCCGTACCTGGAGCGGATCGGCCGGCCGTTCATGGTCCTGGTACGGGAGCCGGAACACCTGTCCACCATCGCCGCGGCGACCCGGGCGCCGGTGGTCTTCTGCCCGACGCTGAAGGCCATGGACGAGGCGTTGGTGCCGAGCCTGCGGGTGGCGTTCTACGTCAACCACGGCGCGAAGAACAGCCACTGCATCCGCTTCTCCCGGCTCACCCACGTGCAGCTGCACCACGGCGACAGCGACAAGGCGCCGAGCGCCAACCCGGTCTCCGGCATCTTCGACAAGATCTTCGTCGCCGGCCCGGCGGCGATCGAGCGGTACGCCCGGGCCGGCGTGGAGATCCCCGCCGAGAAGTTCGTCGTGGTCGGCCGGCCCCAGGTCGAGGCCATTGAGGTACGCCGGGGGCCGGCCCGCGCCCTGGCCGCGCCGACGGTGCTCTACACCCCGACCTGGACGGGGCACCACGCCGACGCCAACTACTGCTCGCTGCCGGTGGCCGAGACGATGCTCCGCCGGCTGCTCGACCGGGGCGCCACGGTGATCCTGCGGGCCCACCCGTACACGGCGCAGAACCCCGCCTCGGCGCGGCAGCTCGCCCGCCTCACCGAACTGCTCGCCGCCGACCGGGCGAAGACCGGCCGGGCGCACCTGTGGGGCGCGGCGGCGGGCCGCGAGCTGACCCTGGCCGAGTGCGTGAACCGCTCCGACGTGCTGATCTCGGATGTCTCCGGGGTCATCTCCGACTACCTCTACTCCGGCAAGCCGTACGCGGTGACCGACATGGGCGCGGACGGCGCGAACTTCGAGGCGCGTTTCCCGCTCGCCGGCTCGGGCTACGTCCTGCACCAGGACATGTCCAACCTGGACGAGGTGCTGACCGAGCTGCTCGACACCGACCCGAAGGCGGCCGAGCGCTGGTTCACCCGGGCCCGCTACCTCGGCGATTTCCCCGAGGACTCGTACGCCGAGGCGTTCCTCGACGCCGCCCGGCGGGAACTCGAACCGGGGTGGAACCCGCCCGTCGCGCGTACGGTGGACCCGGTCGCCCAGGACGGCTCGCCGCTGTCCCCCACCGCCTGATCGGCGGTCACAGGTACGGGTCGAGGAGGGCGAGTACCGCCTCGGGGTCCTCGACGTGCGCGTTGTGGCCGAGCCCCGGCAGCGTCGCGACCGGTACGCCCAACTCCTTGAGCTGCGCGTCGGACACCATCGGGTCCTGCTCGCCCCGGGCCAGCAGCACCGGCACGTCGGTCGCGGCGAGCAGGTCGGGCAGTCGCGGCTCCCCCACCGCGAACGCGGCCGGGTCCATGGCCAGCCGCCAGCGGCCCTCCTCCCGGCGCAGCCCGGCGTCCACCACGGGATGGTCCGGGGCGAAGAGCCCCGTCAGCCCGGAGACGCGCAGGTAGCGGCGGGCCGCCTCGTCCCGGCTTGCGAACCAGGTCACCGGCCGCCCGGCCAGCTCGCGGGCCTTCGCCAGCTCGGCCGGGGACCAGACGGCCTTGATGCCGAGGCCCACCACCGCGTCCACCGGCAGGCGCCGGATCCGCGCCGCCAGGGCCAGCGCCACCACCCCGCCGAGCGAGTGCCCGAGCAGCACGAGCCGGTCCCGGGGGCCGAGCCGCTCGGCGACCGGGCCCAGCCCTTCCACCACCCGGCTCGCGAGCGCCTCGAAGGAGTATCCGGCCAGCGGCGGCGACCAGCCGTGGCCGGCCAGGTCGGGGGCGAGCCAACGGCCCGCCCAGCGGCGCTCCAGCAGCGGCGCCCAGGGCAGCCACACCTCGCCGGTGGCGCCCATGCCGTGCAACAGCAGCAGATGGCGGGTACCCGTCGCCTCACCCATAGGGCGCAGTGTGCCAACGCGTGGACACGACGCGCGAGACCGGTCCGCCGAAGGGATTCCGACAGTGGGCATCGGGCCCCGGCTCAGGGAGCCGGGGCCCGACAGGGAGGGAGAGCTGCGATCAGGCGGAGTAGCCGCGGGTGGTCATCCAGTTCGCCAGGTCGATGGTGGTGATCCAGTACGCCGGCAGCGACGGGTCGGCCGAGTCGGCGATCCGGACGGTCCGGCCGTCGTTCTTGTAACCGACCACCGCGATGTAGTGGCCACCGGGGAAGGAGTGCCAGCCGCCGTCGGTGTCGGTCGCGGAGCCGACGATGTTGGCGACCACGCCACGGCCATCGGTGATCGCCTTGACCACGTCGGCCTGGAGCTGGTCCATCTGCGCGGGGCTGGGCGGGCCCGGGATCATGTGGGTCCGCCACGGGCTCCCCTTGACCATCTGGTTGAGCCCGCGGGTGGTGTCCTCCGCCGAGTTGGTGCCGTACTCGCCGGCGTTCAGCGGGGCGACCATCGCGTCCTGGGTGGTCTCGATGCCGCTCGCGCTGAGCGCGTTGCGCACCGCGGCCGGGCCGCAGTTCCAGTAGGCGTACTGCGCCTGGTAGGTGTAGTCGAGGACCTTGGTCGACGGCGGCTTCGGCTTCGCCTTCTTGGTCACGTCCGGATCCGCCTTGGCGGTGCTGGCCGTCGCCGTGGGCGACGCGCTCGGGGAGGCGGACGGGGACGCCGGGGCGGCGATCTGGGCCTGGGCCTGGGCGTTGGCGGCGGCCTCACCGAGCTGGGGGGCCAGCTCGGCGACGGCGGCCGTCTTCTCCTGACGGACCGGCGAGTCGTCGTTGGCGGTCAGGGCGGCGCCGGTGCCGCCGGCCAGCACGAGCGCCGCGGCCGAGCCGGCGACGATCTGGTACGGGCGCTCGGTCGCGAGCCGGCGCAGCTGACGCTTCAGGGTGTGCTTCACGTGTTCCTCCACGGGGGCCGGAGCGGCACACGTCGACCCGACGCGCGGAGAGACACACGCGCGTTCGTGGGGCGGGGTGGCCGCGGGGAAGGGGGTGCCCGGAAGGTCCGGGCTACCGGGGGCGCCGGACGCCGTCAGGCGAGCGGCACGGGGGCGCCGTGGAGGCGGGGGGAGGATCGGGGGCTGGTCGGCACGAGGAGGGAACTCCTTCCTTCACCGCCTACCGGGTTAGCTGACGGATTCGGGCGGGAAGTACGCCCTACCGCGGGCCGTGGCTCGCGGATTCACCCCGGTGCTGCCCTGGGTCCCCGGTTCGTGAGATCACGATTGAGCGGGTCGGCACGGCGTCGCCACTTGCGATCGAAAACCGCACCGGACGCGCCGACACTACCGGTGGGTACTTCTCTTGCCAAGCGCGCCCACCTGCGTAAACCTCGAACATCATTACGCTGACCGGAACAGCCGGTCACTGACGCTACTCAATGGGACAAGCAGTTATGTCGGCACTACCGGTCAACAATCGGACATCTGGTGGCGACCGACCCGGAATTGCGTGCGTCAATCACCCGACCTGCTCCGGATGACCGTTTTCGGCGAGCCGTGACCCGGGTCACCGGATTCGGGTAACGATTCAGCCGATCCGGGCCGGACGCCAGCGCGGGGTGGCCACCGTCGCGCCGGCCGGCACCGGCGCCAGCTGCTGGGTCACCGACTCGGCGGAACGCGCGGGAACCGGCTCGG
>NZ_JAPDPH010000056.1 GCF_026013475.1 Micromonospora yasonensis | reverse complement strand
CCGCCGCCCGGCTTCGGCGAGGGCCCGCTGCTGGCGGCGGAGCCGGCCGAGCAGCCAGGGGAACACCCCGGCGAAGAGCAGCACCGAGGCGAGCAGGAACCAGGTCGCCGGCCCGGTGCCGAGCAGGCCGAGGTTGAGCGCGGTCCCGGCGACCGCGATCACGCCGAAGACGACGGCGACCCGGCCGGCGCCGGCGCTGCGCCGACCGGCGAGGTAGCTGAACACCGGAATGGCGAAGACGAAGTTGCCGTCCAGCAGCGAGCCGAGCACCACCGCCACCAGCGCCGCGAGGGGCAGCCGGCGGCCGACCGCCACCGCGAGGGCGAGCAGCGCCAGCGACCCGACCAGCAGCGGCACCGCGTACCGCGGCCAGGGTGGGGTGAGCCCGGCGTACGCCACCGGCGCGGAGACGGCGGCCCAGAGCAGCAGGTCGCCGAGCCGTCGCCGGTCCGTCGGCGGGTCGTCGGATGCCACGGCGGCCACGCTACCGACGGCGGCCCGGGGCCGGACACCGACGAAAGTCAGGTGGGCTCAGCTGACGTCGTCGGCCCAGGCCCGCCAGTCGTCCAGCACGCCGTACAGGGCCGGGGTGAGCCAGCCGGGGGCGGAGCGGCGGAACACCCCCGGATCCATCGTGCCGGCGCCCATCGGCACCGCGCCGAGCAGGTTCGGCACCAGGTCGGACAGGTTGAGCCAGTGCACCAGCTCCGGCTCGGCCGGCCAGGCGCCGATCACCACGCCGGCCGGGATCGCCCGGCGTTCCAGGGCCTCCAGGGTGAGCGCGGTGTGGTTGAGCGTGCCCAGGCCGGCCCGGGCCACCACCACGGCTGGCGCACCCAGTGACACCGCCAGGTCGGCCACCGTCCAGGGCTCGCCCGACGGCCGCAACCCCATCGGTACGAGCAGCCCGCCGGCCCCCTCGACGAGCACCAGGTCGTGCTTGTCGGTCTCCTCGCGGATCGCGTCGACGGCGGTGTAGAGCTCCAGCGGCTCCAGCTCGGCCACCCGGGCCGCGGCGAGCGGGGCGAGCGGGTCCGGGTAGCTGGCCAGGGTCCGGCCGGTGAACGGGGCGGCCAGCCTGGTCACCGAGTCGACGTCGCCGGGGTCGCCGGTGGCCGTACCGGTCTGGCCGGGCTTGACCACCGCGACCCGCAGCCCGGCCGCCTGCGCCGCCGCCGCGATCGCCGCCGTCACCACGGTCTTGCCCACCTCGGTGTCCGTACCGGTCACCAGCACCGGCCCGGTCCAGCCACCTGTCATGAGCCCTCCTTCGTTCGCGACTGCGGGGCTCGCAAACCCGGCTCATGCGCGCATTCCGGCCCGGCCGCGTCCCACGCGAGCCGCCCCGGAATGCGCGTCCTCGCGCTCACGGGTGCGCACGCCACGATGACGTCCAGGGCCCGTTCGAAGTCCGCGCGAGCGACCCCGGCACTGATGGTCAGCCGGAGCCGGGAACGGCTGTCCGGGGTGGACGGCGGCCGGAAGCAGCCCACCGCGACGCCACGCTCCCGGCAGTCGGCCGCCCAGCCGGTCGCCGCCTCCGGGCCCGGGGCGGTCACCGAGACCACCGCCGCGTCGGGGGCGGAGACCGCCAGCCCGGCCGCACCGAGCCGACCGACCGCGCGGGCGGCCCGCTCGGCCAACTCGGCGCGCAGCGCGTCACCGGCCCGGGCCAGCCGCACCGCGGCCAGCACGCCGGCCGCCACCGCGGGGGGCGGGGCGGTGTCGAAGATGAACGTCCGCCCGGTCTCCACTAGATGCCGGACGAACTCGCCCGGGCCGGCCACCACGCCGCCGGCGCCGCCGAGCGCCTTGGAGAGCGTGGCGGTGACCACCACGTCCGGCTCGCCGGCCAACCCGGCGGCGGCCACCCCACCCGCGCCCTCCGGGCCGGTGACGCCGAGCGCGTGCGCGTCGTCGACCAGCAGCAACGCCCCGTACCGGCGGGCCACCGCGTGCAGCTCGGCCAGCGGGGCGAGGTCGCCGTCGACGGAGAAGACCGACTCGGTGACCACCACCGCGGGCCGACCGGGCGCGGCGGCCAGCGCGGCGGCCACCGCGGCCACGTCGGCGTGCGGGGTCACCACCGTCTCGGCGCCGGAGATCCGGCAACCGTCGATCAACGAGGCGTGGTTGTGGGCGTCGGAGACGAGCAGCGTACGCGGCTGCACCAGGCCCCGGACGGCGGCCAGGTTGGCCAGGTAGCCGGAGGAGAAGACCAGCGCCCGATCGGTGCCGAGCCAGTCCGCGAGGGCGTCCTCCAGCAGGTGGTGCGCGTCGGTGGAGCCGCGCACCAGCCGCGACCCGGTCGCCCCCAGCCCGTACGCGGCCAGCGCCCGGGCGGCGGCGGCGGTGACCTCCGGGTGGGTGGCCAGGCCGAGATAGTCGTTGCCGGCCAGGTCGACCACGGTGTCGCCGGCGGTACGCGGGCGCAGCGTGCGGGTGAGCCCCGCCTTCGCCCGCAGCGCGGCGCGGCGGTCCAGCGCCGCCAGCCAGTCCGCCACCGTCACGTCCCTTCCCGCCGACACGTCGCCCTCGGGCGCTTCCGCCGGGCGAAGTTACCACCCGGGCGGGCGGCCCCGGCGTGGCGCGGTCCGGCTCGCCGGGGCTGGTCGAGTCCCGTTCGAGGCCGGCTCGAGCCGCGGTACGCGGCCATTCCCGCCGTCCGAGGGGGCTTGTAGGGTACGAGCCATGCCAGAGATCCTCGACCAGGCCCGGACCCAGGTGCTGGAGAACGGCGTCGGCCTCGACGAGGCCGGTGTCCTCGCCGTGCTGAACCTGCCCGACGAGCACCTGCCCGCCGCCCTCCAGCTCGCCCACGAGGTGCGGATGCGCTGGTGCGGCCCGGAGGTCGAGGTCGAGGGCATCGTCTCGCTGAAGACCGGCGGCTGCCCGGAGGACTGCCACTTCTGCTCCCAGTCCGGCCTGTTCACCTCGCCGGTCCGTTCCGTCTGGCTGGACATCCGCGCGCTGGTCGAGGCCGCCAAGCAGACCGCGGCGACCGGGGCGACCGAGTTCTGCATCGTGGCCGCCGTGCGCGGCCCGGACGCCCGGCTGATGAAGCAGATGCGCGAGGGTGTCGCCGCCATCAAGGCGGAGGTGGACATCCAGGTCGCGGCGTCGCTGGGCATGCTCACCCAGGAGCAGGTCGACGAGCTGGTCGAGATGGGTGTGCACCGCTACAACCACAACCTGGAGACCTGCCGCTCCTACTTCCCGAACGTGGTCACCACGCACTCCTGGGAGGAGCGCTGGGAGACCTTGAAGATGGTCCGCGAGTCGGGCATGGAGGTCTGCTGCGGCGGCATCCTCGGCCTGGGCGAGTCGGTCGAGCAGCGCGCCGAGTTCGCCGCGCAGCTCGCCGAGCTGGACCCGCACGAGGTCCCGCTGAACTTCCTCAACCCGCGTCCGGGCACCCCGCTCGGCGACCGGCCGGTGGTCGAGGGCAAGGACGCGCTGCGGGCCGTCGCCGCGTTCCGGCTGGCCATGCCGCGCACCATCCTCCGGTACGCGGGCGGCCGGGAGATCACCCTCGGCGACCTGGGCACCCGGGACGGCCTGCTGGGTGGCATCAACGCCGTCATCGTCGGCAACTACCTGACCACCCTGGGCCGGCCGGCGACCGACGACCTGAAGCTCCTCGACGACCTGAAGATGCCGGTCAAGGCGCTGTCCGCGACCCTGTGAGGCAAGGATGACGGTGACCGAGCTGTGGTGCGACCGCTGCGGTGAGCAGGCGGCGGCCGGCGGGCACGAGCCGTGCGCGGCGGCCCGGGCGCTGGAGCCGCCGCGCTACTGCGCGCACTGCCGCCGCCGGATGAAGGTGCAGGTGGTGCCGGCCGGCTGGTCGGCGGTCTGTGTCGAGCACGGCGAGATCCGGGGCTGACCGTGCTGCGGGGGCGGGCGGTGACCCTGCGACCGGCGACGGACGACGACGTGCCCGCCCTCGCGGCCATCCGGGCCACGCCGGAGGTCCGTCGCTGGTGGCGCGGCGACGACGACCTGGCCGCGGCGGTCCGCGCCGACCTGGCCGACGACGAGCTGAGCGTGTACGCCATCGAGCACGAGGGCCGGTTGGTCGGCGCGATCCAGTGGTACGCCGAGCCCGACCCGGACTACCGCCACGCCAGCCTGGACATCTTCCTCGACCCGGCGGTACGCGGGGCCGGGCTCGGCGGGGACGCCATCCGCACCATGGTCCGGCATTTGATCGACGAGTACGGCCACCACCGGTTCACCATCGACCCGGCGGCGGCGAACACACCGGCGATCCGGGCGTACGCGAAGGTGGGCTTCCGCCCGGTGGGCATCATGCGCCGCTACGAGCGCGGCGCGGACGGCCGCTGGCACGACGGCCTGCTGATGGACCTGCTCGCCGAGGACCTGCGCGACTGACTCAGCGGGTACTGATCCAGTAGCGGCGGATCCGGCCCAGCTCGGTGTCCCGCACGTCCTCCAGCACCCCGCCGTGCCGCTCGATGGTCCGCGCGGAGGCGGTGTTGTCGTCGTCGCAGGTGACCAGGACCGGGTCGATGCCCCGCCGGGCCGCCTCGGCGAGCGCCGCGCCCAGGGCGAAGGTCGCCACGCCCCGGCGGCGGGCCGAGGGGCGGACGCCGTAGCCGATGTGACCGCCGGCGTTCCGCAGGAAGTCGGTGAGCCGCAGCCGCAGCGAGATGGCGCCGAGCACCTCGTCGCCCTCGACGATCCACCAGTAGAGCGCGGGCACCCGGCCCTCGGGCAGCGGCCGGGACTCGTCCGCGCCGGCCCGCAGCCGCCCTACCCACTCCGCGAAGCCCTCCGGCGAATCCACGTCGTCGGTGGCGTGCAGCCCGCTGCCGTCCTGGTGGACGCCCGGCCCCCAGTCGTCGCGGGCGGCCAGCCAGGACCGGTGCAACCGGGTGGTCGGGGTGATCAGTTCCAGCATGCGCGCAGGCTAGTACCGCGATCGGAAAGCCGGCCACCGAGTTCCCCCCGGTCAGCCGTCCCAGATCAGGTGCCCGTCCGGGAGGCGGCGTGCCCCCTCGGCCGGCCGGTGCGGGCTGAGCCGGCCATCCGGCATGAGGTGCGACACCGCCACCCCGCGCCCGAGCACCGCGACGTCGGCGATCAGCCGCCGATGACAGCGCCACCACACGCTCTCGCTGCACATCACCGCCGTGGTCCGCCGAGCCGCGTCGGCGAGCACCTCGTCCAGCGCCGCGTCGAAGTCGGCGGTGCGGGTGTACGCGGCGTACGCCCGGAACGCGGCAACCGTCCACCAGGTGTCCGGCTCCGGTTCCCCGGCGCGCACATGCCGGCGACCGCCGAGGCGCCGCTCCCAGCGGTAGTCGATCCCCCGCTCCGGCAGCCAGCTCTCCAGGGCCTCACGCCGGACGTCGGGATTGCTCCGGCTGGCCGGGTACCGCCGCACGTCCACGACGAGCGCGATCCCTGCGCCGGCCAGTAGGTCCCCCAGCGGCTCCCGGCCGGCCGCCCCGTGCCCCACCGTCACCAACACGCACCCAGGTTCCCCCGAATCTTGGACACGTACCGCTCGCTACGAACGGAATCTCTCCAAGATCGGAAGTCGGCCTGTGGACGGGGCGGCGGGAGTCCCGGGTGGCAGGCATGGTCGAGCGCATGGTGGTTGTGCCGAGGGACGAGGCGGACGGCCTGGAATGGCTGGCGTTCGAGCAGGCCGGTGTGCTGACCAGCGCCCAGGCGACCCGGCTGCTGAGCGAGGGCACGGTACGCGGCCGGGTCCGCTCCGGACGCTGGCGGTCCATCTGCCGCGGCATCCTGCTCACCGGCAACGGCCGACTGACCCGGGACCAGCAGCTGTGGGTGGCCGTACTTGCCGCCGGCCCTCGGGCCGTGCTGGCCGGCGCCACCGCCGCGGCGGAGGCCGGCGTGCGGGGCCTCCGGAGGGAGCCGCTGCACGTGCTGGTGCCGGCGGACCGGCGGGCCGGGATGATGCTGCGGCGACTGCCGATCGACATGCCCGGGGTCGTGGTGCACCGCACGAGGGTGCTGCCGGAGGAGCATCTCCAGTTGGCCCGGCCACCCCGGACCAGCATCGCCCGGTCCGTGGTGGACGCCGCAAGCTGGGCCCGAAGCGCCGAAGGGGCCCAACTGGCCCTGGCGGCCGCCTGCCAGCAGCGTCGAATGCTACCGGCCGAGATGGTGGAGGTGCTCCGGAGGCTGCCACGGGCACCACGCCGACGGCTGATCCGGCAGGCCCTGGCCGACATCGCGGGTGGCGCGGAGGCGCTGTCCGAGCTGGACTTCCTCGCGCTGTGCCGGCGCCACCGGCTGCCCCGCCCCGACCTGCAGGAGCGCGGACGGATGGGACGGGTCGCGCCCGCTGGCTGGACGCGTACTGGCGCGAGTGGCGGCTGCACGTGGAGGTCGACGGCGCACACCACATGGACGTCCGGCACTGGGCGGACGACATGCGCCGGCAGAACGACGTCTGGACGGCTGGAGACCGGATCCTCCGCTTCCCCGCCTGGCTGGTCCGCGCCCACCCCGACGAGGTCGCCGCCGCCCTCCACCGCGCCCTCCAGGCCGCCGGCTGGCGTCCACAGATGACATAAATCTTGGGCAGTTGCCGTTCGGGTGTCACCGGTTTGTGAAGACGAGCCGCGCCGCTCAAACCTGGCCGACGTAGCGTCAGAGCCGCCATCGGCGTTACATCGACACGCGCCGCAATTGGTCTTGATCTTGCCCGACTTTCCGCTTCCGCCCCCAGGTCGCCGCAGCTAAGGCCGAACGTCCGATGTCGCCGGTGCCGTGCCGACGTGCGATCATGTGCCGTCACCTCTCCCGATCTCGGAGGATTCCTCATGCCACAGCGTCGGCACGTGGCGCGCGCAGCCGTGACCGCGTCCGCGGCCGCGGCCTGCCTCGCTCTCGCCACCCCGGCTTGGGCGTCGGCCGCCGTCACCAACCCCACTCTCCACCAGGCCGGCAAGCACATCCTGGCGTCGAACGGGGAGTTCAACAAGGGCTTCGGCAAGTGCGCCGGCGCGGAGCAGCAGCAGGCTGGCCAGGACATCTGGGTGTTCATCTGGCCGGGCAACAACGTCGAGAGCGTCGACGCGGTGAAGATCGGCTGGGACACCGACAACGACGGCACCGCCGACGCCTTCAAGACCCTCGACGAGGGTCACTTCACCACCGACAGCGGCACCAAGAAGGTCTGGTTCGCGACGCCGGCCGGCTGGAAGCTGGAGAGCGGCGAGTCGACCATCCACGGGCAGGTACCGCAGGACTGGTTCAACCTGACCCACACCTGCGCCGCCGGCAGCACGGAGTCGCCCTCGCCGTCGGCGTCGCCGTCGGCGTCCGAGTCGCCGTCCCCGTCCGAGTCGCCCTCGGCCTCGGAGTCGCCGTCCGCGTCCGAGTCGCCGTCGACCTCGGAGTCGCCGTCCACCTCGGAGTCGCCCACCGGCGGCACCTCGGTCTCGCCGAGCACCTCGGTGGGTGGCGGTGCCGGCGGTGAGGGCGGCCTGCCGCTCACCGGTGTAGCCGCGACCAGCATCGCGCTCACCGGCGTCGTCCTGATCGGTGGCGGCGTCGTGCTGATGACGCTGCGTCGTCGCCGGGACAAGGTCACCTTCACCAGCTGACCTCCGCGTCACCCGGGAACCGGCCGTCGGACCTCGCGTCCGGCGGCCGGTTCCGCGTGTGCGGGGACCACCCGGTACGGACATGGCCGGCGGCTCGATCCGTACTGACGGGCAAACCGGTCGAGGCGGGCCGGACGCGGATCACATCATCGATGATCTCCGATTACAAATCCGCGTACCCCCAGCTCGGAGCCGGTGCGGGATGGCCGCGACCTGGGCCAACCGGTGGACCGGGTGTCCTGGCATACGAGCGTACGGTTGCCCGCGCGTCCGACGGCGCGGGACAGTACGCGACACCAGCGGTGCCATCGACGCCGCCGCTCCCCGGACAACCCTGAGGAGATCGCGATGGCTCTCAGACTCGCCGACGGCACCTCCTGGTCCGAAACGCTCGCCCGCGCGGTGGCCGCCGCGCCGGAGGCCTTCGACGCCGCGCCCGACGGCACGGCCACCCTGCACAACCTGGTCCAGGGCGAGTGGCGGGCGGTCGGCACGCCGATCCCGGTACGCACCCCGGTCGACAACACCGTCCTGGTCAACCTGGCCCGACTCGACGCCGACGCGGCCCGCGCGGCCGTCGCGCACGCCACCGCGAGCCACCGGGACTGGGCGCAGACCCCACTCGCCGAACGCAAGGCCCGGGTCACCGAGGCGCTCGACGCGCTCGCCGCCCACCGCGACCTGCTGGCCATGCTGCTGGTCTGGGAGATCGGCAAGCCGTGGCGGCTGGCCTGCGCCGACGTCGACCGCGCCCTGGACGGCGTGCGCTGGTACGTGCAGGAGATCGACCGGATGCTCGCCGACGGCCGGGAGCCGCTGCCCGGCCCGGTCAGCAACATCGCCTCCTGGAACTACCCGATGAGTGTGCTGGTCCACGCCGAGCTGGTGCAGCTGCTCGCCGGCAACGCGGTCATCGCCAAGACGCCCTCCCAGGGCGGCGCGGTCTGCCTCACCGTCGCGCACGCCCTGATGCGCCGCGCCGGGCTGCCCGCCACCCTGGTCTCCGGCAGCGGCGAGGAACTCTCCGAGGTCCTGGTCCGCGCGCCGGAGATCGGCGCGGTGGCGTTCGTCGGCGGTCGCTCCAACGGCGGCAAGGTGGCCGCCGCGCTACTCGACTCCGACAAGCGGCACTTCATCGAGCAGGAGGGCCTCAACGCCTGGGGCATCTGGAACTTCTCCCAGTGGGACCTGCTCGCCGCACATCTCAAGAAGGGCTTCGAGTACGGCAAGCAGCGGTGCACCGCGTACCCCCGGTTCGTGGTCCAGCGGGACCTGGTCGACGAGTTTCTCGACATGTACCTGCCGGTGGTGCGCTCGATCCGCTTCGGCCATCCACTTGCGGTGGACGAGACGTGGCGGGCCGGCGACCCGCTGCCCGAGCTGGACTTCGGCCCGCTGATCAGCGCGGCCAAGGCCGACGAGCTGCGCCGCAAGGTCGACGAGGCGGTCCGCGGCGGCGCGGTGCCGCTGCACCGGGGCAAGCTCGACGGCGCACCCTTCCTCGATGGCCAGGACACCTCCGCGTACGTGGCGCCGGCCGTGCTGCTCGCCCCGCCCGGGCGGTCCCGGCTGATGCACGCCGAGCCGTTCGGCCCGGTCGACACGATCGTCGTGGTGGACACCACCGACGAGCTGCTGGCCCAGATGAACGCCTCCAACGGCGCGCTGGTCGCCTCCCTCGCCTGCGACGACGAGGAGCTGGCCGGCAAGCTCGCGGTCGACCTCCAGGCGTTCAAGGTGGGCATCAACAAGCCCCGGTCCCGGGGGGACCGGGAGGAGCCGTTCGGCGGCCGGGGCGCCTCCTGGAAGGGCGCCTTCGTCGGCGGCGACCTGCTGGTGCAGGCGGTCACCGTGGGCGGGGGCGGCCGGCTGTACGGCAACTTCCCCGACTACAGCAGCTACCCGGCGACCTGAGCCGGGCGGGGACAGGGCCCCGCACCGGGGCCCTGTCCACCGGCCCGTCGGGTCAGTGCGCCCAGTGGGACCGGACGGCCGCGTCGACCGGTCGAGGCGGCTCGACCCGGCGGGCCACCAGCGGCACCGTCACGCTCAGCACGCTGCCGTCCCGCTCCACCGACGTCGGCCGGTCCAGCCGGCGTACGGCGCGCAGCATCGGCGTGTTCTCGGCCTGCACGTGCAGCAGCACGGCGGCGTAGCCGGCCCGCTCGGCGTGCCCGAGCAGCCGTCGCAGCAGCGCCGAACCGAGCCCGCGCCGCTGCCAGTCGTCCCGGACCAGCAGCGCCACCTCCGCCTCGTCCCCCTCGCCGAGGAGGTTGGCCAGCGCCACGACCGATGCCGCCTCCCCGCCGGGACCGGCCGCGGCGACCAGGGTGAGCCCCTGAGCCGGCTCCAGCAGCCGGCGCAGCCGGGCCGGTGACGGCAGGGCGGCGCCGCTGAGGTAACGCCGCTGCCGGCTCCGGGCCGAGCAGGCTTCGTGCAGCTCCACCACACCGGGCACGTCGGCGGCGGTGGCCGGCCGGACCAGCACCTCCGCCGCGTCCGGCAGCACCAGGGTGACCCGGTCGGCGTCCCGGCGGGCGACGGCCGCGGCCAGCTCGACCAGCGCCTGGGCCCGCGCGTACTCGGCCGGGGTGAAACTGGGCTCCCGGCGGCGCAGCTCGTACGAGCCGCCGGACGGGTCGGCCAGCGCCATCGTGCGGGCGCCCACCCCGCCGAGCCGGGTCGCCGGGGTCGGCCGCCAGATCACCTCGTCGGCGCCGAGCAGGGTACGCAGCGCCTCGCCGGCGCCGTCCGGCTCCCGGACCAGCCGGGTGGCCAGACCGAGCACCCGGGTGGGCTGGTCGGCCAGTCCGCGCGCCTCGCTGCGCGCGACCCAGCAGTCCCGGCCCCGGCCCCGTTCGACGGCCGCCCGCAGATCGGCCTCGGTGAGCTGGTCGGGCGCGTCGACGAGGAAATCGTCGACGGCCCCCACCTCGGTGGTGTGCACCTGCACGGTGAGGATGTTGACCCCGCGCAACGCGAGGCTCGCCGTGAGGACCGACAGGTAGCCCGGCCGGTCGTCCACGGTGGCGCGGATCCGCCACAGCGCCATGGTTCGCTCCCTTCGCCGGTCCCCACCTTGCCGGCCGCCTGTTGCGCGGCCGTTGCCCACTGGTGAAACGGTGGGACGGGTCAGGTGATGGTGGTCACCGGCGGGGCGCCGACCAGGTCCAGCCGGTCGCCGAGGATCACCGCGCTGGCCCGGACCAGCTGGGCCAGCCGGTCCACCTCCGTCGAGTGGAACGTGGCGGCGGCCAGCGGCTCCCTGTGGTCCCGTGCCACCACCAGCACCAGACCGGCCCGGCCGAACGGCGCGACCGCGTAGTGGTGTCCCTCGGGGCTGGTCATCGCCCGGGCCCGCAGCGGCGTCACCTCCGGCAGCCGGGGCGGGACCGGGGCCCGCCAGCTGGCGTGCCCGACCGTGGCCCCGCCCGCGCCGCCGGAGGCCCAGTCCAGGGGTACGACCGCGGCCACCGCCCAGTCCGCGGCGAGCAGCCCGGGCACCGCGTCGACCAGGGTGGCGACCCCGTCGGTCGGGTTCGCCGCGATCTGGGCGAGCAGTTCGGCGTCCTGGCCGCCGGTGGTCGGCGCGCCGATCGCCCGCCACACCCCGTCCACCCGTACGCCGGGGATCGCGGCCAGGCCGGCCAGCAGGCGCTCCACCCGCGCCGCGCCCGGCCACACCACGGTGAAGTCGTCCACCGCCCGCCCGCCGAGCCGCTCCAGCACGACCACCTGGACGATGTCTGCGCCGGCGACGCCGAGTGTGCGGGCCACCTGGCCGAGCGTGCCGGGTCGGTCCGGCAGCGTCACCCGAACTCTCAGCAGCATGTCTGATCCCTCCGCTCGCTCGGCGCGCCGGCCGTGGCGGCCGGCAGGCTGGGCCCCAGCCTGCCGGTTGACCATTTCGCCCCTGTTGCCGTGCCATGTCCCGCCGGGAAAACCGACCTTGACAAGAAAGCTGAGCTGAAATCAACTAACCGGATGACCGATCCGGCCGTCAACGCGGCGCAGCCCGCGCCCGGTTCGGCCCCACGTGGGCTCGATCTCGACCGGCTCGGCGCGTACCTGGCCGCGCACCGGCCCGAGTTGGCCGGACCGCTGTCGGCGCGGCTGATCGTCGGGGGCAAGTCCAACCTGACGTACCTGCTGCGCGCCGGCGACCGCGAGGTGGTGCTGCGCCGGCCGCCGCTCGGGCACGTGCTGGCCACCGCGCACGACATGGCCCGGGAACACCGGGTGATCTCCGCGCTGGCCCCCACCGACGTGCCGGTACCCGCCACGCTGCTGCTCTGCGCCGACTCCGACGTGATCGGCGCTCCCTTCTACCTGATGGAGAAGGTCGACGGCGTGGTCTATCGGCGCCGCGCGCAGACCGACCCGCTCACCGCCGGGCAGCGCCGCGAGCTAACCATGGCGATGATGGACACCCTCGCCGCGCTGCACCTGGTCGACCCGGCCGAGGTCGGGCTGGCCGACTTCGGCCGCCCGGAGGGCTACCTGGCCCGGCAGGTCCGCCGCTGGGCCGGCCAACTGGACCGCTCCCGGAGCCGCCCGCTACCCGGCATCGACGAGTTGCGCGACGCGCTCGCCGGCAGTGTGCCGGAGGGCGCGAACGCCGGGCGGATCGTGCACGGCGACTACCGGCTGGACAACCTGCTCGCCGTGGTCGACCCGGTCGCCGTCCGGGCGGTGCTCGACTGGGAGATGGCCACCCTCGGCGACCCCCTGGCCGACCTCGGGCTGCTGCTCACGTACTGGAGCGTGCTCGGGGACAGCGACCTCGCCGAGGGCAACCCGGTGGCCGACGGGATCGGCCCCCGCGCCGGTTTTCCGAACGGCGCCGAGCTGATCGACCGATACGCCGGCCGCAGCGACGTCGACGTCGGGCCGCTGCACTGGCACGTGGCGCTCGGCTGTTTCAAGCTCGCGGTGATCTGCGAGGGGATCCACTACCGGCACACCCTCGGGCAGACGCTCGGCGAGGGCTTCGACCGGATCGGCGAGATGGTGGCGCCGCTGGTCGAGCACGGTCTGCACACGGTCAGGGAGAAGTGATGGACTTCGCGTACGACGCCCGCACGGTCGAGCTGCGCGAGCGGCTGGAGGCGTTCCTCACCGAGTGCGTCCACCCGGCCGAGGCAATTCACGCCGAGCAGGTGGCCGCAGCCGGCGACCCGTGGGCCCGCCCGCCGGTGCTGGACGAGTTGAAGGCCGAGGCCCGGGCCCGGAGCCTCTGGAACCTCTTCCTCCCCGACCCCCGGTACGGCGCCGGCCTGACCAACCTCCAGTACGCCCCGCTCGCCGAGCTGACCGGGCGCAGCCCGCACCTGGCCCCCGAGGCGCTGAACTGTGCCGCCCCGGACACCGGCAACATGGAACTGCTCGCCGAGTTCGGCTCCGCGGCGCAGCGGGATCGCTGGCTCGAGCCACTGCTGGCGGGGGAGATCCGCTCCGCCTTCTGCATGACCGAGCCGGAGGTGGCCTCCTCCGACGCCACCAACATCGCCACCCGGATCACCCGCGACGGCGACTCGTACGTCATCAACGGCCGCAAGTGGTGGTCGTCCGGGGCGATGGACCCGCGCTGCGAGATCTTCATCGTGATGGGCAAGACCGACCCGGACGCCGAGCGGCACCGCCAGCAGAGCATGATCCTGGTCCCCCGGGACACCCCCGGCGTGACGGTCCGCCGCGGCATGACCGTCTTCGGCTACCGCGACGCCCCGCACGGCGGGCACGCGGAGATCGACTTCACCGACGTCCGGGTGCCGGCGGAGAATCTGGTCGGCGCCGAGGGGGCCGGCTTCGCGATCGCCCAGGCCCGGCTCGGCCCCGGGCGGATCCACCACTGCATGCGGCTGATCGGCATGGCCGAACGGGCCCTCGAGCTGCTCTGCCGGCGGGCCCTGGACCGGGTGGCCTTCGGCCGCCGCCTCGCCGAGCAGGGCGTGGTCCGGGAGTGGATCGCCGAGTCCCGGGTCCGGATCGAGCAGGCCCGGCTGCTGGTGTTGAAGACCGCCTGGCTGATGGACACCGTCGGCAACAAGGGCGCGCACACCGAGATCCAGGCCATCAAGATCGCCACCCCGGCGATGGCCGAGTGGGTGATCGACAAGGCCATCCAGGGGTACGGCGGCGCCGGCGTCAGCCAGGACACTCCGTTGGCCGCCCTCTGGGCCCAGGCCCGTACCCTCCGCCTCGCCGACGGCCCCGACGAGGTGCACAAGGCGTCTCTCGCCAAGCGGGAACTCCGCCGCTGGTCCTGACCCCGCTCGGCTCGGCCCGCTGGCCGGGCGGAAGGCCACGGCTTAGCAGCGTAGGGCCGGTTGATATCACAAGCGACTCAGCTCGAAAGCGCCCCGACCAGGATGGCCACCGTCGTGCGGCCACTGCGCCCGCGACCGCGCCGACCGTGCGCCGGGATCAGGCGGAGGCGCGGTGGATGAGCTTGGTGTCCAGGAGGACGTGCGGGGACGGAAGTTCCTCGCCCCGGATCCGGGAGACCAGCAGGCGCGCCATCTGCCGGCCCATCTCCTCCACCGGCTGGAAGACCGTGGTGAGCGGCGGCTCGGCCTGGCGGGCGATCGGGGCGTCGTCGAAGCCGATCACCGCCACGTCCTCGGGCACCCGGCGGCCGGCCTCGCGCAGCGCGCGCAGGGCCCCGAAGGCCATCAGGTCGGAGGCGACGAACACCGCGTCGAGGTCGGGGCAGACCTCCAGCAGCCGCCGCATGCAGGCGGTGCCGCTGCCCTCGCTGAAGTCTCCGTACGCGATCAGGTCCGGGTTGACGCTGCCGCCCGCGGCGCGGACGGCCTCCTGGTAGCCGGTCAACCGGGCCAGGCCGGCGCCCATGTCCTGGGTGCCGGCGATGGTGGCGATCCGCCGCCGCCCACGGGCGAACAGGTGCTCCACCGCCTGCCGGGCGCCGCCGACGTTGTCCACGTCCACGAACCAGGCCGGCTGGGCGTTCGGGTGCAGCATCCGGGCCGGCCGGCCGCCGAGCACGGTGGGCAGGCCGCGCTCCTCCAGCAGGGTGGGCAGCGGGTCGGCGTCGTGCAGCGAGAGCAGCAGGACCCCGTCCACGTGCTGGTTGGTCAGGTGGTGCTCGACCCGTTCCCGCTCGATCTGGGACTGCGCCATGGCGAGCCAGAGCTGCATCGGGGTCTCCAGCAGCGCCGAGCTGACGCCCCGGACGATGCCGGCGAAGAAGGGCTCGGTGAAGACCCGATCCCCCGACTCGGAAACCACCAGGGCCACCGAGTCGGTCCGCTGGGTCACCAACGCCCGGGCGGCGCGGTTGGGCACGTACCCCAGCTCGGCGATCGCCTGCTGGACGGCGGCCCGGGCCTCGGGGCTGACCTGGGGCGAGCCGTTGACCACGCGGGAGACCGTGCCGCGGCCCACGCCGGCGCGGGCGGCGACCGCGTCGAGGGTCGGGCGCCCGAGCGACCGCGTGCGCTGCGTTGTCATCCTCTGCTCCTCCGACGTCGGGCGGGCCCGGCACCTGTGGAGGCGTCGGCGCCGGGCCGCCCGTTACTGGCTGGCCCAGCCTATTGTGCGGCCAGACCGTTGCGTCGGATCACCTCGGCGTACCACCGGGCGCTGGACTTGGGGATCCGCGCCTGGCTGTCGTAGTCGACGTAGACCATCCCGAACCGCTTCGTGTAGCCCCAGGCCCACTCGAAGTTGTCCATCAGTGACCAGGCGAAGTAGCCCTTCAGCGGCACCCCGGCGCCGATCGCGGCGTGCGCGGCGCGCAGGTGCGCGTCGAAGTAGGCCAGCCGGTCCGGGTCGTCGACCCGGCCGTCGACCACGGTGTCGACGAAGGCGGAGCCGTTCTCCGTCACGTAGAGCGGCAGGTCGGTGTAGTCCCGGTGGACCCGCTCCAGCGTCTCCACCAGGCCGGGAGCGTCGATCTCCCAGTCCATGTCGGTCACCGGGACACCGCGGGTGACGAACCGGACGTCCTGGCTGCCCGGCCAGCACGACGGCGCCCGCCAGTACGCCTCCGCCTCGGTGCTGTCGACCGGCGCGGCGACCACGTACCGGCTGTAGTAGTTGACGCCCACCATGTCCAGCGGGGTCGAGACGACCGCCAGGTCGCCGTCCCGGACGTGCCCGAAGTCGGTGACCTCGCGCAGGTCGGCCAGCAGGTCCGCCGGGTACGCCCCGCGCAGCACGGGGTCGAGGAAGAACCGGTTGGCCAGCGCGTCGATGCGCCGGGCGGCGTCGACGTCCGCGGCCGAGTCGCCGGCCGGGGTGACCGGGTAGAGGTTGACCGTGATGCCGAGCTGGGCGCCCGGCCGGGAGGCCCGCAGCGCCTGCACGGCCAGCCCGTGTCCGAGCAGCAGGTGGTGCCCGGCCCGGACGGCGTCCGTCCCGTCCGATCGGCCCGGGGCGTGCGCGCCGGAGCCGTAGCCGAGGAAGGCCGAGCACCACGGCTCGTTCAGGGTGGTGAGGTACGTCACCCGGTCGCCGAGGGCGTCCGCGACGAGCTGGGCGTAGTCGGCGAACCGGGCGGCGGTGTCCCGGGCCGGCCAGCCGCCGGCGTCCTCCAGCGGCTGCGGCAGGTCCCAGTGGTAGAGCGTCAGCCAGGGTTCGATGCCGTGCGCCAGCAGATCGTCGATCAGCCGCCGGTAGAAGTCCAGCCCCGCGGGGTTGGCCGGGCCCCTGCCGCCGGGCTGCACCCGGGGCCAGGAGACCGAGAAGCGGTACGACTTCAGCCCCAGGTCGGCCATCAGCCGCACGTCCTCGGGCATCCGGCGGTAGTGGTCGCAGGCGACGTCCCCGGTGTGCCCGGCCACCGTCCGGCCCTCGGTGTGGCTGAAGGTGTCCCAGATCGACGGGGTACGGCCGCCCTCGGTCGCCGCGCCCTCGATCTGGTACGCGGCGGTGGCCGCGCCCCAGCGGAAGCCGGGCGGGAAGGTGATCTCCGAACCCT
Organism: Micromonospora yasonensis; assembly: GCF_026013475.1. GTDB lineage: Bacteria > Actinomycetota > Actinomycetes > Mycobacteriales > Micromonosporaceae > Micromonospora > Micromonospora yasonensis. The sequence goes on along the minus strand of NZ_JAPDPH010000056.1, from coordinate 19,213 downwards.
GGGCGAGGACGCCGACGGCGGGCAGGCTGGCTCGGTTGCTCACGACTTGACGGCGCCTTCCATGATTCCGCCGATGATCTGGCGGCCGAACAGGATGAACACGATGAACAGGGGCAGGGTCGCGATCAACGTACCGGCGAAGATCTGCGAGTTGTCGGCGAAGTACGCGGTGTTGAGGCTGCGCAGGGAGATCTGGACTGTCGGGTTGGCCGGGTCGGCCAGCACCACGAAGGGCCAGAAGAACTGGTTCCACTGCTCCATGAAGGTGAGCAGGCCGAGCACGGCGGCGGCGGGACGCAGGGCGGGCACCACCACGTGCCAGTAGACCTTCCAGGTCGAGCAGCCGTCCACCCGGGCCGCCTCGATCAGCTCGTTCGGGACCGCCTGCTCGGCGTACTGGCGCATCATGAAGATCCCGAAGCCGCCGATCAGGAACGGCACGGTCACCGACGGCATGGTGTTCAGCCAGTCGAGCTTCGCCATCAGGATGTACAGCGGCAGCACGCCGAGCTGGATGGGCACCATCATCGAGGCCAGGATGATCAGCAACAGGGCGTTCTTGCCGCGGAACCGGAGCTTGGCGAACGCGAAGCCGGCGAGCGAGCCGAAGAAGACCGTGGCGACGGTGATCGTCCCGGCGACGAGGAACGAGTTGAGCAGGCCCTTGACGATGTTGGCGTCGCCGTTGTCGAGCACCCGCTGGATGTTCTCGCCGAGCTTGCCACCGGGCAGGAACGGCGGCGGCCAGGAGTTGGCCGCGTCGTTGGTCCGCGAGGCGATCACGATCATCCAGTAGAACGGGAAGAGCGACAGGATGACCCCGAGGACCAGTCCGAACCAGGTGAGCGGGCTGGCCTTCCAGAGCCGCTCGGCCTGGTGGGTGGCCCGGGCCGGGGCGCTCGGCCGGGCGGGCGGGCGGAGTGTGGTGGTCGTCATCTCGTCACCTCACTTGTCGGAGCTGATACGACGGGCCAGCAGGTAGTTCACCGTCGACATCAGCGCGATGAGCAGGAAGAGCACGAGCGCGACGGCGCCGGCGTAGCCCCACCGGAAGCGCTGGTTCATCACGTCGAGCAGGTACATCGTGATGGTCTGGAACTGCCCCTCCGAGCCGCCGGAGAGGCCGCCGGAACCGCTGGTGAACAGCAGCGGCTCGGTGAACAGCTGCAGGCCGCCGATGGTGGAGATGATCAGCGTGAAGATGATTGTCGGGCGGAGCTGCGGGATGGTGATCGACCAGAACTGGCGCCGGCGGGAGGCGCCGTCCAGCGCCGCCGCCTCGTACATGTCCTTGCTGATGGACTGCATGGCGGCCAGGTAGATCAGGGCGTTGTAGCCGACCCAGCGCCAGTCGACCATGGTCGAGATGGCGAACCAGGAGGCGAACCGGTTGGCCCGCCAGTCGATCGGGTCCACGCCGATGGTGTCGAGCGCCCAGTTGACCAGGCCGAAGTCCTTGGCGTAGAGCATCGAGAAGATCAGCGCGACGACCGCGGTCGAGGTGATGATCGGCATCGCGATGGCCATCCGGAAGAAGGTCTGCGCGCGCAGCTTCCGGTTGAGCGCGTTGGCCAGCACCAGGGCCAGCATCAGCTGGGGCACGGTGGAGAGCACGAACATGCCGAACGTGTTGACCACCGCGTTCCAGAACTGCGGGTCGTCGGTGATCAGCTCGACGAAGTTGTCCAGGCCGACGAAGGAGATCGTCGCGTTCAGCGGCGACCGGTCGGTCAGCGCGATCCAGACGGTGTACGCGATCGGGTACGCGCTGAACACCGCGAAGATCACGAAGAACGGCAGGACGTACAGGTAGGGCGAGTACTTCAGGTCCAGCCGGGTGAACGAGGTGCGGCGGCGGTGCGCGGGACGGCCGCCGCGGGCGTGGTCGGGCGGCGCCGCGGCGTGCAGGTCGAGGCTCATGGGAGGTCCTTCTCCTCGGCCGGCGCCACCCGCCCACACGGGCGACGCCAGGGGTGGGCACCGCAGGTGGCGCCGACTGCCGGAGTCGACGCCACCCGCGGACGGCCGGGCCGGATCACTTGCCGGCGGCCGCACCGTTCTTCAGCGCCGCCTGCCACTGCTCGTCGGCGGACTTGCCCTGCTCCACCGCGCGGAGGGTGTTCTCCACGGCGGTACGGACCGCGTTGTTCTTCGGGCCGAGGTAGACCGGCTTCAGGTCGCTGGCGCCGGCGGCGAAGATCTTGCCGACCGGGGCCTTGCTGAAGTAGTCGTTGGTCGAGTCGACCACGGCCGGGTCGGCCAGCGCCTGCGGCGAGGACGGCAGGTTGCCGACCTTCTTGAACGCCTCGGTCTGTCCCTTGGCGCTGGTCAGGAACTTGGCCAGCGCCGCGGCCTCCTTCTGGTGCTTGCTCGACTTCGGCACGCCGAGGAACGAGCCGCCCCAGTTGCCGCCGTTGCCGGGGGCCTTGGCGATGTCCCACTTGCCGGCCGCCGCGTCACCGGCCTGGCCCTTGATGACACCGGTCATCCAGGCCGGGCAGGCGATGGTGGCGAAGGTGCCGTTCTTGAAACCGGCGTTCCACTCGTTGGAGAACGACTGGAGATTGTTCGACAGGCCGGCGGCGATCATCTTGGTGGTGAGGTCGTACGCCGACTTGACGTCCGGGTTCTGGTCGATGACCAGCTTGTTGCTCTTGTCGTAGTACGTGTAGCCGGTGCCCTGGCCGGCGATCTGCATGAGCACCACGTTGTAGAAGTTGGTCGCCGAGTCGACGAACTTGTGCTTCTTGTCGGCGGCGGCGAACTTCTGGCCGGTGGCGATGAACTGGTCCCAGGTGGGCCAGAGCGCGGCGACCTGCTCGCGGTCGGTGGGCAGCCCGGCGGCCTTGAACAGGTCGCTGCGGTAGCACAGCGCCATCGAGCCGACGTCGGTGCCGAGGCCGAGCACCTTGCCGTCCGGGGTGGTGCCCTGCTCCCACTTCCACGGCAGGAAGTTGCCCTTGAGGTCGTTCGCCCCGTGGTCGGCGAGGTTCACGAACCGGTCGGCCTGCGCGTAGAACTGGACGATGGTGCCCTCCTCCAGGGCCACCACGTCGCCCGCACCCGAGCCGGCGGTGATCTGCTGGGTCAGCCGGGTGTTGTAGTCGCCCAGGCCGAGGCCCTTGCCGCGCTCCTGGATCTTGACGTTCGGGTGCTCCGCTTCGTACTGCTTGTACAGCTCGTCGTAGCCGAAGCCCTGGTCGCCGAAGACGTCGACGACCAGGGTGACCGGGCCGTCGCTCTTGCCGCTGTCCGACGAGTCGTCGCCGCAGGCGGTGGCGGTGGCGAGCACCGCGACGGACGCGAGCGCGATGGCCGCGAATCGCCGACGGTGGGTTGGGACGCTCATCCGAGACCCCTCTTTCGGTGGTGAGGCGATATCTGTGTGGTGGGGGGTGCTGTCGCGCGGGCTCGCCGCCGCCGGACCGGCCGGTCACCGACGGCGACCCCGCGAGCGGGCAGGGATGAGACCCAGGCCACTCGCGGGAGCGCTCCCATGAGATTGCCGACAGGTGACAGGGGTGTCAATAGGCCTATGGGAGCGTTCCCAGATCGTTACCGCGTCGGCTTACCACCCGTCAGCGGGGCGGCCTCAGCAGAAGCGGCGCAGCAGGGTGGTGGCCCGTCCGGCGTCGAAGGCGGCCGGGTCGAAACCGGCGCTGGCCCACTCGCCCATGGCCCGGCGCTCCGGGTGCTCGGGATCGGCGAGGGCGGCCAGCAGCACCGCGTGCCCGGTCGGACCGCCGACCCCCTCCGGCGGGCAGGCCCGCTCCCCGTCGACGCAGACCGGGTAGCGCTCGTCCGCGTCGGCGGCGCAGACGTCCTCCACCAGCAGGTCGTGCTCCCACCAGTCGCCGAAGTCGTAGACGTACTGGAACCGGCAGCCCTTGTCCACCACCGCGTCCAACCGGACGTCCAGCTCGTCGCGGACCGCCAGCTCACCGTCCGGGTCGGGCTCGCCGTACTGGTGCCCGTCGATCTCGAACGAGTGCAGGTGGCAGTCCCGCCAGCCCATCGCGTGCTGCACCACCCGGTGCACGCGGTCCAGGGTATAGCCGCCGGGGACCAGCACCCGCCGCCACACCGGCGGCCGGACCCCGACCAGGGACACCTTGAGCTGGAAGATCTGCCGCGACATGCTTCCCGTCCCTCCTCGGCATAGGCTGCCAGCATGATCTGCCGAGCGTGCCGGGAGCGGCGGCACGACGACTGTCCAGGCCGGACGTGGTGCGACTGCCAGCACCGTACCCCCGAACCCACCCCGCCGGTCACCGGTCCGGCCGGCGAATGAGCGCCGGGACGTCCATCTCGCGGGTCTGGCCGACGCCCGCGACCGGTCCACTGACCGACCCCGAACTGGCCGCGCTCTACGGCCGGGCAGACCGCCCCCACCTGCGGGTGAACTTCGTGGCCAGCGCCGACGGCGCGGTCGCCCTGGCGGGCTACTCGGCCGGCCTCTCCGGCGCGCCCGACAAGCGGGTCTTCGGCCTGCTCCGGATGCTCTGCGACGGCCTGGTGGTGGCCGCCGGCACGCTGCGTCACGAGGGCTACCGGGCGGTCCGGCTGAGCGAGGACCGCCGGGCCTGGCGGCGGGAGCACGGTCTGACCGAGTACCCGACCCTGGTGGTCGTCTCCGGCTCACTGGACCTGGACCCGGCCCAGGCGTGCTTCGCCGACGCGCCGGTCCGGCCGCTGGTGCTCACCCGCGCCGGGGTCGAGCCGCCGCCCGGGCTGACCGAGGTGGCCGACCTCGTCCGCTGCGGCGCGGAGCGGGTGGACCTCGCCGCCGGCCTCGCCGAGCTGCGCCGCCGCGGGCTGGACCAATTGCTCTGCGAGGGCGGGCCGCAGCTGTTCGGCGCATTGACCGCCGCCGACCTGGTGGACGAGCTCTGCCTGACGGTGGCGCCGCTGCTGGCCGGTGCCGGCCCGGGCCGGATCACCGCCGGGGACGAAAGCCCCGCCCGCCCGCTGCCGCTGCGGCACGTGCTGGCCGCCGCGGACGGCGTGCTGATGCTCCGCTACGCCCGCGACCCGGGCGCGGCGCCGTCCGCCGGCGCCGCCCCCGCCGCCTGACCCGGCCGGCCGGCCGAGCCGGCTGACCGGGCCGGGCGCCGGCCGCGGGCCGGCCGGACCGGGCGCCGGTTCCGCCGGCAGCCTGGCGGTCCCGGACGGCCGGCTGCACTACGAGGTACGCGGACAGGGCCCCCTCGTCGCCCTGGTCGCCGCCCGATGGACGCCGGGGCCTTCGCGCCGCTGGCCGACCTACTGGCCGCGGAGCACACCGTGCTGACCACCGACCCGCGCGGCATCGGCCGCAGCGTCGAGGACCCGCCGGCGTTCGCCGCCCGGCTCGGCGAGGTGCTGGCCGAGGGCTGAGGCCGGCCCCTGCTCCTCGTCCGCCTCAGCAGGCCCGGGCGGACGACGGCCGCCGCCACGACGAGGGGCGCGGGTACGCCGTGCGGCGTACCCGCGCCCCTCGGTCGGAAGGCGCTGCCGGCCGACGTCGACGGCGGAGGAGTCCGCCGACGCCGGACCGGGCGGTCAGTTGACCGAGACGGCCGACCAGGCGGCGGCCACGGTGCTGTACTCCACGCTGCCAGTGCCGTAGAGGTCCGCGGCGGCGGACAGGGTGGCGGTGCGGGCACCGGCGTAGTCGGTCCGCGAGGTCATGTAGGTGGTGAGCGCGCGGTACCAGATGGCGCCGGCCTTGGCGTTGCCGATGCCGGTCACGGTGCTGCCGTTGCAGGTCGGGCTGTTGCCGTACGACGACGCGCCGCTGCCCACGGCGAGCAGGTAGAAGAAGTGGTTCGCCACACCGGATGAGTAGTGCACGTCCAGCCGGCCGACCGACCGGCTCCAGCAGTTGGCGGAGGAGCCGTCCTTGGAGGGCTGGTCCATGTACCGCAGCGGAGCGCCGCTGGTGCGCAGCTTCTCACCGATCAGGTAGTCGCCCGGGTCGTTGGCGTTGTTCGCGTAGAACTCGACCAGGGTGCCGAAGATGTCGCTGGTGGCCTCGTTGAGGCCGCCGGACTCGCCGCTGTAGCGCAGGCCGGCGGTGTTGCTGGTGACGCCGTGGCTCATCTCGTGGCCGGCCACGTCCAGCGAGGTCAGCGGGTACCAGCCGGAGCTCCCGTCGCCGTAGGTCATGCAGAAGCAGGAGTCCTGCCAGAACGCGTTGGCGTAGTTGGTGCTGTAGTGCACCCGGCTGTACGCCCCGACGCCGTCGTTGCGGATGCCGTTGCGGCCGAACGTGCTCTTGTAGAAGTCCCAGGTCTCCTGCGCGCCGTATGCGGCGTCGGCCGCGGCTGTCTGCCGGTTGGCCAGGGTGCCGTCGCCGAAGATGTTCGACACGCTGGTGACCAGGGTGCCGGTGCCGGTGGTGCCGCCGTTCAGGTCGTACGTCTTGTGGCCGCCCCGGGTGCCATCGGCGAGCTGGTAGGTGCCGACGGAGAGGGTGCTGCCCACGGTCACCGTGCCGGAGTGGAAGGTGTTGCCGGTGCCGTCGCGCTGCACGCCCTCCCACGAATCGCGGACCTTGCCGCTGGTGGCGTCGACCAGCACGTGCAGCTCGCTCGGGGTGCCGTCGGCGTACGCGCCGCCCACCACGACCTCGTAGGCGAGGGCGGTGCCGGTGGCGTCGGCGTCGTACACCAGCTGGCTGCCGTCGACCCGGCGGCTCGCGGCGGTCGAGGTGGCCAGCGCGGCGCGACCGGCGGCCGCGGCGCTCACCCGGGCCTTGGCGCCGCGGGTCGGGGCGGCGGCGAGGCTCTGGCTGGCGCCCTTCCAGTTGTTGCCCTTGCCCAGGTGGACGACGGTGTCACCGCCCAGGACCGGCAGGCCGTCCTGGTAGCGGTTGAGCCGGACGTGCTCGGTGCCGTCGGCGTCGGTGGTGACGTTCCGGAGGGTGAACGACTGGCCGTCGGTGACGAGCGTGCTGCCCGAGTGGGCCTTGAGCTGGGCCACCGCGCGGGTGAAGGCGTCACCGGACACGGGGGCGGCGGAGGCGGTGGTCGGCAGGCTGCCGGCGGCGGCCAGCAGCGCGGCCGTGGCCAGGCCGCCCAGGAGGGTGGTACGACGCATGGAACTCCTACCTTCACTAGGACTGCCGGTCGGGGGGGTACCGGCCGGCGGGTCGGCCACGTCCGGCGCGGGTGACCGGGCGTGACGGCGCACGGGATCGACGGAGGAAAGATCCTCGATGCGTTGTTGCACATTCTTGCCGCATCGGCCCCATGTCTGTCACGCCTTGCGGCCAAGATTTTTTTCACGGATTTTGGTGTCCCGTTCACCACCGCGACGTGGAGCCGGGAGGGGGACCTCCCGGCTCCACCGGTGTCACTTCTTCGTCAGGCGTACGACCCGCAAGGCCGGTGACGCGAGGATGGACTCCTCGCAGAACCGGCTCGGCACCCACTGTCCGGTCGAGAACATCGCCGTCTGGTCGGCGTGGTACGGCGAGGTCGGGTCGGCGGACTGCGACGACGCCAGCAGCGTGGTCACGTTCGGGCAGGCGCTCCCGCCGAAGCCCACCACCTGGAGGTAGGTGGTGCCGGTGGCGACCTCGACGTTGCCCGCCAGCGGGTGCCAGACCGGGTGGATCACGTTCAGGATCCCCATCTGCCACGATCCGCCGGGCAGCGGGATCCGCTGGCCGCCCCGGGTCACCGTCTGGTGGTCGCCGAGCCGGGCGTCCAGCGGGATGTTCGCGGCCCGCAGCTCGGCGGCGGCGTCACCGAAGGCCTGCTGCACGTTCGCCCGGTCGATGTCGAGCGTGTTCGGCGTGGTCAGCGGGTTCCGCGGATCGAACGGCACCTTCCACGGCAGGGAGGCGGGCACCGGGGCGCTCGGCACCAGCCGCATGATGAACCGCTCGAAGAGCAGCGAGCCCCGACTGTCCAGCGAGTAGGTGTGGTCCCAGGTGCTCAGGGCGGCACAGGCCGGGGTGACGTCGACCGGCCCGCCGGCCGAGGGAGCCATCCCACCGGGGAACGCGGCGCACATCCGGGCGGTGTCCGCCGCCGCGAGTTCGGCGACCCGGCTCCGGTTGGTGAACAGCATCTGCCGCATCGACCCGGTGGTGAAACCGCCCTTGGCCAGTTCCTCCTCGACGCTGAGGATCGACTCGCTGCCCCTATTGGCGATCGGGGGGCGGGCCCAGGGCGGGGCGGGGTGATGGGCCGGAGGTTCAGCGCGGCTCGCAGACCCGGCCGCTCTGGGCCGGATCAGCCTCCCGGGTCGCCGACCACAGCGGGTTGAGCGACAGCAGCAGGGGTGGCGCCTGCCAGGCGGCACCCAGCCGCTGGAGCAGTTCGTACTCCCCGGCGGCCTGAGCCACCTGCGCGCCGGCCAGGAAGGCGGTCACGTGATCCTCGACCGACCGCTCGCCGACCAGCCCGCCGTGCAGCGCCGGCGCCTGGAAGACGGGGATGCGGCTGTACTCGCCGGGCGGGGCCTCGGCGGCGCTGACCGTGGGCAGGAAGGCGATCATGCGGACGCCCGGCACCGGGCAGAGGATGCGGTTGCGGTAGAACGGCGCGTCGCTCAGCACCGAGCGGACGAACGGCTCGTCGGGTTCGTCCTTCACCGGCCTGGGGAGGTTCGCCAGCCAGAGCAGGACCCGCAACTCCCAGCCCGCCGCGACCCCCCACCCCTCGTGCCCCGGCGGCGGGTAGTAGGTCCGGCCGGCCTGGATGAGCGGGCTGAACATCACCGCGGCGGCCACCGGGCCCCGGGGCAGCCGCTCCAGATAGGTCCGCGCCACCATCGATCCCTCGCTCTGGCCGATCAGGGCGATCGGCCGGGAGGTGCGGCCGTGCAGCGCGGCCACCTGCTTGGCGAGCATGGCGGCGCTGGCGTCGAGCGACTGGTGGGTCGCGTCCGGCAGGTACGGCAGCGGCCGGCCGTTCGCGTCCAGCCCGCGGTAGGAGAACAGTTCGCCCCGCGGATCGGCGGGTGGGTCGCCGTCCCAGCGGGAGTCGTGCCCGCCGAGGACGATCACCGCGTACGGCACCCGGTCCGGTAGCCGTTCGGCGAGGATCGGCGGCCGCCACGCGATCCGGTCACCGGCGGCGACACCGACCAGCGACTGGGCGAACACCGCCCCCGCGATGGTCAGGACGATCGCGATCGGGGCGACCGGGACGCGGGGCAGCCGGATCCGGGCCGGCCGCGCCGCCGCGGCCACGGCCCGTTGCCAGAGCAGCGCGTTCGCCAGGCCGGCCAGGCCGGCCACCACCACCGCCCACCAGTCCGGCGCGCTGGAGATCACCGCGCCGGCCACGGTGAGCACCACGAAGTTCAGCGACGACCAGCCGAACAACTCGATCGTCGGCAGGCCACGCCACCACCGGGGAACCACGCCGGCGCGGGCCAGGAAGGGGGCGAGCACCAGCATCGGGGCGAGCGAGGCGAACAGGTACCAGGAGAGCGCCACCGCGGAGAAGGCGACGGAGAGCGCGGCCCACGGCGAGATGACCACCGCGGCCAGCGCCGCGACCTCCAGATTGCGCCGGACCAGCCAGCCCCAGCTCGGACGCGGCGTGCCGGCCGGCCAGGCCAGCGCGGTCAGCCCGGCGGAGAGCACCCCCCGGGCCGCCAGGACGGCGAGCAGCCCGACCACGAAGGCCAGCCACGAGTCGTGGTAGACCAGCAGCCAGCGCAGGTCGTGGTAGGAGTCGTAGGGCCAGACGGCGGTGGCCTGCGGGGCGAGTCCACGGGCGGCGTGGAAGTCGACCGCGACCAGTAGCGCCTCCTCGACCACCGGCGGCAGCACAGCCAGGACGAGCAGCCCGGCCGACCGCCGCCGTGTCGATGTCATGTCCACTCCCGCTTTTCCCTTGCAGGATCTCGCGGATCGTCCCGGGACGGGGCGGAAACAGCGCGAGCTCTGCCCGTACGCGGCGTGCTCACGCGACCCCGCTCGGCAAGGTCGTCGGCTCCGTCCCGTGGCGTCCGCCGCGTCGCGTGGCAACCTGTCGCATCCCTCGGGCAGGATGCAGGTCGTGCGCCGCGACCGAGACGACCAGCCGACCGGAGACCGCCGATGACCGACGACCTGATCGACGGCCCCGGCGACGGGGTCGGCCGGGTGCTCGGCACCGCCGACGCCACCCCGCTCACCTTCTGGACCGCCGTCTCCCCCGGCAGCTACCTGCAGCTCGACGACGTGGTGGTGACCCGCCGCGAGCTGCCCGACCGTGAGCCGGTGACCATCGCCGGCGTGGTCACCCAGGTGCGTGCCCGGCACGAGGGGGCGCAGTTCGACTCCGACGTCTTCGCCATCGCCGACGGCACCCTGCCGGCCCAGGTCCAGGAGGCCGCCGAGGTCACCACCACCCGGGTCGACCCGGAGTTCTACGTGCCGCCCACCCCGGGCGCCGTGGTGCACCGGGCCGAGGGCGACGCCCGGGCCCGGGCGCTGCACTTCGACCGGATGGAGCGGCGCATCCCGATGGGCATGGGCCGCGACGGCGTCCCGGTCTACCTGAACGCCGACTTCCTCGACGGCACCCGGGGTGCGCACGTCTCCATCTCCGGCATCTCCGGGGTGGCCACCAAGACCAGCTTCGCCACGTTCCTGCTCTACTCGGTCTTCCGGTCCGGGGTGCTCGGCGGCGACGCGGTCAACGCCAAGGCGCTCATCTTCAACGTCAAGGGCGAGGATCTGCTCTTCCTCGACCACCCCAACGCCCGGCTCGACGACGCCACCCGCGCCGGCTACGCGAAGCTCGGCCTGGCCGCCGGCGCGTTCCCCGACGTCCGGGTCCACGCCCCGCCCCGGGTCGGCGACTCCTCCGGCACGCCGGACGTGAGCAGCCGGCTCACCGGGGTGGACAGCTTCTACTGGACGCTGAGCGAGTTCTGCGCCGACCGCCTGCTGCCCTACGTCTTCGCCGACGCCGACGACGAACGGCAGCAGTACACGATGGTGGTGCACTCGGTCGCCGCCCACCTGGCCCGGTACGCCCAGCCCGCCGACGGCGGGGTGAGCATCGACGGGGTCCGGCTCGGCTCGTACGCCGACCTGGTCGACCACATCGTCGAGCAGCTCAACGACGACGAGACCCGGGGCGACTGGGCGGGCAGCGCGGTGGGGCTGGGCACGGTCAACGCGTTCGCCCGCCGGCTGATCGGCAGCAAGAAGGACCTCGGCCGGTTGATCCGGGGCGACCTGGCCACCCGCCGCCCGCACTCGATCAACACGTCGGAGAGCGCCCAGGTCACCGTGGTCGACCTGCACAACCTGCCGGACCGGGCGCAGCGCTTCGTGGTCGGTGTGACGCTCAAGAGCGAGTTCGAGCGCAAGGAGAAGGCCGGCACCGCCAAGCCGCTGCTCTTCGTGGTCCTCGACGAGCTCAACAAGTACGCCCCGCGCGAGGGCTCCTCCCCGATCAAGGAGGTGCTGCTCGACATCGCCGAACGGGGGCGCTCGCTCGGGGTGATCCTGGTCGGCGCGCAGCAGACCGCCAGCGAGGTGGAGCGGCGGATCGTCACCAACTCGGCGATCCGGGTGGTCGGCCGGCTCGACCCAGCCGAGGCGTCCCGCCCGGAATACGGCTTCCTCCCGCCCGCCCAGCGACAGCGGGCGCTGCTGGCCAAGCCGGGCACCATGTTCGTCAACCAGCCGGACATCCCGGTGCCGCTCTGCCTGGAGTTCCCCTTCCCGGCCTGGGCCACCCGGGTCTCCGAGGCCGGCCGGGCGCCGTCGGAGACGCTCCGCTCGATCACCCAGGCGGCCGACCCGTTCGCGGTGGTGGGCTCCGGCACCGCCGACGACGACATCCCGTTCTGAGGGGCCGGTCATGAAGATCCTGCACACCTCCGACTGGCACGTCGGCAAGGTGCTCAAGGGGCAGCCGCGCGCCGACGAGCACAAGCAGGTCCTCGCGCAGGTGATCGAGATCGCCCGCACCGAGCGGCCCGACCTGGTCATCGTGGCCGGCGACCTCTACGACACCGCCGCGCCCACCCCGGAGGCGACCCGCCTGGTCACCCGGGCGCTGACCGCGCTGCGGCGGACCGGGGCGGACGTGGTGGCGGTCGGCGGCAACCACGACAACGGTCAAGCCCTCGACGCGCTGCGCCCCTGGGCCGAGGCGGCCGGCATCACGCTGCGCGGCAGCGTGCGGGACAACCCGGCCGAGCACATCATCGACGGGGTCACCGCGGGCGGCGAGCGCTGGCAGCTCGCCGCACTGCCCTTCCTCTCCCAGCGGTACGCGGTCCGGGCCGTGGAGATGTACGAGCTGACCGCCGCCGAGGCCAACCAGACGTACGCCGACCACCTCGGCCGGGTGCTCGCCCGGCTCGCCGAGGGCTTCACCGAGCCGGACCGGGTGCACCTGGTCACCGCGCACCTCACCGTGGTCGGGGCGAGCACCGGCGGCGGCGAGCGGGACGCGCACACCGTGCTGGGCTACGCGGTGCCGGCCACGGTCTTCCCCGGCAACGCGCACTACGTGGCCCTGGGCCACCTGCACCGCTCGCAGCGGGTGATCGGCCCCTGCCCGATCCGCTACAGCGGCAGCCCCCTCGCGGTCGACTTCGGCGAGCAGGAGAACGTCGGCTCGGTGACGATCGTCGAGGTCACCGCGACGACCGCGGCGCAGGTGCGGGAGGTGCCGGTGCCGGGTGCGGTGCCGCTGCGCACGGTCCGCGGCACCCTGGCCCAGCTCGCCGAGATCGACGCCCCCGAGGGCTGGCTGCGGGTCTACGTCCGCGAGCAGCCCCGCGCCGGGCTGCGCGAGGAGGTGCAGGAGCTGCTGCCCCGGGCGCTGGAGATCCGGATCGACCCGGAGCTGGTGCCCGCCCCCGGCAGCGCCACCCGCACCGCGCAGCGGGCCGGCCGCTCGCCGCGCGAGCTCTTCGCCGACTACCTGGGCAGCCGCGGGCACGTCGACGAGGGCGTCCAGGAACTCTTCGACGAGCTGCTCGAGGAGGTGGACCACTGATGCGACCGATGCGGCTGGACATGGCCGGCTTCACCGTCTTCCGCGAGGAGACCACCGTCGACTTCACCGACGCGGACTTCTTCGCCCTGGTCGGGCCGACCGGCTCCGGCAAGTCGACGGTGCTCGACGCGATCTGCTTCGCCCTCTACGGCACCGTGCCCCGGTGGGGCGGCACCCGGGGGCTGGCCAACGCGCTCGCCCCCTCCGCCACCGAGGCCCGGGTGCGGCTGGTCTTCGAGTCCGCCGGCGACCGGTACGTGGCCACCCGGGTGGTCCGCCGGGACGGCCGGGGCACGGTGAAGACCGCCAATGCCGGGTTGCAGCTGATGCCGCCCGGCTTCGACGTCACCAAGCTCGACACCGGGCTCAGCCCGGAGGACCTCGGCGAGGTGGTGGCCGGCACCCCCGCCGAGATGGAGCAGGCGGTGCTGGACGCGGTCGGGCTGCCGTACGAGCAGTTCACCAGCTGCGTGGTGCTGCCGCAGGGGCAGTTCGCCGACTTCCTGCACGCCAAGCCGGCCACCCGGCAGCAGATCCTGGTCAACCTGCTCGGCCTGGGCATCTACGAGGAGGTGCAGAAGCGGGCCACCGAGCGGGCCGGCCAGGCCGAGGCGAAGCTGGAGGCGGTCGACCGGATGCTCGGCGGGCTCGCCGACGTCGACGACGAGACCCTCGCCGGCGCGCGGGAGCGGGTCGACCGGATGCGGGAGTTGGCCGGGGCGGTCGCGGCCGCCGTACCGGAGCTGGACCAGGCCCGGGCGACGGCCCGGGAGCAGGCGGCGGCGCTCGCCGCGCTCGACGCGGAGCTGGCCGTGCTGGCCGGGGTCCGGCCGCCGGACGGGACCGCGGAGCTGGCCCGGGCGGTGGCCAGCGCCCGGGCGGCGGCCGACGAGTCCGCGGCGGCGGTCGGGCTGGCCGAGGAACGCGAGGAGAAGCTGCGCGGCGAGCTGGCCGCGGCCGGCGACGAGAGCGTGCTGCGCCTGCTGCTCAAGGCGCACGCCGACCGGGAGCGGCTGGCCGGCGAGCTGGCGGCGGTCCGCACGGCGGTGACCGCGGCGCAGACCGAGCACGACGCTGCGGCCGACGCGCTCGCGGCGGCCCGGGCCGCCGCCGAACGAGCCGAGGCGCAGCTGGAGGCGGCGTTCCGGGCGCACGAGGAGGCCAAGGCCACCGACCAGGCGGTGGCGCTGCGGGCGCACCTGGTCGACGGGGCAGCGTGCCCGGTCTGCGAGCAGCCGGTCGCGCGGGTGCCGGCGGTGCCGAAGGGGTCGGCGGTGGCCCGGGCGGTCGAGGCCGGCAAGGCGGCCCGGACGGCCAGCGAGGCGGCGAAGCGGATGGTGCAGGAGCGCGACACCGCCGCGCGCGAGCTGGACCGGGTGCTACTGCGCGCCCGCACCGAGCACGACCAGCTCCGGGCCCGGCTGGCCGAGCTGGACGAGCAGCTCGCCGACGCGGCCGCGCCGGAGACGCTGCGGGAGACCCTGGCCGAGCACGCCCGGCTGCGCCGCGCCCTGGAGGAGGCGGCCTGCGCGGTCCGGGCCGGCCGGGACGCCGCCCGCCGGGCCCGGGGCGCGCTCGACGGCGCGCAGGAGCGGCTGCGCCGCGCGTGGCGGGACTTCGACGCCGTCCGGGACGGGCTGGCCCGGTTCGGCCCGCCCGCCGCCGACCGGGACGATGTGGCCGCCGCCTGGGCCGCCCTCGCCGGCTGGGCCGGCGAGCAGGCCGACCGGCGGCGGGCCGACCGGGACGGGCTGGTCGCCGTGGTCGACGCGGCCGAGACCGCCGCGGGCGAGGTGGCGACACGGATCGCCGGGCTGTTCACCGCCGCCGGGCTGGATCCGGCGGACGACCCGCTGCGGGACGCGGCGGTGGCCGTGGAGCGCGCCGAGGCGGAGCTACGCCGGCTGGAGGAGCGCCGCGAGCAGGCCGCCGAGCTGCACGAACAGCGGGCCGGGCACGAGCGGGAGTCGCGCATCGCCCGGGCCCTCGCCGGGCACCTGCGGGCCAACAACTTCGAGCGCTGGCTGCTCGCCGAGGCGCTGGACCTGCTGGTCGACGGCGCGTCGCGGATCCTGCGCGAGCTGTCCAACGGCCAGTACGACCTGGTGCACGACAAGGGTGAGTTCTTCGTGGTCGACCACCACGACGCCGGGCTGCGCCGGGGCGTGCGCACGCTCTCCGGCGGGGAGACGTTCCAGGCCTCGCTGGCGCTGGCCCTCGCGCTCTCCGAGCAGCTCGCCGGGATGTCCACCACCGCTGCCAGCCTGGAGTCGATCGTTCTCGACGAGGGTTTCGGCACCCTCGACGCGGCCACCCTGGACACGGTCGCGGCCACCCTGGAGAGCCTGGCCGCCCGGGGCGACCGGATGGTCGGCGTGGTCACCCACGTGCCGGCGCTCGCCGAGCGGATCCCGGTCCGCTTCGAGGTCCGCAAGGACGCGCGTACCGCCCGCGTCGAACGGACGGGCCTGTGAGGAGCGCGGCGCAGCGGAGCCCCGCAGTCGCGAACGGAAGGTGGTCGGCGCGGTGAGGTTCTACGTCGACGCGTGGGACCCGGCGTACGGGGCGTCGTTCGAGGCGGCCGGCGGGGGCGGTCCGGCCGCGCCGAGCAGCGCCCAGGTCGACGCCGACGTCGAGTTGCCGGCCACCGACTGGCGGGCCATCGGCGCCCGGCCGGACGTGGTCGCCCCGGACGTGGTGCTGCTGGTCGACGGGGTGCGCCGGATCGATGCAAGCGTCTGGACGGCCGAGGACGACGGCGGCTCGTACCCGGGCATCGCCGCCTCGTACGCGGCCGGGGTGGTCCGCTGCGACCTGGACCGGGGCGCGGCCGAGCTGGCCGGGTCGAAGGTGGGCCGGGGGCTGTTCACCGCCAGCCCGTCCGCGCAGGACGTGGTGGCCGGGTCGATCCGCTACCCGGTGCACCGGGTCGGCGGCACCGGTGAGCTGAGCAAGCTGCCCGCCGCGGTGCAGGCGCCGCTGACCGCGCTGGAGGTGGCGGTCTCCGACGCGGTACGCACCGACGGCGACCTGCTGGTGGTGGACGGGCCGCTGCGCAGCCGCCGCAACCTGCCCCGCACCCTGGGCTACATCAAGACCCAGCACAGCCAGTACCTCGACGCCCGGCTGACCACGGTGGTGACCGGCCTGGCCCCGGGGCAGCGCTGCCCGGTGTTCCGGCTGGGCACCGCGTGGGGCGGCTACTCCTGGTATCTGCGGCTGCCGGTGGCCGGTGGCGCGCCCTGGGCGGGCATCGTCCGGATGGAGTGCTCGGCCGAGCTGACCGAGACCGAGGCGATCGAGCTGGCCGACCTCTCCCTGGTCACCCTGCCCCGGTTCGCCTCCAGCCCGTACAAGGACCCGCGGGCCCCGCAGAACCTGATCCCGATCGCCGGCCTGGAGCGCCGGCTGCGCGGGCTGCTCGGCGACGCCCGCCTGCTGCACCGGGTGCTGATCGGCGCGGCCCGGGCGGGCCGCCGCTGATGGGCCGCCGACGCGGCGTCGACCGGGTGGTCGAGCAGGTCGACACCGGGCAGGCCGAACTGGTGCCCGACCCGGACCGGCCGGGCTCGTGGACCCTGCTGCTGGACGGCGCCCCGCAGTCGCACGTGGACCTGGCCGACCCGACGCACCTGGAGTTCGAGTACGTCCGCCGGCTGGCCGCCGCGCTCGACCTGGTCGCCCCGGCGGGCGCCCCGCTGCGGGTACTGCACCTCGGCGGCGGCGCGCTGACCCTGCCCCGGTACGTCACCGCCACCCGCCCCGGCTCCACCCAACGGGTGTCCGAGGTGGACGGAGCGCTGGTGGACCTGGTACGCCGGGCGCTGCCCTGGCCGAGCGACCCGCGGCTGCGGGTCCGGGTGGCCGATGCCCGGGCCGCCCTCACGTCGAGCCGGGACGCCAGTTACGACGTGGTGGTCGCCGACGTCTTCGCCGGCGCGCGTACCCCGGCCCATCTGACCTCCGTGGAGTACGCCGCAGAGGTGGCCCGGGTGCTCCGGCCCGACGGGTTCTACCTGGCCAACATCGCCGACGGTCCGCCGCTGCGGCACGCCCGCGCCCAGGTGGCCACGGTGCGGGCGGTGCTGCCCCGGGCCTGCCTGGTAGGCGACGCGGCGGTGTTGCGCGGCCGGCGCTACGGCAACCTGGTGCTGGTCGCGGCCCGGGTCGATCCGCCGGTGCCGGAGTTGACCCGGCGGGCCGCCGGGGACTGGTTCCCCGGCCGGGTGCTGGCCGCCGACGAGCTGGACCGGTTCGCCGGCGGCGCTGCCGTGGTCCACGACGCGGACGCCACCGACTCCACCCCGCCACCGCCCGGGATCTTCTCCGTGGGTCGCTGATCCGCGGCGCGGCCGGCCACCGTCGTCGGCCCGTACGCGTCGGCGGTGTCGCCCGTCACGGAACACCCGCATGGCAGAGTGGCGGGGTGACCTCCCCCGCCGCCCGCCGGACGCTGCGCCCACCGGCCGGCTACCGGCTGGCCGCCTCGGTGCGCGGGCTCACCTTCAGCGCGTACGACCCGTGCGCCCGGATCGCCGCGGGCACCTTCTGGTGGGCCACCCGCACCCCGGCCGGGCCGGCCACCCTCGCGCTGCGGCCCGAGGCGGGCGACCTCGTCGCCGAGGGATACGGCCCCGGGGCGGACTGGGTGGTCGACCGGGCCGACGCGGTGGCCGGGCTGCGCGACGACCTGACCGGCTTCGCCGAACTCGCGGCGGCGCACCCCCTCGTCGCCCGGCTGGCCCGGGAACACCACGGGCTGCGGATGCCGGCCACCGGGCTGGTCTTCCCCCGGGTGCTGCGGGCCGTCTTCGAGCAGAAGGTCACCGGCAAGGAGGCGTACCGGGCGTACGCGGCGACCGTGCGGCACTTCCGGGAGCCGGCACCCGGCCCGCTGCAACCCCTGCTGCTGCCGCCGGAGGCGGCGGCCGTGGCGGCCACGCCGTACTGGGTCTTCCACCCGTTCGGCGTGGAGCAGCGCCGGGCCGACACGCTGCGCCGGGCGGCCGCCGTCGCGGACCGGCTGGAACGCTGCGCCGATGCCGCGGAGGCCACCCGCCGGCTCACCGCGATCCCCGGCATCGGCCCGTGGACCGCCGCCGAGGTGGTCCGCGTCGCGTACGGGGACCCGGACGCGGTCAGCGTCGGCGACTACCACATCCCCAACACGGTCGCCTGGGCCCTGGCCGGGGAGCCGCGCGGCGACGACGCGCGGATGCTGGCCCTGCTGGCGCCGTTCCGGGGCCACCGGGGGCGGGTCTGCCTGCTGCTGGAAGCCGCCGGCATCCAGGCGCCCCGGTACGGGCCCCGGGCGACCATCCGCTCCTTCGCCGCCTACTGACCGGCGCAGAGCCGGCGCAGGGTACGCCCCAGCCACCAGGCGTACGCGTGCTGCGCTGCCCGGCCGACCGGCCCGGCCGCGCGTACCCAGCGGTGGGCCGGCCGGCTGAACGCGGTGATCTCGAAGACGACCGCGTCCCCGTCCCGGCGCACCAGGAACGCCTCCTCGCCGACCTCCGGGTGCCCGGGCAGCGTGCCGTAGCCGAACCCGGCCCGGTCCGGCTCGTCCAGCGCCCAGACCACCTCGGTGGGCCCCCAGATCCGCAGCGGCCCGACCCCGAGCCCCGGGGTGACCCGCACGCCCGCGTCGGCGCGCGGCGCGTCGGTGCGCATCACTACGCCGGCCGCCCGGTGCAGCCGCCAGCCGAGCACGGCGTCCGCCGCGACCGGGAAGCAGCCGGCCGGCAGCCGGACCCGGTGGCGCAGGTGGTGGTAGCCGGCCGGCAGGCGTCCGTCGCGGGTCGCCCCCACCTCGGCGTACGTCAGCTCGGGCACGGCCACCTCCTCACGCGGGACACCGCCAGCGTACGGCCGGGCCGGGTGGGCCGCCCGGCGGCGGCGCGGCGGGCTGTGGTGGGCTTGCCGGGTGACCGATCAGGTGACCATCGCCCCGGCCGGTGTCGCGGACGCCGGTGAGATCCTCACCGTGCAGCGCGCCGCGTACCTGGTGGAGGCGCAGCGCTACCGGGACCTGTTCCTGCCGCCGCTGACCGAGACCCTGGACGAGGTCCGCGCCGCCCTGGCCGGCCCGGCCGTGGTGCTGGCCGCCCGGCTCGGGCCCCGCCTCGTCGGCTCGATACGCGCCCGGATCGACGGCGACACCGCCCACGTCGGCCGGCTCTCGGTCGCGCCGGACCAGCAGGGGCGCGGCATCGGCGGGCGCCGCCTACGGCAAGCCCGCGAACTTCTCCTGCAAGACCCCG
>NZ_JAPDPH010000055.1 GCF_026013475.1 Micromonospora yasonensis | reverse complement strand
CCGATGAGCCGGTTGGACCGGTCGGGCGGGCGGGGCGGGGCCGGCGGCGGGCTCGGACGCACCGGCGCGGCCGCCCGGTCGATCAGGGTCGGCGAGTGCTCGGGCCGGGCGAGGGTGGGCAGGATCGCGGTCGGCGGGTCGGCCGGCTGGCCGGCGCCGAAGCGGGTGGCGAGCTGCGCGGCGGTGGGCCGGTGGGCCGGGTCCACGGCCAGGCAGGCCAGGACCAGCCCGGCCAGGTCGGCGGGCAGCCCGGGGACCCGCAGCGGCGGCACCGGGGGCCGGTGGGCCTGCACGTCGAGCACGTCGTCCCAGGTCTGCACGGGCAGCGGGGCTCGGCCGGTGAGGGTGCGGTAGAGCAGCACGCCGAGCGCGTACACGTCGCTGGCCGGGTTCGCCGGGCCGGGCGTCATCCGCTCCGGGGCGAAGTAGCCCGGGGTGCCCACCAGCAGCTCGCCGGTCTGGCCGGCGAGCGGGTGGCGCGGTCCGGCGAGCGTGGCGATGCCGAAGTCGAGGACCTTGGCGCCGGTCTCGGTGAGCATGATGTTGCCGGGTTTGATGTCCCGGTGCACCACCCCGAGCCGGTGCGCGGCGGCGAGCGCGGCGGCGACCTGCCCGGCCAGCCGGATCGCCTCGGGCCAGGCGAGCGGCCCGCCGGCCAGCCGGTCGGCCAGGGTGCGCCCCTCCACCAGCTCCATCACCAGGTACGGCACCACCGAGCCGTCGGGCAGGGTCGCCTCGCCGTAGTCGTACACCTGGGTCACGTTCGGGTGGGTGAGCCGGGCGGCGGCGCGGGCCTCGCGCTGGGTGGTGGCGCGCAGCTGCGGGTCGGCGGCGAGCTGCGTGACGAGGGCCTTGACCGCCACCGGGCGGTGCAGCACCTCGTCGTCGGCGCGCCACACCTCGGACATCCCACCGAGCCCGATGCGCTCGTGCAGGACGTACCGATCGTGCAGCCGCAGCATGGGCGTGAACGGCGACATGGTGGTCAAGTTTGCCTGCCGCCCTGCCGGCCCCACCACCCCCGGTGCCCGGTTCGGTGCCGGCTGGGCGGTTCCGGGCCGAACGGGCGTCGTGCGGGTGGCCTGGGCCACCCGCGGTGGGACCGCCCCGGGAACGACGTCGACCCGGGCCGGTGGGCTCAGCCCCGGTAGAGCTCGTCGCGGATCCGGGCCAGCAGCTCGGGGGTCCGCTCCGGTGGCTCGGCCTCCACGCAGAGCCGCTCCATGGCCAGCGCGTAGTAGTCCAGGTCGTCCCGCTTGTCGAGGTAGATGGCGCTGGTCAGCTGCTCGATGTAGACGATGTCCGGCAGGTCCTGGTCGCCGAAGCGCAGGATGCTGAAGGCGCCGCTGGCGGCGGCGTGGCCGCCGGCGTCGAACGGGACGATCTGCAGCCGTACGTGCGGCGCGGCGGTGGCCTCGATCAGCGCGTCCAACTGCCGGCGCATCACCTCGGCGCCGCCGATCGGCCGGCGCAGGGCGGCCTCGTCGAGCACCGCCCAGAGCTGGGGCGGGTTGCTGCGGCGCAGCAACTCCTGGCGTTCCATCCGCAGGTTCACCCGCCGGTCGAGCTCGTCGGCCGGCGCGCCCCGGTGGCCGAGCAGGATCACCGCCCGCGCGTAGTCGGCGGTCTGCAGCAGGCCGGGGACGAACTGCACCTCGTACGTGCGGATCAGCGCGGCGGCCGCCTCCAGGCCCAGGTAGGACTGGAACCAGCCGGGCAGCACGTCACCGTACCGATGCCACCAGCCGGGGCTGTTCGCGTCCCGGGCGAGCTTGAGCAGTGCCTCGCGCTCGTCTGCGGCGGTGACGCCGTAGAGGGTGAGCAGGTCGGCGACGTCGCGCTCCTTGAAGCCGACCCGGCCCAGCTCCATCCGGCTGATCTTCGACTCGGAGGAACGGATCTCCCAGCCGGCGCTCTCCCGGGTCACCCCGGCGCCTTCCCGGAGCCGGCGCAGCTGCCCCCCGAGCAGCATGCGCAGCACCGTCGGTCCGCTGGTCGGACCTCCCTCGGTGGGCACCATCGTCACCGCTCGTCCTTCGCCTGCCGACTGACGCGACCGGACGCCCCAGCCCGGCCGACGTGTAAGCATGCCATGGACCAACAGTGAGGTGTACTCCCCCGGACGGTCGAGTCAGTCCCGTTCGCGGGGTGCCCCCTGACGGATCAGGTTGTCGAAGTCGCCGTCGCGCGCGCCGAGGACGAAGGCGGTGATCTCGTCCACTGTGTAGATCAGCGCCGGCCCCTCCGGGTGGCGGGAGTTGCGTACCGCGATCCCGGCGCCGCCGGGAAGCGCGGCCAACTCGACGCAGTTGCCGCTCGGGTTGCTCCGGCGGCTCTTCTGCCACCGCAGCGGCGGCAGGTGACTGGTGGGTACGCCGTTCTGAGGATGCTGCATGGGGCGTCTTTCTGTGCAAGAGCCAGCCGATGCCGCGGGGAGGACAGGCGATGGTGGCGACGAGCGGATCTGTCGACTGAGGACTGAGATGCACGTGCATCTGCTATTGCATCTGCACTGGACAGCGAGCATGATACACAGCATGTGGTGTACCCGGGCGTTCACTTTGGGTGACACCACAGGGGGTCGCGACCAGGGAGAACATGGTCGCCGGCGAGGCCGAGTCTGTGGTGAGGAGGGCGCGTGCCGGACCCGATGACGGTCGCTTCCGGTATCTCCGCCGCCGGCGCCCTGCTGTCCGCCTGGCAATTGCGTCGCCGGGCGCTGCGGGCCGAGGCGGAACTCGAACTGCTCCAGGCCGAGTTGGAGGCGGAGCGGCACGCCGCCAGCCACGATCCGCTCACCGGGCTGCCGAACCGTCGGGCCTTCTTCCGGCTGGCCGCGGCCCTGCTCACCGACGCGGCCGGAAAACCGCTGGTGGCGATCGTGCTGGACCTCGACGGCTTCAAACAGGTCAACGACCGCTACGGGCACGCGGCCGGCGACCAGGTGCTGGTCAGCATGGCGCAGCGGCTCTCCGCGTTCGCCGGGGACAACCTGGTGGCCCGGCTCGGCGGTGACGAGTTCGCCGGGCTGCTGGCCAGCCCCACGGTGGACCGGCGCTGGATCGAGCACGCCACCCGCCGGCTCGGTGAGGCGCTCGCCGCGCCGATCCCGCTCGGCACCCGCATGGTGCAGGTGACCGCCTCGGTGGGGCTCGCCCCGGTGTACGGCCCCACCCAGCTGACCGACGCGCTCTGCCGGGCGGACGCGGCGATGTACCGGGCGAAGAGCGTCGGCATGACCCGGGCGCCCCACCAGCTCATGGCCGAGTGCTGAGCGGGCGGCCGCTCACTCCGGCCAGCGGTCCACCTCGCGCAGTGCGCGCCGGGCGAGGGTGACCAACCCCGACGGCGAGAGCAGCCCGGCCACGATCCGCAGGGCGCGTACCCGGTCGGCCTCCGGGCGGTCCGGATCGGCGACGTCGGCGGACCAGCTCCAGATGTCGTCCAGGGCCCGCACCCCGAGGTGGTACGCCAACCGCAGCGGATCTGGCCTCACCGGGCCGTAGCCGTCCCGGAAGGCGGCCTCGTCCACCCGCCCGTCGGGCGCGAACGCCGGGCCGCCGCCGAGGACGAACATCAGGTCGCGTTCCCGGGGGGCGAGCACGGCGTCGTCCCAGTCGATCAGCCAGACCTGTCCCTCCGCGCCGAGCAGCAGGTTGCCCAGATGCGGGTCGCCGTGGCAGACCACCAGCTCGGCCGGTCGGGCCCGCAACTCCGTACCGAGCCGGTCGACCGCGGACAGCAGCCGCGCCAGGTCGGCGGCGACGCCCTGCCAGCCGGTGGCCACCTCCCGCGTCCACCGGTCGGCGCGGTCGTCCACCGCCCGCAACCGGCGGTCCGTCCCGCGTACCGCGTCGGCGACCGCGGCGTGCGTGTGGTCCTCCCGGGGCAGCCCGGCCAGCGCGTCGGTCACCGGGACCGCGTGCGCGGCGGCGAGCACCGCCCCGTACGCGCGCCAGTGGGCCGGGCGCATGCCGCCGGCCGGGGCGGGTCGGTCGGAGACCCACGGCGTCACGGTCAGCCGGCGTCCGTCGTGGACCGCGCTCAACCGGCCGTCCCGGGTGGTCAGCGACGCGGCGATCCCCGGTACGCCCGCGGCGGCGAGCCGGGCGGTCACCACCAGCCCGGCCGGGGTGCCGCCGCTGGTGAGCTTGACCGCGTACCCACCGCCGTCGGCGCTGGTGGCCCGCCACAGCCGGGCGGCCGGGTCGGCGCCCAGGTCCACCGGTACGGCGGTGACCAGGGTCAGCCCGAACGCCTCGGCGACCCGGGCGACGAGCGGCTGGTCCATGCGCCGCGGTCAGCGCCAGCCGTAGCCGGCGCGCAGCGCCTGGCCCACCCGGTCGAACCGCCGCCGGTCCAGCACCGCGCCCTCACGGCGGATGCTGTCCTCGCGCATGGTCAGCACCCGGTCGAGGCGTACCCAGCTCGGGCGCTGGTCACGGTCCCACTCCCCCGGCCCGAGGGCCAGCCAGTGCCGCTGCCCGTCCCGGTCGCTCTGGCTGGACAGCATCAGCCCGAACAGGGTCCGGCTCTGCCGGCCGACGACCAGCACCGGGCGGTCCTTGCCCTGGCGGGGGTCATCCTCGTACGGGACCCAGGTCCAGACGATCTCGCCCGGGTCGGCCTGCCCGTCCAGCTCCGGGGCGTACGCCAGCTCGCGCCGTTGCAGCGCGGTGACCTGGCGGCGCCGCGCGACCTGGGCCGGGATGGGCCCGGGGGTCCGGGCCGGCGCGGACGCCCCACCGGTGATCCGACTCAGCCGGGACGCCACGTTCCTCAACAGACCTGCCACGGCGGGCAGCCTACCGTCCGGGCGCACCCGGAGCGCACGACGGATCAACGAGCAGACCGGTAGCGTCCCGGCGCCAGGGCTCCGGCGCGCCGCCGTGGTAGACGCGGAGCGCGTCGACGATCTCCGGCGGATAACCTGGGCGGGCCTCGTCGTAATCGCCGGTCACCGCGCCGAACAGCGGCGTCATGATCGCCATCATCGCAGCGTGGGCCGGCCGCCACCGACCCCGCCGGGAGGAACCGTGCACCCCGAACTGCCCCGCGATCTGCCCGTGATCGAGCGCCGCGCGGTACGGCTGGTGGTGCTCGACGCGTCCGACCGGGTGCTGCTGTTCCACACCCGGGACCCGGACCACCCCCACCTCGGCATCTGGTGGGAGCTGCCCGGCGGCGGGCTCGACCCGGGCGAGACGTACCTGGAGGCGGCGGTCCGGGAGCTGCGCGAGGAGACCGGCATCGCCGTACGGCCGGACGCGGTGGGCGCGGCGACCTGGCGGCGTCGGGCCAGCTTCCTGCACCGGCAGCTGCGCCACCTCCAGGACGAGGTGGTCGTGCCGGTCCGGCTGCCCGGGCCGGGGCCGGACGTGGACGAGGCGTACCGGCTCGACTACGAGGTGGAGGACTACTTCGGTTTCCGCTGGTGGCCGGTCGCCGAGATCGTCGCCGACCGGCCGCGCTGCTATCCGGGCCGGCTGCCCGAGCTGCTGCCGGCGTTCCTGGCCGGCGAGGAGATCGACGAACCGTTCGAACTGTGGTCTTGACGGCCGACCAGCCGGCACAGTGGAGCGGTGAACCCACTCCACGAATCCCTCGCCCAGTACGCCGAGCGGATGCACCGGGCCGCCGGCGACGCCCACCACGTCGCCTCCCCGCTCGGTGCCTGGCTGCTCCTCGCGCTCACCGGCCCGGCCGCCACCGGCGCCGCCCGTACCGAACTGGAGGCGGCGCTCGGCACCGACGTGGACGCGGCGGCAGAGACGGCCCGGGCGCTGCTGGCCGCACCGCACCCGCTGGTGGCCTCGGCCAGCGCCGTGTGGGAGCGCCAACCCTTCGCGGGCCTCGACGGCTGGCGCGCCGGCCTGCCGGAGCGGACGCAGACCGGCCCCCTGCCCGACCCGGCGGCGCTGGACGCCTGGGCCCGCGAGCACACCGGCGGCCTGATCGACCGGTTCCCGCTCGACGTCACCCCGGAGACCCTGCTGATCCTGGCCAGCGCGCTGGCCACCAAGGTGTCCTGGGCCGACCCGTTCCAGGTGGCGCCGGCCGAGCAGCTCGGCCCGGGCAGCGCGTGGGCGGGCCGGCTGCGTCGGGTGCTGCGTACCCCGCCGTGGGGGCACCGGTGCGGGATCGCGGCCACCGCGCGGGCCGGCGACGTGGCCGTGCACGCCGCCGCGGCACGTGCCGACGGCGAGGCCGGGATGCTGGTGGTCTCGGTCGCCGCCGCGCCGGACGTGGCGGCGGGGGACGTGCTCGCCGCCGCGCAGGAGGTGGCCGCGGCGGCCGCCACCGCCGCGGAGGGCATCGGACCGCACCGGCGGTCGCTGTTCGACCTGCCGCTCGGCGAGACGCCGCTGTGGACGCTGCGCGAGGAGCCGACCCGGACCTTCGCGGCCGACGGCCGGGAGGAGCGCGCCGGCGCGGTGCTGCCCTGCTGGTCGGCGCAGAGCCGGCACGACCTGTCGGCATCCGGGTTCGGGTTCGCCGCCGCCGCGCGGGCGCTCGGTGAGCTGATCGGCGCGCCGCGGCCGCCGTACGAGGTGGCCCAGGCGGCGGTGGCCCGGTACGGGCGGTTCGGCTTCGAGGCCGCCGCGGTGACCGGGTTCGGCGTGGCCGTCGGGCTGCCCCCGGAGGGCGTCGCCCGGGTGGCGGAGCTGCGGTTCGGAAACCCGTACGCGGTGGTGGCGGTGGCGACGGACAGTTCGGGCGGGCCGTGGCACGGGGTGCCGGTCTACTCGGCGTGGGTGACCGAGCCGGCGGAACTGCCCGAGGCCGAGCTGGCCGACCCGCCCGCCGAATGGTGAGCGCGGGGGCCTCCGGCCGCGGCCCGAGGCCCCCGCGCCTGCGGTAGCGAAGGGAACTCTTCGCTACCGCAGGCGTTGATGAGGGGCCCTTCCGTACGCCTTACGCGGCGGCCCGGGCGGCGAGCCGCCGTTCCCGCTCCTGCGCGCCGATCAGGTCGTCGGGCAGGGAGTCGGCCACCTCGAGGTCGAAGCGGCGCAGCAGCCGGATCGCGAAACCGCCGAGGGTGATCAGCACGAGGACCAGCCCGAAGCAGACGTACGCGAAGCCGATGCCCCGGCCGGGGCCGGTGCCGATCAGCGCGCCCACCGAGCCGGCGAGCGCCCCGCCCGGGGCGAGCATCGGCTCGAACAGCGCGGTGGCCCCCGGGGCGAGCAGCGCGAAGCCGATGGGCAGCGTCGACCAGGCGATGGTCTGGTTGAGGCTGAACACCCGGCCGTGGAAGCGCTGCGGCACCTTGACCTGGACGATGGTCGCGTAGATCGACTGCGCGGTGGTCATCGCCATGGCCAGCCAGCACATGCCGACGCAGATCATCGCCACCGAGCCGTCCAGGCCGATCAGTACGCAGCCGATCGCGGTGCCGAGGTTGCCGATCAGGACGCCGATCATCCGCCGCTTGCGCGGGCCGCCCCACAGCGACATGAGCACGCCGCCGGCCACCGCGCCGACCGCCTCGGCGACGGCGACCTGCGCCACCTGCGTCGGAGTGCCGAAGGAGAGCACCAGCGGGGTGGTGAGCACCAGGGCCGGGGCCAGGAAGATGTTGCCCAGCGCGAAGTAGCCGAGCATCAGCCGGAAGCCGCGGTGCTGCCAGGAGAAGCGCAGGCCGTTGGCGATGGCCACCAGCAGCCGCTCCCGGGGCCGCCAGCCGAGCAGGTCGGGGAAGCGGACCACGGCCAGGGTGGTCACCGCCACCAGGTAGCTGGCCACGTCGACCAGCAGGATGCCCTTGAGGTCGATCGCGGCGAGCAGGCCGGCCGCGAAGACCGGCATGAGCAGGGTGGCGACACCGGTGCTGAGCTGGGTGATGCCCATCGCGTGCCCGAGGTAGCGTTTCGGCACCAGCTGGGGCACCGCCGACTGGAACGCGATCCGCTGGAATGACCCGGCCACGGAGCTCAGCGCGACCAGCGCGTAGATCTGCCAGAGCACGAGGCTGTCGGTCCACAGCAGCCCGGCGAGGACCAGCTGGATCGATCCGGCGACGGAGCTGGCCAGCATCATGATCCGCCGGCGGCTGACCCGGTCGACGATCGCGCCGGCCACCGGGAGCATCAGCACGCCGCAGATCAGCGCGAGTGCCCAGAGCAGGCCGAGGTCGGTCACCGAGCCGGTCCGGTTGAACAGCCAGATCGGCAGGGCGAACGCGGTCAGCGCCGAGCCGGTGCTGGAGACGAGCTGGCCGACGGTGACCGCCAGGAAGCGACCCATGCTCGGCTTGACCACGGCCTTCGCGGGCTGCTCCTCCCCGGCCCGCAGCCGGTCGAGGACCACCCAGCCGGCGTCCTCACCCCGGGCCTGCGGGCCGAGCGCCGTGACGTCCCCGGCGGTCACCGCCGGGTGCACCCGGGTGACGATCTCGGCCAGTTCCTCGGCGCGGTACTTGAGGAAGAAGTGGCCGGCCTGGTCGAGGACCACCAGCCCGAGGGTGTCGCTGAGGAACTGCCATTCGGCGTACCGCTCGCGGTAGTAGTCGGTGACCGGGTCCTCGGAGCCGACCACCGAGATGATCGGGGCGCGCAGCTTGGTCGCCCGCTCGTCGAGCAGCCGGGTGAAGTACTCCTCGGAGGCGCGGGAGTCGGCCCGCATGTTGCTGATGATCCGGTCGGCCTGCTCCGGGTCCAGCTCGTCGGTGTCCACGCCCATCGACTTGAGCCAGCTCGCGTAGTGCCGGTTGCTGCGGAGCTGCTCCAGCCGGTTGCGGGCCCGGGCGAAGAAGCCCTTGGGGCGGGCGAACGGGAACATCGCGCCGATGTAGACGGCCTCGAGGTCGCGCCCGGCCGCCTCGACCTTGCGGGCCACCTCGGCGACGATCGCGCTGCCCACGCCGCAGTGGCCGTACAGGGCGATCGGGCCCTCGACCCGCTCCAGGATCTCCTCGGCGACCCGGCTGGTCAGCTCCTCGAACGGCAGGGCGTCCTCGGCGAGGCCGACGTCGTGCCCGGGGATGGCGAGGGACCACAGGGCGTGCCCGGCGGGCAGCGTGTCGGCGAGCGGCTGGTAGACGATCGCGCTGCCGCCGCCGTACGGGACGCAGACGTACGACAGCACCCGCTGCGCGGCGGGGATCGGCTTGGTCAGCTCGTAGAGCAGCCGACGCGGACCCTCCTCGGCCGCGTCGCCGGAGATGAACGCGGCCAGCTCGCGGATGGTCCGCTGCTGGAACAGGTCCATCACGCCGACCGCCCGGCCGCCCAGCTCCGCCTTGCGGATCTTGGCGACCACCTGGGTGGCGAGCATGGAGTGCCCGCCCAGGTCGAAGAAGTCGTCGTCGATGCCGAGAGTGTCGACGCCGAGCACCTCGGACCAGATGGCGGCGAGCGCGCGTTCGGTGTCGTCGCGCGGTTCGACCAGCGCCACCGACGCCTCGCGGGTGACCACCGGCGCGGGCAGTGCCTTCCGGTCGAGCTTGCCGTTCGGGCTCAGCGGCAGCGCGTCGAGGGTGACGAACGCGGCCGGCACCATGTACTCCGGCAGGGTCTCCTTGAGCGCGGCCTTCACCGTGGCGTGCTCGGCCGGTCCGACCAGATAGGCCGTCAGCCGCTTGTCGCCGGGGCTGTCCTCGCGGACGATCACCGCGGCCTCGGTCACCCCCGGCTGCTCGCGCAGCGCGCTCTCGATCTCGCCCAGCTCGATCCGCAGGCCGCGCAGCTTGACCTGGTGGTCGATCCGGCCGAGGAACTCGATGACACCGGTCTCCCCCGACCCGGTCGGCACCCAGCGGGCCAGGTCGCCGGTGCGGTAGAGGCGGGCGCCGGGTTCGCCGGAGAACGGATCGGGAACGAACTTCTCGGCGGTCAGCGCCGGCCGGCGGTGGTAGCCGCGGGCCAGCCCGACACCGCCGATGTGCAGCTCCCCCGCGACGCCGACGGGGCACTGCGCGCCGGCCGGGTCGAGCACGTGCAGGCGCAGGTTGGCGATCGGCGCGCCGATCGGCACGCTGCTCACCTCGGCCAGCAGGGCCGGGTCGCAGGGCCAGGCGGTGACGTCGATGGCCGCCTCGGTGGGGCCGTACAGGTTGTGCAGCCCGCACCAGGGCAGCCGGGCGGTGAAGTCCGTCGCGGACGCCAGCGGCAGCTCCTCGCCCGAGCAGATGACCCGGCGCAGCGCGGTGGCCGCCTCGATCCCCTCCTCACCGAGGAACACGGTGAGCATGGACGGGACGAAGTGGGCGGTGGTGATCCGCTCGGCGACCAGCAGGTCGCGCAGGTAGCCGGCGTCCTTGTGGCCGCCGGGCTTGGCCAGCACCAGCCGGGCGCCCTCGCGCAGCGGCCAGAAGAACTCCCACACCGACACGTCGAAGCTGGCCGGGGTCTTCTGGAGCACCGCGTCGTCCGCGCCGAGGCGGTACGTCTTCTGCATCCAGTCGAGCCGGTTGACGATGCCCCGGTGGGTGTTCGGCACGCCCTTCGGCCGGCCGGTGGAGCCGGAGGTGTAGATGACGTACGCCAGGTGCTCGGGGCCGGCGGCCGGCTCCGGGTCGGTGGCCGGCTGGTCGGCCCAGATCGCGGCGTCGTCCAGGGCGAGCACCTCGGCGGCGGTCTCCGGCAGCACGTCGCGCAGGTGTTGCTGGACCAGCACCACCGGCGCGTCCGCGTCGGTGACCATGAAGGCGAGCCGGTCGGCCGGGTACTCGGGATCGAGCGGCAGGTAGGCGCCGCCGGCCTTGAGCACGCCGAGCAGGCCGGCGACCAGCTCGACCGAGCGTTCGGCGCAGACCCCGACCAGGGTCTCTGGGCCGACGCCGGCGGCGCGCAGCCGGTGGGCCATCCGGTTGGCGGCGGCGTTCAGCTCGGCGTACGTCAGGCTGCGTCCCTCGATGGTGAGCGCCACCGCGTCGGGCGTGGTCGCCGCGCGCTCCTCGATCGGGCCGTGCAGGGTCTGGGTACGCGGGAAGTCGGCGGCGGTGTCGTTCCAGGCCGCCAGCAGCGCCCGCTCCGGCGCGGGGAGCACCGCCAGCCGGGAGACCGGGGTGTCCGGCGCGGCGGCGATCGCGGCCAGCAGGGTGGTCCACCGCCGCGCCATCCGCTCGACCGTGTCCCGGGTGAACAGGTCGGTGTTGAAGACCAGCTTGCCCCAGAGCCCGTCGGCCACCTCGACCGCGTGCAACTCGAAGTCGAAGCGGGTGGCCCGCAACTCCATCGGGGTCCACTCGAAGCTGACCTCGTCGTCGCGGGAGACGCCGGTGAACCGGCCCATCTCGTAGTTCTGCAGCACGAACATGGCCTGGAACACCGGGGAGCGGCTGACGTCGCGGGGCAGCCCCAGCTCGTGGACCACCTTGGCGAACGGCACCTCGGCGTGCTCGAACCCGTCCAGCACCGAGCGGCGGGTGCGGGCCAGCAGCTCGGTGAAGGTCGGGTCGCCGGCCAGCTCGGCCCGGAGCGGCAGCATGTTGATGAACATGCCGACCACGTTCTCCAGCTCCGGCACGGACCGGCCGGCCACCGAGGCGCCGACCGCGAAGTCGTCCTGGCCGGCGTGCCGGGCGAGCAGCACCTGGTACGCGGCGAGCAGGGTCATGAACAGCGTGCCGCCGGCCGTACGGGTCAGCTCGCCGAGCCGGTCGACGACCGCCTGGTCGACGGTGAACTCGACGAAGTCGCCCCGGTAGGTCTGGGTGGCCGGGCGGGGCCGGTCCAGCGGCAGCTCCAGCGGGGTGATCCCGGCGAGCCGCTGCTTCCAGTAGTCGACGTGGGCCCGGGCCTGCGGGCCGTCCAGCTCCCTGGCCTCCCAGACCGCGAAGTCGCCGTACTGGACGGGCAGGGTGGGCGGCTCGCCGCCCCGGTAGAGGGTGATCAGATCGCGCAGTAGCACGTCCACCGACCAGCCGTCGCCGACGATGTGGTGCTTGCCGAGGAACAGCACGTGGTCCTCGCTGCCCAGGCGGATCAGCAGGGCCCGCAGCAGCGGTCCGTGCGCCAGGTCGAACGGCTCGGCGGCGGCCGCGTCGACCAGGGCCTGAGCGGCCTCCTCGTCCGGGGCGTCGACGACGGTCAGCGGCACCTCGACGGTCTCCTCCACCACCACGGTGGGGCGGCCGTCCGCGTCGGCCGGGAAGCGGGTACGCAGCGACTCGTGCCGGGCGCTCAGCGCGGCCAGGGCGGCCCGCAGCGCGGCCACGTCGAGCGGGCCGCGCACCCGCAGCGGCACCGCGATGTGGTACGCCGCCTCGCCCGGGGCGAGCTGGTCCATGAACCAGACCCGCTCCTGGGCGTAGGACAGCGGCACCTCGGCGTCGGCGGGCCGGGGTGTGATCCGGGCCGTGGGGGCGGCCTGGCGGGCCCGCAGTCGCTTGGCGATCAGCGCCTGCCGGGCCGCTTCCCGGGTCGGATCCTTCAGGTCGGTCATCAGCTCGATTCCTCTTCCGCCGCGAGCAGCGCGGCGACCTCGGTGTCGGAGAGTCCGTCGAGTTCGGCGGCGATCCGCTCCTCGATCTGGGCGGCCAGGTCCGCCACCACCGGGCTGCTGAACAGCGCCCGCATCGGCAGTTCGACGTCCACCTCGGCCCGGATCCGGGCCATCGCCCGCATGCCGCGTAGCGAGTTGCCGCCGAGGGCGAAGAAGTCGTCCAGCGCGCCGACCTTCTCCACCTGGAGGATCTCGGCGTACACCTCGGCGACCAGGGCCTCGGCCGCGGTGCGGGGCGGCAGGTAGCTGCCCTCGGCCGGGGCGGTGCTGGCCGGGGCGGGCAACGCGGCCCGGTCCAGCTTGCCGTTGGGGGTCAGCGGCAGCGCGTCGAGCCGGACCAGCGCGGCCGGCACCAGGTGCGCCGGCAGCTCGCGGGCCAGCTCGGCGCGGACCGACTCCTCGGCGGCCGGGCCGACCAGGTAGCCGACCAGGACCGGCTCGCCCGAGTCGACGCGCACCGCGGCGGCGGCCGCCCGGACGTCCGGGTGGGCCAGCAGGGCCGCCTCGATCTCGCCCAGCTCGATCCGCATGCCGCGCACCTTGACCTGCTCGTCCCGGCGGCCCAGATATTCCAGCGTGCCGTCGGCGCGCCAGCGGGCCAGGTCGCCGGTGGCGTACATCCGCTCGCCGGGCGGGCCGTACGGGCAGGGCAGGAAGCGCTCGGCGGTGAGGCCGGGCCGGCGGTGGTAGCCGCGGGCCAACTGGGCGCCGGCGACGTACAGGTCGCCGACCACGCCCGGCGGGACCGGCTGGAGGGCGGCGTCCAGCAGCAGCGCCCGCATGTTCCAGGTGGGCGCGCCGATCGGCACCGGACCGGCGACGACCGGCTCGCCGGGCGCGATCCGGGCGGCCACGCAGCCGACGGTGGCCTCGGTCGGGCCGTACTCGTTGATCACCGCGACGTCGGGGTGGGCGGCCCGCCACCCGGCGAGCTGCTCGCCGGTCAGCGCCTCGCCGCCGATCACCAGATCGGTGGTGGGCGACAGCTCGGGCTCCAGCAACGGCAGGTGGCTGGGGGTGACCTTGAGGAAGGCCGGCCGGCCGCCGACCCAGGCGCCGTCGTCGTCGAGGGCGGCCAGCCGGACCGTGCCGCCGGCGGTGAGCGGGCCGAGCAGGCCGGTGACGGTGAGGTCGAACGAGATCGGCGAGTGCAGCAGCGCCGTGCCGGTCAGGCCCGGGTAGGTGTGCCGGGCCCAGGCCAGGTAGGCGGTCGCCGCCCGGTGCTCCACCACCACGCCCTTGGGCCGGCCGGTGGAGCCGGAGGTGTAGAGCACGTACGCGGGGTGCTCCGGGCGCAGCGGCGCGCGCCGGTCGGCGTCGGTGAGGTCCACGTCGGACTGGTCGGCGCCGACCTCCCCGTCCAGCACCAGCGCCTCGCCCGGCACCAGCGCGGCAGTCTCCGGGGCGGCCACCACCAGGGTCGGCTCGGCGTCCTCCAGCAGGTACGCGATCCGATTGGCCGGGTACGCGGTGTCCACCGGGACGTACGCCGCGCCGGACTTGAGCACCGCGAGGATGGCCACCACCAGCTCGAAGGAGCGGGGCAGGGCCAGCGCCACCCGGGTCTCCGGGCCCGCACCGCGGGACACCAGCAGCCGGGCCAGCCGGTTGGCGGCGGTGTTCAGCTCGGCGTACGTCAGCGGCACGCCGTCGCAGACCAGCGCGGTGGCGTCCGGAGTGGCCGCCGCCTGCCGCTGCACCTCGTCGACCACGGTGCTCGGCGGCACCTCGTGCGCAGTGTCGTTCCAGGTCACCAGCACCCGGTTCCGGTCGGCGTCGGCGAGCAGCGGCAGCGCGCCGACCGGTCGGTCCGGGTCGGCGACCACGGCGTCGAGCAGCCGGACGTACCGGTCGACGATCGCCTCGGCGGTGGACCGGTCGAACAGCCCGGTCCGGTAGACCAGCCGGCTCTCCTCGGTGGTGATGTCGAAGGCCAGGTCGTCCTTGGTCGTGCCCAGCTCGACCGGGTCCAGGCCGGAATCGGGGATGAAGTTCAGCGCGGTCTGGAAGATCGGCTGCACCGACGGGTCCCGCTGCGGGTCGACCGCCTCGACGATCTCCTGGAACGGGGTCTGCCCGTGTTCCATCGCGTTGAGCAGGCCGTCCCGGACCCGGTCGAGCAGTTCCCGGAAGGTCGGGTCACCGGAGACGTCGCAGCGCAGCGCGACCGGGTTGACGAACATCCCGATCAGCGAGGCCAGCTCCTGGCTTTCCCGGCCCGCGGTGGACACCCCGACCACCACGTCGGTGTCGCCGGAGATCCGGGACAGCAGCGCCGCGAAGCCGGCCAGCAGCACCATGTACGGCGTGGCCGAGGCCCCGGCCGCCAGGCCGCCGACCCGGTCGAGCAGCCCGGCCGGCAGGTCGAAGCGCACCTCGTCGCCGGCGAAGTCGAGCTGGGCCGGGCGGGGCCGGTCCAGCGGCAGGCCGGTCACCGGCGGCGCGCCGGTCAGGTGGTCCACCCAGAAGGCGAGCTGGCGGTCCAGCTCCACGCCGGTGAGCTGGCCGCGCTGCCAGACCGCGAAGTCGGCGTACTGGATGGGCAGCTCGGGCACGGCGGCGGGGGCGCCGGTCAGCGCGGCTTCGCTGAACGCGGCGACCTCCTGGATGAACAGCACCGCCGAGTGGCTGTCGAAGACGGCGTGGTGCACCACGAACAGCAGCGCCACCAGGCCATCCGGATTCCGGACCAGCCGGGCCCGCCACAGCGGCGGCTCGTCCAGCGGGATCGGGGTACGGGCCAGTTCCGCGCGGAACTCGGCCAGCCGTTCGAGGTAGTCGGCCCGGGGCAGCCCGCTCAGGTCGTCGGCGGGCAGCGGGACGGGCACGTGGGCCTGCACCACCTGCACCAGCGCGCCGTCGTCGACCCGTAGGTGGGTACGGAGCGACTCGTGCCGGGCCACCACCTGGTTGACGATGTCGGTGGCGGCGTCCACGTCGATCCCGGCCGGGAACAGCCACGGACTGGACACGTTGAACACCGGCGACCCGGGGTCGAGCTGGTTGGCCATCCACACCCGCTCCTGGGCGAAGGAGGCCGGGAAGGTCCACTCCTGACTCATGAGTTCGCCTCACGGACCGAGCGGGGACGCATGTCCGTCCAGACGGTGTCGACGTGGGCCAGGCACTCCTCCCGGCTGCCGGCGAACCCGGCGTCGTGCCAGCCCGCCGGGAGGTCCCGGTCGGCCGACCAGATCGAGTACTGCTCCTCGTCGTTGCGCACGACCAGGAATCGGGGTTCGGCCATCTCAGTTCGCTCCAGGGGTGTCGGGGGTGTGCGGTTCGGCCATCGCGACGGCGATCTTGCGTGGGCCGGTGTACGGCTCCCGGGCGTGCGCGGCGGTCATGTTGTCCACCACCAGCACGTCGTCGCGGTGGTAGTCGAAGCGGACGCTGGCGGACCGGTAGGCGGCGCGCAGGTGGTCCATGACGTCGGTGGGGATCTCGCCCCCGTCGCCGTAGTAGGTGTTCGATGGCAGCCCGTCCGGGCCGAACATGGCCAGCAGCCCCTCCTGGTAGTCCTTGGGGAGGGTGGTCACGTGGAAGAACGTGGCGTGGTTGAACCAGCGCGGGGTGTCCGAGCCGGGCCGGTGGTGGACCACGTCGCGGACCGCCCGGGTCCGCAGGGCGTCCTTGCCGACCCACTCCACGGTGATCCCGTTCGCCGCCGCGTACGCCTCGACGTCGGCCCGGTTCTCGGTGTTGAACACCTCCTGCCACCGGGTGCCGAAGTCACCGTGGAAGTTGCGCACCAGCATCCAGCGCCGCCGGATGAACTCCTCGCGCACCGCCGGGTCGATCGCCTCGTACACCCGGCGCACGTCGGCCAGCGGGGTGGCGCCCTGGGTCTGCGGCGGGGTGATGCAGTAGAAGAAGAGGGTCAGCGGCCAGCGCGCCTGGTACGAGTTCTCGTTGTGCAGGAAGATCTCCTCGTCCGGCGGGTAGTCGGTCGAGGTGTAGACCCGGCCCTTGATGGAGTGCCGGGGCGAGGAGCGCTCGGTGTAGGTCAGCGGCTCGCCGGCGAGGGCGCGGACCGCCCGGTCGAAGCCGTCCACCCCGCCGACGTCGAAGCCGCGGAAGAGCAGCCCGCCGTGTTCGGCGAGGGTGGCGCGCAGCTCCGCGCGCCGGGCGTCGATCAGGTCGGTCAGCGCCCGGCCGTCGTTCTCGATCACCACCGGGAGCGTGGCGGTTTCGCTCATGGTGCCGTGTCTCCTGTCTGTGTTGGTCAGGCGCGGGGCAGCCGCGGGATGGCCGGGGTCGCCGGCGCGGCTGGCTCGTCGGCGGGCTGGCTGGCCCGCAACTCCTCGATCCGGGCGGCCAGCCCGGCGACGGTGGGGGTCTCGAAGAGGCTGCGCATCGGCAGCCGTACCCCGGTGGCCTTGCGCATCGCGGCGATGAGCTGCACCGCCACCAGCGAGTTGCCACCGAGGGCGAAGAAGTCGTCGTCCACGCCGACCTCGGCCACGCCGAGTCCGTCCCGCCAGACCTGGGCGATGACCTTCTCCAGCTCGGTGGCGGGCGCGGCCGAACCGCCGCCGGTGGCGGTCGGCGCGGAGATCGTCGGCTCGGCCTCCGCCGCCAGGCTGTCGGTGGTCACCCGGGTGGCCCGCCGCCGGATGTCGGCGACGGTACGAGTGGTGATGACGACCTGGGCACCGAGCCCGGCGCCCAGGCTGCGGCGGAACGCCTCCGCCCCGTCCACCGGCCGGATGTCCTCGGTCACCGGAGCCGGCGCGGCGTCCGCCCCGGTCTCCTGGGCGTCGGGGGCGAGGCCGCCGGTGACCGCGCCCTGGTCCACCCGGCGCAGCACGAAGTCGCTGATCGCGACCAGTTCCCGGCCCTCGGTGTCCAGCAGGGACAGGTCGGCGGCGACCACCTCGTCGGTGGCGCTGGCCCGGTGCCGCAGGTGGCTGTGGAACACGGCGGGCAGCGTGCCGCGCACCACGATCCGGCCGTAGGACAGCGGCAGGTAGGTGCCGGCGCCCTGGCCCCGACCGAATGCGGTGGCCACGTCCAGCAGCGCCGGGTGCAGCCCCCAACCGGGCAGGTCGCCGAGCACGGCCGCCGGGGCCTCGATCCGGGCCAGTTCCTCGCCCTCGCCGAGGTGGTGCTCGGCCAGCGCGGCCCAGCGCGGGCCGAAGGTGAGCATGCTGGTCCGCCCCCGGCCGAACGAGGCGTCGTCGTCGACCCGCCGGCCGGCCACGGTGGGCGTACCCGCCGGCGGGGCCGGCTCCTCGGTCCACCCGGCGGCGCCCCGTACGTGGGTACGGAGCTGGCCGGCGGCGAGGCTGGCCACGGTGAAGTCGACGCCGTCCTCGGTCGGGGTCAGCTCGACCCGGTACTGGGCGACCGTGCCGTCCGGCACCGAGAACGGCTCCAGGAAGACCACGTCCCGCAGCTCCACGACGGCCGCCGGCCCGGGGGCGGGCAGCGCGGCGGTCACCGCGGCACGCACCGACTCCAGGTGGGCGGTGCCGGGCACCACCGGTACGCCGCCGATCCGGTGCTCGTCGAGCAGCCAGTGGGTGCTGGCGGAGACCAGGCCGTGCAGCACGGTCCCGTCCGGCCCGGCCACCTTCGTGGTGAGCACCGGGTGGTCGACCGGGGTGGTGACGGTGTCCCGGCCGGCGGCCCGGAAGGCGGCCGGGGCGTTCGTCTCCACGGCCATGCCGACCTCGGCCCAGCCACCCCAGTTCTGCGACACCACCGGCGCGCGGAACCCGGCGCCGGCCCGCGCCCAGGCGTCCAGGAAGTTGTTGGCCGCGCAGTAGTCGACCTGGCCGAATCCGCCGATCACGGCGGTGATCGAGGAGCACAGCGCCACGAAGTCCAGCGGCAGGTCCCCGAAGACCTGGGCGAGGGCGATGGTGCCGGCCAGCTTCGGGGCGAGCACCCGCTCCGCCTCGGCCCGCTCCTTGATCTCGGCCATCCCACCGCCGGGCAGGCCGGCGGCGTGCACGACGCCGTCCAGCCCACCGAAGCGCGAGACGGCGACCTCCCGGACCCGGCGCAGGTCCTCGGGGTCGGTGACGTCGGCCGCGAGCACCAGCACCTCGGCCCCGGCCGCCTCCATCCGGCGGATCGCCGCGATGGCCCGGCCGGCCCGGTCCGCGCCGCCGTGCACCGCCAGGTGCTCGTCCCAGCGGTCCCGCTCGGGCAGGCCGGAGCGGGCCAGCAGCACCAGCTTGGCGCGTACCTGGCGGGCGAAGTCCTCGGCCAGGGTGACGCCGATGCCGCCGAGACCGCCGGTGATCAGGTACCGGCCCTCCTCACGCAGGACGCCCGGCTCGCCCTCGGCGTCCACGGTGACCTGCTCGTACCCGGCCACCCAGCGCCGGTCCCGGCGCAGCGCCACCTCCGGCTGCTCCGGGTCGGCCGGGCTGCGCAGCTCGGCCACCAGCGCGGCGACCCCGCGCGCGGCG
Organism: Micromonospora yasonensis; assembly: GCF_026013475.1. Lineage (GTDB taxonomy): Bacteria > Actinomycetota > Actinomycetes > Mycobacteriales > Micromonosporaceae > Micromonospora > Micromonospora yasonensis. The sequence continues at coordinate 17,178 of NZ_JAPDPH010000055.1, read as the reverse complement.
GTGTCCGCGTCGACCAGCCGCACGGTGAGGCCGGGCAGCTCGACCGGCAGCACCCGGGCCAGGCCGGCCAGGGTGGCGTGCTCGGGCCGGACCAGGTCGTCGCCCCGGATGTCGCCGATGCCCGCGGTGACCAGGTCGAGGGCGATCCCCTGCTGGTCGGCGGTGTGGCCGGCCCCGGCGAGCGCCTGCACCAGGTGCAGCGCGCTGAAGAAGCCCCGGTCCTGGGCGGCCCAGGCGGCGTCGATGTCCGTCCCGGCCGGCTCCCCGTCCAGGGCGTACGCGTGCACGATCCGGCGCGGCAGGTCGGCGCCGAGCGCGGCGACCAGGGCCTCGTGGTCCTCGCGCACGCCGGGGCGCAGCCGGAAGCCGGTGGTGGTGGCCGCGAAGGCGTCGCCGGCGCGTACCTCGACCGGGTCGTCACCGGCGGCCCGCAGTGCCGCGACCAGCGCCTCGCCGCGCGGGCCGTCGGCCAGCACCAGGCAGCGGCCCAACGGCGCGACGGTGCGCGTCGGGGCGGCCTGCCGCCACACCGGCACCGCGAACCACTCCGGCAGCGGCCGCGGCCCGGTCTCGACCGGGGCCGCCGCCACCTGCTCCACCGGGTCCGGCTCGATCCAGTAGCGACGCCGCTCGAACGGGTACGCGGGCAGCGGCACCCGGCGGGCGTCCGGGTCGGCGGCCGGGCGCACCGGCACGCCCGCGCACCACAGCGCCCCGGCGCTGCCGAGCAGGGTGGCCAGGTCGCCGGTGGACTCGCCCGGCCCGGGCAGGCTGCCGAGCGGGGTGAGCTTCCGCTGCGCCTCGGACGCCTTGGCGACCTGCATCCGGGCGAGGTTCGCCAACTGCTTGCCCGGGCCGCACTCGACCAGCGCCCAGGTGCCCTCGGCGAGCAGGGTGGCCACGCAGGCGCCGAAGCGGACCGGCTGGCGCAGGTGCGCGGCCCAGTACGCCGGGTCGGTGACCTGCGCCTCGGTGATCCAGGTGCCGGTCACGTTGGACAGGAACGGCACGGCCGGTGGGCGCAGCGGCACGCCGGCCATCAGCGCGGTGAACTCGTCGAGGATCGGTTCCATCATCGGCGAGTGGAACGCGTGCGAGGTGCGCAGCTTCTTGCACTTGCCCTTGAGCGTGGCGGCGAAGTCCTCGATCAGCGCGGTCTCGCCGGCCACCACGCAGGTGCCGGGGCCGTTGACGGTGGCCACGGCGAGCCCCTCGGGAAGCCGCTGGGCCACGGCCGACTCGTCCAGCGACACGGCGAGCATCGAGCCGGCCGGCAGCGAGTGCATGAGGCGGCCCCGGGCGACCACCACCCGCAGCGCGTCCGGCAGGCTGAGCACGCCGGCCACGGTGGCGGCGACGTACTCGCCGATGGAGTGGCCGATCATCGCGGCCGGAGTCACCCCGGCGCGCTGCCACGCGGTGGCCAGGGCGTACTCGACGGTGAACAGGGCGGGCTGGGTGTAACGGGTCTCGGTGAGCTTCTCCGCCGCCTCCGGATCGCGGCCGAGGATCAGGTCACGGAGGTCCAGCCCCAGCTCGGGGCGGAGCAGCTCGGCGCACTCGTCGACGGTGGCCGCGAAGCCGGCGTCCTCGGCGTACAGCTCGGCGCCCATGCCGGCGTACTGGGAGCCCTGGCCGGAGAACAGGAAGGCCACCCGGGGGGCGGGGCCGTCCGCGGTGCCGCGGTGTCCCTTGCGGGCGTCACGCAGAGCGGCCACCGCCGCCTGCGGGTCGGTGGCCACCACGGCGGCGCGGTGCGGGTGGTCCTGGCGGCCGACCCGCAGCGTGTGTGCGACGTCGGCGAGCAGCCCAGCGCCGCCTCCGGCGCTGCCAAGCAGCTCGGCGCCGCCTCCGCCGCCGTTCTCCAGGTGGTCGGCGAGCCGCCGCACGGCGGCGTCCAGGGCGGTCGGGGTCTTCGCCGACACCCGCAGCAGGTGCGCCGGGCGGATCCGCCGCTCACCCCGGTACGCGGCCGGCGCCTCCTCCAGCACCACGTGGGCGTTGGTGCCACCGATGCCGAACGAGCTGACCCCGGCCCGGCGCGGCCCGCCGTCGGTGTCCCACTTGGTCAGCGTGTTCGTCACGTAGAACGGGGTGTCGGCGAAGTCGATCGCCGGGTTCGGCGTCTCGTAGTTGATGGTCGGCGGGATCAGGCCGTGCTCCATGGCGAGCACCGTCTTGATCACGCTGACGATGCCGGAGGGCTGGCTGAGGTGGCCGATGTTGGACTTCACCGAGCCGATCCCGCACCAGCCCCGGTCGTCGGTGTTCGCCGTGTAGACGGCGGAGAGCGCGGCGACCTCGATCGGGTCGCCCAGCGCCGTGCCGGTGCCGTGCGCCTCGACGTAGCTGATGGTGCGCGGGTCGATCCCGGCCATGCCGACCGCCTGAGCGATCGCCCCCATCTGCCCGTCGATGCTCGGGGCGGTGAAGCCGACCTTGCCGGCGCCGTCGTTGTTGATCGCGTTGCCGAGCACCACCGCGCGGACGGTGTCACCGTCGGCGATGGCGTCGGAGAGCCGCTTGAGCAGGGTCACCCCGACACCGCTGCCCCAGACCGTGCCGTTGGCGCCGGCGTCGAACGGGCGGCACCGGCCGTCCGGGGAGGTGAAGCCGTCCATGCCGAGGTAGCCGACGTGCGGCAGCTCGATGTTGACGCCGCCGGCCAGGGCCATGTCGCACTCGCCGTTGCGCAGCGCCTCGCAGGCCAGGTGGAACGCGACCAGCGAGGTGGAGCAGGCGGTGTGCAGGGTCAGGCTCGGCCCGCGCAGGTCGAGCCGGTACGACACGTTGGTGGCCACGTAGTTCGGCGAGTTGCTGGTGGCGATGGAGACCGCGCCGTGCGGGGCGCCGCCGACCCGCTTGTTGCGAAACACGTACCGGTGCAGGTAGGTGTTGCCGCCGGTGCCCGCGTACACGCCGATCGCGCCGTCGTAGCGGGCCGGGTCGTAGCCGCCGTCCTGGAGCGCGACGTAGCAGGACTCCAGGAAGAGCCGGTGCTGCGGGTCCGTCAGCTCCGCCTCGCGGGCGGTCATCCCGAACACGCCGGCGTCGAACTCGTCGTAACCGTCGACCAGCGGGGCCCGGTTCACCCAACCCGGGTCGTCGACCTCCTCGGCGGTGGCGCCCCGGGCGAGCTGCTCCTCGCGGGTCAGCTCGGTGGTCGACTCGACGCCGTCGACCAGGTTGCGCCAGAACTCGGAGACGTCGTTGGCGCCGGGGACCCGGGCGGCGAGCCCGACGATCGCGATCGGTTCGACGCCGTCGTCAGTGGCAGGGATGTCGTTCTGCTGCATCGGGGTTGTCCTTAGCTCAGGCGGTACGGCGGGGAGGGATGCCCGTCACGGTTGGTGTGGTCGTCGGGGCGGGGTACGGCGGGCCCGGCCGCGCCGGGCGGCGGCGCGCAGCGCGGCGCGGGCCAGTTCCGGCCGGTCGGCGGCGCCGTCGAGGCTGGCGGCGAGGGCCCGTACGGTCGGGTGGCGGAACAGGTCGAGCATGGTGATCGAGCGGCCGGTGGCCTCGGTGAGCCGGGCGTGCACCGCGGCCAGGGCCATCGAGTGGCCGCCGATGTCGAAGAAGTTGTCGGTGACCCCGACCCGGTCCGTGCCGAGCACCTGTCGCCAGATGCCGGCGATCAGCTCCTCGGTGTCGGTCAGCGCGTCGGGACCGGCCGGCAGCGGCACCCGCGCCGGCTCGGCGGTGGCGACGGTCATCGCGCCCAGGGCCGCCACCCGGACCGCCGGTCGGGGCAGCTCGGCGGCCACCTGGTGGACCGGCGCGTCGGGGTCGGCGGCCAGCGCGCCGACCAGGGCGGCGAGGTCGGCCAGGAGCGCGTCGACCCGCTCGGCCTCGAACAGGTCGGGGTTGTGCACCACCTCGACGCCGGCCCGGCCGGCCCGCTCCACCACGTAGACGGTGATGTCGAAGGGGGAACCCGGCTTCGGCACCGGCAGCGGCTCGACGGCCAGCCCGGTGAGGGCGAGCCGGGGCGGGACGAAGTTGAGCACGTTGAACAGCACCTGCACCAGCGGGGCGCGGGAGGTGTCCCGGCCCACACCGAGCGCCTCGACGATCCGTTCCAGCGGCGCGCCCGGGTGCTCGGTGACCTCGTGCAGCTCGGCGGCGCACCGGTCGACCAGCTCGGCGAAGCTCGCCGCGTCGGCCCGGACCCGCACCGGCACGGTGTCGATGAAGAAACCGATGACGTCGTCGAAGGCGGCCAGCCGCCGGTCCGCGACGATCGCGCCGAGGACGTGGTCGTCGGTCCCGGTGAGCCGGCGCAGCAGCTCCCCGAAGCCGGCGAGGAGCACGGCGGCGACGGTGACGCCGCGGCGGTCGGCCAGCGCGCGGACCGCCCGGTCGGCGTCCTCGGACAGCGCCACCGCCGCCTCGGCGCCGGCGTAGGTCTGCACCGCCGGGCGGGGCCGGTCCCGGGGCAGGTCGAGCACGGTCGGCGCACCGGCCAGGTGCTCGGTCCACCAGGTCAGGTCGGCCGGGCCCCGGCGGCGGTCCCGGTCGGCCCGCCACACCGCGTAGTCGGCATAGCCGGCGCGCAGCGGGGGCAGGGCCGGGGGCTCGCCGGCGACCGCGCGGGCGTACGCGGCGGCGAGGTCGTCGTAGAGCAGCGCCTCGGACCAGCCGTCGAAGACCGCGTGGTGCATCGTCATGGCGAGCACGTGCTCGGCCGGGCCGAGCCGGTACACGGTCGCCTGCCAGGGCGGCCCGGTGGCCAGGTCGAACGCGTGCCCCGCCCCGGCGGCCAGCAGGGTGGCCAGCTCCGCCTCGGCGTCGGCGGCGCCGGTCAGGTCCACCACCGGCACCGCGACGTCGGACGGCTCCTCACGGACCGCGTACGGCACCCCGCCGGTGTGCGGGATCCGCCAGCGCAGCACGTCGTGGCGCTCCACCACGGCGCGCAGCGCGGCGGCGAGCGCCGTGGTGTCCAGCGGCCCGCGCAGCCGGTGCGCGACCGCGATGTTGTACGGCGCGCTGGAGGGGGCGAGGTGGTCCATGAACCACAGCCGCCGCTGCGGCGGGGACAGCGTCGGCGGGTTGCCGGTGGTGAGCCCATCGCCGTCGGCGGGGGCGGCGACGCGGACCCGGTCCACCAGCGCGGCGAAGGTCCGGCTGGTGAACAGCACCCGGGTGTCGATCTGCCGGCCCAGCTCGGCGCGGAGCCCGGCGACCAGCCGCATGGCGGCGATCGAGTTGCCGCCGGCGGCGAGGAAGTCGCTGTCCTCGCGCGGCGCGGCGCCGAGCAGCCGGGTCCAGAGCCGCCGGACGGTGGACGCGACCCGGTCGTCACCGTCCGCGGCGTCGACCGGCTCCGGCGCGGCGATCGTGGCGAGGGCGCGCAGCGCGGGCCGGTCCAGCTTGCCGGTGGTCGGGCTGACCGGCAGCGCGGCCAGCCGTACCGTCCGGGCCGGCAGCATCGCGGCGGTCAGTCGGGGCTCGGCGTACGCCCGCAGCGCGCCGTCGTCGGGGCCGTCGACCGGGGTGAGGAAGGCGACCAGCTCGGTGCCGGCCGGTCCGGGCACCGGTTCCACGACGACCCGCTCGACGCCGGGGTGCCCGGCGAGCACCGCCTCGACCTCGCCCAGCTCGATCCGCTGGCCGCGCACCTTGACCTGCCGGTCGGCCCGCCCCAGGTAGACGATCCGGCCGTCGGAGCCGCGGCGGACCAGGTCGCCGGTGCGGTAGAGCCGCTCTCCGGGCCGGTCGCCGAACGGGTCGGGGACGAACCGCTCGGCGGTCAGCCCGGGCCGGTTGAGGTAGCCGTCGGCCAGCCCGGGACCGCCGATCAGCAGCTCACCGGTCTCCCCCGGCGGTACCGGGCGCAGGTCGGCGTCCACCACGTACGCCCGGTGGTTGGGCAGCGGGAGGCCGATCGGCACTGGGTCGGTGTCGGCGGCGGTGAGGTCGCCGGTGACCGCCAGCACGGTGGTCTCGGTCGGGCCGTAGCCGTTGAGGAACCGCCGGCCCGGGGCCCAGCGGGCGGCCAGCTCGGCCGGCACCGCCTCCCCGCCGCAGAGCACGGTACGCCAGGACGGCACGTCGGCCGGGTCGAGCAGGGCGAGCACGGTCGGGGTGATGAACCCCCAGGTCACCTCGTGCGCGGCGATGAACCGGGCGAGCCGGACCGGGTCGGCCCGGTCGTCCGCGCCGAGTAGTTGCACCGCCCCGCCGAGCAGCAGCGGCACGAACAGGTCCATGGTGGCCGCGTCGAAGCCCAGCGAGGCGATGCCGAGGCTCCGGACGCCGGCATCCACGCCGGTCAGCGCGGTTACCCCGGTGACGAACTCGACGACGTTGCGGTGGGTGGTGAGCACCCCCTTGGGCCGGCCCGTCGACCCCGAGGTGAACAGCACGTACGCCGGGTCGGCGGGGCGGGCCGGGCAGGGGGCGAGCGGGGCCGGGCCGGGCAGCGCGACCGGCTCGACGCCGGGCTCGTCGCCGAACTCGGCCGCGGCGGCGTCACCGACCACCACGCGTACCCCGGCGTCGCGGGCGATCTCCCGGAGCCGCTCGCGGGGTCCGCCCGGTTCGAGCGGCACGTAGGCGGCGCCGGCCAGGAGGACGCCGAGCACGGTGACCACCAGATCGGGGGTACGGCGGCCGCAGACGCCGACCCGGTCGCCCCGGCCGACGCCGCGCTCGCGCAACGCGGCGGCCACCCCGGCGGCCCGGTCGGCCAGCTCCCGGTAGCTGAGCCGGGCGTCCCACTGGCGTACGGCCACGGCGTCCGGGGTCCGGGCCGCCTGCGCGGTCACCAGGTCGGCGAGGGTCGCGTCCGGCCAGGGCAGGGCGTCCCCGGTCGCGGCGCTGACAGTCAGGATGTCGGTCACCCGTGGTCTCCCCGGTAGCTTGCTGAATCGGTGATCTGCAGGCGCAGTTCGCTGACGTAGCCGCGCCCGTCGGCATCGGTCACCCAGCAGTGCGACGGCTCGGGCAGCAGCTCGGTGACGGTCACCGGGACCTCCGGGCCGGCCTTCCGGGCGGCGTCGACCATCGCGCACAGCGACTGCGCGTACAGCGGGCCGGTCAGGTCGACGAAGCAGGGCTTGACCTCGGTGCCGACCTTGACGAACACCCGCTCGGGCAGGCCGTTGGCGGCGCGCCAGCGACGGACCGCGAGGTAACGCGCCGTCTCGTCGGCGTGCCCGGCCAGCCCGCAGGCCTCGGCGGTGGTCCGCCAGGTACGCCGGGCCACCACCAGCCGGTCGATGGTGATCCGCGGCGTGTGCGGGGCCGGGTCGAGCAGCTTGAAGGCGTCCAGCAGCACCGAGCCGAGCAGGTTGGCGAAGACCTCCATCACCGGCCACCGGCCGCCGTCGGGGAAGACCGCGGTCAGCTCGTCGCCGTCGCGCTCCACCAGCACGGCGGTGGCCGGCACCAGCCGGTCGACGTCGGCGCCCCGGGCGGTGTCGATGCCGAGCTGCCGGTCGTCCGGGCCGGTCAGGGCGTACGTGGTGCGGGTGGTCCGCCGGGGCCAGCTCTCCGGCCAGAGCACCCGCAGCCGGGCCGGGCCGAGGTCGGCGTCCAGCGCGGCCCGCACCGCCGCCGGGTCGGGGTGGAACGGGGTGAGCACCGCGCTGTCGTACGACACGGTGGCCGGGTGCAGCTCGCCGAGGACGAGCAGGAAGTCCCCCCGGTCGATCGCCTCGACGGAGGCGGCGACGAGCTGCACGTCCGGGTTGTGCAGCCGCGCCGAGGGCCAGCCGGCCCGCTCGGCCGGGAACAGCTCGCGGACCCGGTCCGCCAGGTCCACGGCGTGCAGCCGCAGCTCGACCTGGTCGGCGGGAAGGTCACGCAGGCCGAACAGCTCGGCCCACCGTTCGGTGAAGGCGGCGCCGGCGCGGGCGATCGGCCCGTCCGGCGCGACCAGGGTGCCCTGAGCGAGCAGCCAGACGTCGGCCAGCCGCACCGGCCCGTCGGCGGCCAGCTCGTCGTAGAGCTCGCCGAACAGGTCGGCGCAGCCGGCCCCGACCTCGACGGTGAGCCAGCGGGCGGCCCGCAGCACCACGGCGAGCGGGGCGGCCAGCGCGTCGAGCACCGGCGCCCCGATGCTGAACTCCAGGTCGCGGGCGGTGTCCTCGTAGCAGACGGTGCGGCCGGCGTACATCTGCCCCTGGTGCCGGGTGGCGGGCCGGCCGGTGACCGCAGTGAACTCGGCGCTGAGCGCGGCGAGCGCGGCGGCGAGCCGGTCCGGGTCGCCGGCGGCGGCCGCGACCTCGTCCCGGGCGGCGCGCAGCCGGTCGAAGCCCGCGGCGACCGCCTCGCGCGCCGTCGGGTCGCCGATCGCGGCGATCCGCTCGACCAGCACCGGCTCGGCGTCCGGGCTGACCGGCAGGTTCGCGTCCCAGCTGAGCCGGCCGCGGTCGACCCAGCGGTCGAGCATCAGGTACACGTCGCCGACGCTGTGCACGTGGCCCTCGGCGCGCAGCCGCTCGGCCAGTTCCACGGCCGGGGTGCGCCCGTCGCAGGCGGCGAGCAGCCGGGCCTCCGGCGCGGTCAGCGCGATCGGCGGGTGCATCGGCGAGCGCAGCTGCCGCTCCTCCACCGTCAGGTGCGGTTGCAGCGCCGGGGCCCACCAGCGGCGCACCGCCAGGTCGTCGGCGATCCGGTCGGCGTACGCGATCAGCGCCCACGCCTCGAAGTGGACCCGGCGGCGGCGCACCAGCGCCGGCCCGGGCGTCAGCCGGGTACGCGGGTCGTTCGGGTCGAGCACGCCCCAGCAGACCGGCCCGAAGAAGCCGATGGTCTCGGCCTTGCCGCAGTACCGCTGCCAGTAGCGCAGCACCGTGATCTCCCGCTTGCGCCGGCGCGTGTTACGCACCGCCGGGTCGGTCCGCAGCAGGCCGTCGAGGGCGACGAGCATGTCGGGGTTCTGCCAGGTGACCGCCTCGCGCAGCAGCGGGTCGGCGGCGATCTCCCCGGCCACCGCCGAGGACTCGGCGAACGCCTCGCCCAGTGCCTTGGCGAGCAGCTCCGGGGTGCTCTCGCCGGTGAGCAGGGCGTCGGCGACGGTAGCCGCCTCGGGTGCGGCGAACCGGTCGAGACCGGCGGCCGGGAAGCCGGCGCTGCGCAGCACCACGTCCCGCCACACCGACCAGCCGGTGTCGCCGAGCGGCAGCAGGTGGCTGTTGCGGCCGCTCATCGGGTCCCTTCCCGGTGGTCGTCCACGATCTGCAGGCGCAGTTCGCTGAAGTACCGCCGTCCGTCCCCGTCGGGCACCCAGGCCTGGTCCGGGGTGGGCAGCATCTCGCTGACCACCAGCGACACGTCGTCTCCGCCGTCGACCCGGGCGGCCCGGACCAGGGCGCAGAACATGTTCGCGAAGGCGGGGCTGGCCAGGTCGACGAAGCACGGCTTGGTCTCGGTGCCGAGCTTCACGTAGACCTGCTCGGGCAGGCCGAGCCGGCGGCGCCAGTCGCGGACCGCGAGGAACCGGGCCCGCTCCCCGGTGACCGTGCCCAGCCCGCTCTCCCCCACCGTGGTCCGCCAGGTCTGCCGGGCCACCACCAGGTTGTCGAGGGTGATCCGGGGCGTGTACGGCGCGGCCGCGACCAGCTTGAAGCCGTCCACCGCGTGCGCGCTGAGCAGCTCGGCGAAGACCTCGGTGAGCGGCCAGCGCTGGCCGTCCGACGCGGTGACCACCAGCCGGCCGTCCTCGTCGCCGATGGTGAGGTCCACGGTGGGCAGCACCCGGGCCGGGTCCCCGCCGGGCGCCGCCTGGAACGCCAGGTGCCGGTCGGTGGGGCCGGTCAGCGTCTCGGCGGTGCGGCTGGTCCGGCGCGGCCATTCGGTCGGGAACAGCAGCCGGATCCGCCGCTCGCCGAGGTCGGCGGCGAGCGCCGCCCGCAGCCACTCGACGTCCGGGTGCGACGGGGTGAAGACCGCACAGTCGAACGACGACCAGGCGGCGTGCAGCTCGCCCAGGACGACGGTGTACTCGCCGCGGCGCAGCGCGTCCGCGTCGGCGGCGCAGATCTGCAGGTCGGGGCTGTGCATCAGGGCGTTGGACCAGCCCGGCCGGGTGCCGGGGAAGACCTCGTCGATCCGCGCGGCCAGGTCGGCGACCCGCACCCGGACCTCGTTGGCGCCGGCGGGGAGCGCGTCCAGCCCGAACAGCCCGGCCCAGCGCGCCGCGAACTCCGCGGCGACCGCGTCGACCGGCCGCTCGCCGGTGCCCCAGAACAGGCCCTGCACCAGGAACCACAACTCGGACAGGGCGACCTGCCCGTCGGCGGCCTCGGCGCGCAGTTCCTCGTAGAGCTCCCGGAACACCGCCCCGTACGCCTCGGCGAGCGCCTCGACCATCCACCGGGCGGCGCGCAGCAGCACGTCGAGCGGGGCGGCGAGGTCGGCCAGCAGCGGGGCACCGAAGACCACGTCGAGGTCGCGGCTGGTGTCCTCGTAGCAGATGGTCCGGCCGGCGTACATCTGGCCGTCGCGCCGCCGGGGCGCCGCCCCGGTCAGCTCGGTGAAGACGGCGTTGAGCGCGTCGAGGGCGGCGCGCAGCCGATCGGGGTCGCCGGCCGCGGCGGCGACAACGTCCCGCGCGGCACGCAGCCGGTCCCACCCGGCCCGGGCCGCCGCCCGCGCCGGCTCGTCGCCGATGGCCTCGATCCGGGCGGTGAGCACCTGTTCCGCCTCGGGGCTGATCGGCAGCGCGGCGTCCCAGGTGATCAGCTCCCGGGCCACCAGCCGGTCCAGCAGCGCGTAGCCGTCCTCGGGGCGGCGCAGCCCGACGGCGGGGTCGGTCACCAGCTCGGCCGCGGACCGGCGGCCGTCGATCGCACCGAGCAGCGCCGCCTCGACCGGGGACAGGGCCACCGGCGGCCGACCGGGCCGCAGCACCGCGCGGTCGCGCAGGGCCAGGTGCGAGCAGAGCGTCGGCGGCCACCAGCGGCGCACCGCGACGTCCGCGCCGATTGTGTCGGCGTACGCGGTGAGCGCCCACGACTCGAACCAGACCCAGCGGCGCCGGGTCAACGCCGTGCCGCAGTTGACCTGGGCAACCTCCGGCTGGTCCGGGTCGACGGTGACCCAGCAGCTGGGGCCGAAGAAGCCGACCGTCTCGTTCTTGCCGGCGTAGCGCTGCCAGTACTTGAGCAGGGCACGCTCCCGGTCCCGGCGGCGGACGTTGCGGGCCGCGTCGCCGCCGCCCTTGACCAGGCCGTCCAGGGCGGCGAGCGCGCCGGTGTTCTGCCAGGTGACCGCCTCGCGCAGCAGCGGTTGGCCGGCCAGCTCGCTGAGCTGGTGGGCGGCCGCCCGGACCGCCTCGTCGAACTCCTTGTCGAATCGGTCCTCCCCGGTGCCGGTGGCGAGCAGCTCGTCGGCCGCGGCGGCGGCGCGCGGGGCGCCGAACAGGGTCAGCCCGTCGGCCGGGAAGCCGGTGCCGCGCAGGATCGCGTCCCGCCACACCGACCAGCCGGTGCCGCCGAGCGGTACCCGGTGCGCCGCGGCCGCGTCGCCGGGCGTCGCCGCGGGGCCGTGCCGGGGTGCGGCGAGCGCCCCGGCCAGGTCGGCGCGGATCATGGCGAGCAGCTCGGGCAGCTGGTCGTGCAGGAAGAAGTGCCCGCCGTCGATCTCGTGCAGGGTGAAGCCGGCGGCGGTGTGCTCCGCCCAGGCGGCGCTGTGCGCGTGGGTGACCGCCCGGTCGTGGACGCCGCTGAACGCGACGACCGGCATCGGCAGCGGCTCGCCCGGGACGTACTGGTAACTGTCCACCCGGCCGAAGTCGGCCCGCAGCAGCGGCAGCAACAGCTCCACCAGCTCGGGGTGGTCGAGCAGTTCGGCGGGGAGGCCGCCGCCCTCGCCGAGGCGGCGCAGCAGTTCCTCGTCGTCCACCTGGGACAGTCCGTCGAAGAGGCTGGGCGCGGTGACGTGCGGGGCGCGGGCCCCGCCGACGTACAGCCGCAGCGGCAGCGGCCGGCCGGTACGGCGCAGCTCCCGGACCACCTCGAAGCCGACCCGGCCGCCCATCGAGTGGCCGTAGATGGCGTACGGGCGGTCGGCGCGGGAGGCGATGGCGGCGGCGACCTCGGCGACGGTGAAGCGCGGGTCCTCGCTGATCCGGTTCTCCCGGCCGGGCAGTTGCACCGGGAGCACCTCGACGTCCGGGCCGATCCCCTCCTGCCAGCGCCGGAAGGCGCTCGCCCCGGCACCGGCGTAGGGCAGGCAGAACAACCTCACCGGCGCCTGGGGTCGGCTTCCGGTGGATACGAACCAGTTCAATGCGAGCCTTTCTGCACGGGATCGATCCAGTACCGCTGGCGCTGGAACGGGTAGGTGGGCAGTCCGGTGCGGCGGACCGTGCCCTCGGGGTGCAGGTCGTCCCAGTCGACGTCCCGCCCGGCCACCCAGTCGGCGGCCAGTTCGCGTAGCGCACCGCCCTCGCCGGCGATCCGGGCGTCGGTGTCCAACAGCACGTCCAGGGCGGCGAGCGCGCCGGGCAGGTCCGCGGCGACCACGGCGGCGCGGTGGGCGAAGGCCCGCCGGCCCAGCGCCAGGGTGGCGGCCACCTCGGGCAACGCCGGAGCGGTGCCGGCCAGGTGGGTCCGCAACCGGGCCAGCGCGGCCCGCAGCGCCGCCGGGGTACGCGCCGACACCGGCAGCAGCCACGGCCCGCCGCCCGGCTCCGTCCCGGGCTCGTCCGGCGGTGGCTGCTCCACCACCACGTGCGCGTTGGTGCCGCCGAGCCCGAAGGCGCTGACCCCGGCCACCCGGCGCGGCACCTCCGGCCAGTCCCGGGCCTTGGTGGGCACGTAGAACGGGCCGGCGGCCAGGTCGATCTCCGGGTGCGGGCGGGTGAAGTGCAGGTTCGGCGGGATGACGCCGTGCCGGACGGCGAGCACCGTCTTGATCAGACCGGCGATGCCGGCCGCCGCGTCGAGATGGCCGATGTTGGTCTTCACCGAGCCGAGCGCGCAGGACTCGGCCGGGGCGCTGCCCGCGTACACCTCGTGCAGCGCGGCCACCTCGATGGCGTCACCGAGCGGCGTGCCGCTGCCGTGACCCTCGACGAAGCGCACCTCGCCGGGGGCGACCTCTGCGCTGGCCAGCGCGTTGGCCACGGCGGCGGCCTGCCCGGCCGGGCCGGGGACGGCGAACCCGGCCCGGTCCGGCCCGTCGTTGGTGACCGCCCAGCCGGGCAGGACGGCGTAGACCCGGTCCCCGTCGGCCTGCGCGTCGGCGAGCCGGCGCAGCGCGACCACGCCGACGCCGGAGCCGAAGCCGGACCCGTTGGCCCCCTCGTCGAAGGCGCGGCAGCGGCCGTCCGGGGAGGCCATGCCGCCCGGGGTGTGCCGATGCCGGGGCCAGACGACGGTGACCCCGCCGGCCAGCGCGATGTCGCACTGGTAGTCGGCGAGGCTCTGCGCGGCGACGCAGACCGCGGCCAGCGAACTGGAGCAGGCGCTCTGCACCGCCAGGGCCGGCCCGGTCAGCCCCAGCCGGTACGCCACCTGCCCGGGCAGGTGGTCGGTGAACTGCCGGCCGATCAGCCGGGCCTCCCAGTCGTCCGGGTCCACGTCGCCGATCACGGCCGGGTTGTCGAGCAGGTGGAACAGGAAGTAGCGGTTGGCGGAGGTGGCCGAGTAGACGCCGATCAGGCCGGGGAACCGGGACGGGTCGTGCCCGGCGTCCTCCAGCGCCTCCCAGGCGGTCTCCAGGAAGAGCCGGTGCTGCGGGTCGGTACGGGCGGCCTCGTCGGCGCCGCAGGAGAAGAACTCGGCGTCGAAGTCGGCCACCCCGTCGAGCCGGCCTACGGCCCGGACGTGGCGGGGGTCGTCGCGCAGTCCCGGGCCGATGCCGAGCTCGGCCAGTTCCGCGTCGGTGTGGTCGTGGATCGAGTCGACCCCGGTGCACAGGTTCCACCAGTAGGTGGCCACGTCCGGGGCGCCGGGGAACCGCCCGGCGAGCCCGACCACGGCGATCTCGTCGCCGGTGTACTCCCGGGCCGCGGTGGCGGGCGCGGCCGGCGCGGGCAGCACCGGCGCGCGGACCGCCTCGGGCGGGGTGTCGAGCAGCGCCGCCTGGGCGGCAACCGTGGGGTGGTCGAACAGGCGCAACATCGACAGCCGTACCCCGAACCGCTCGGCCAGCCGCTGCTGCACCTGGCCGAGCAGGAGGGACTGCCCGCCGAGGTCGAAGAAGCTGTCGGTGCGGCCGACCGCCGCCCGGCCGAGCACCGCGCACCAGATGTCGTGCACGATCCGCTCGGTCGCGGTCGCCGGGGCCGCCCCCGCCGGCACCTCCCGAGCCGGGTCGGGCAGCGCCCGCTCGTCGACCTTGCCGGTCACGGTGAGCGGGAACTCGTCGAGCACCACCACCGCGCGGGGCAGCGCGTACTCCGGCAGCGCCGCGGCGAGGGCGGCCCGCAACGCCGCCGCGTCCGGCCGGGTCCCGGCGGCCGGTCGGGCGTACGCGAGCAGTTCACCGTCGCGGGCGATGGCCCGTACCCCGGCGACGCCGGGCTGGGCGGCGAGCACCGCCTCGACCTCGGTCAGCTCGACCCGGTGGCCGCGTACCTTGACCTGCCGGTCGAGCCGGCCGAGGCAGACCAGGTCACCGCCGGGCTGCCGGCGGCCGAGGTCGCCGGTGCGGTACGCGCGCACCCCGTCGGCGACCACGCTGAACCGGTCGCTGTCCTGGTTGAGGTAGCCGGGGGCGAGGTGCCGGCTGTGCACCACGATCTCCCCGGTCTCCGGCGCGAGGCGCAGCTCGTAGCCGGGGAACGCGGTGCCGATCGGCAGCGGGCCGGTCGCGGCCGGATCCACCGTGGACAGCGGCAGCGCGTACCGGGCGACGAAGGTCATCTCGGTGGCACCGTAGCCGTTGACCAGCTCGCAGTCCGGGGCGAACCGGTCCCGGCCTCGGGCGGCGTCGGCGTAGCCGGCCTGCTCGCCGCCGAGCAGCACCACCCGTACGGTGTCGAGCCGCCGCTCGCCGAGGGTGTCGAGCAGGAAGCGGTAGACGGTGGGCGTGCAGTGCAGCACGGTCGCCCGGTGCCGGTCGAGCTGCTCGACGGCGTACGCGAGCCCCTGCCGGCGCAGGTCCACCGGAACCACCGCGGCGCCGGTGAGCAGCGCCGGGTAGAGGTCCGGGATGGCGGCGTCGAAGCTGAACGAGGCGAGCAGGCTGAGCCGGTCGTCGGGGCCGATCGCCAGGGCGGCGATCTGGTTGTCGACGACGTGCGCCAGGTTCCGGTGGGTCTGCCCGACCGCCTTGGGCACCCCGGTGGAGCCCGAGGTGAACAGCACGTACGCGAGCGCGTCCGGGTCGACCGGCACCGGCGCCAGCGGGGCGGGCGGCACGTCGTCCAGCGACACCACCACGCGGCCGTCGGCCAACTCGCGGGCCAGCTCGCGGTGCTCGGCGGCGCAGGCGACGAGGTCCACCCCGGCGGCGGCGAGCATGTGACGCAACCGGCCGACCGGGAAGCCCGGGTCGAGCGGCACGTACGCGCAGCCCGCGGCGAGGGCGCCGAGCAGCGCCGCGACGGTGGGCGCGCCGTGCGGGGTGAGCAGTGCGATCCGGTCGCCGGGTCGGGCACCGGCGGCGACGAACGCGGCCGCGTGCCCCCCGGCGGCGCCGGCCAGCTCGGCGTAGCCGACCTCGTGGGTCTCGCCGAGGAGCGCGGGCCGATCACCCTGCCGAGCTGCGACCGCACCGAAACGATTGATGATCATCGGTTGGGTCATGTCAGGGAGCTGATGTCTCTCCACAAACGACAGGCGCGCAGCGATCGACTAATGTGACCATGAATCCCCCCCAGGACTTCACATTGGAAGCAGAATAAAGCTCAATCTCTCGATGGGAAGGGAATCGATCGGGCTCAGCCCGAAGAGGGGACGGCGCCCTGGAACCTCGGACGGCGGAAACCATCCGATCATCCCTCTAGCGCGAAGACGATTTTCGGCGTAGATGCCTACTGGCGAGTTATTTTCCGGTGAAAATACTTATGGGCCGGGAAATCTTCGCCCCTCGCGGCGCCTTTGCCGCAGCTCAACCCCATCGGGGGAGGGTCCTCACCGATCGTACGGTGGGCGGGGGATCGGGTCGACCATCGCGTCGAATCCTTTCGGCAACTGCGCCACGAGATCCTGGAACTCGTCGACCGTGACCGCCTCGCGCAGCGTCGCGAGCACCGCCCGGGTGCCCACCTCGGCGACCGCGGGATCCACCCCGGCCCGGTCGGCGACCCGGCGTACGAAGGTCACCGGTCCCCCGCCGCCGGCTGCCTCGGCCGGGGCGGTCAGGTATCCGCTCAGCTCGTCCGGCAACTGGGCCGCGAGGTCCGCCGACTCGCCGCCGGTGATCCGGTCGGCGAGGGTCTGGAGCACCGCGCGGGAGATCGCTGCGGCCTGCTCGGCGGGCAACTCGGCGCGGCGGGACACCGCCTCGACGAATCGGGGAAACCGCACGTCCGCCTCCTATCACCCGCCGGCCCCGGGCCGGATACCCGTGGCCGGCGGCGGCAAACGGCACTCACCGCCCGGCGGGCACCGCCGCCCCGACCTCCGCCCGCTCGGCCAGGTCCTCCTGGCTCGGGAAGTCCCGGGTACGCCAGACCGGCGAGCAGCGGGTCACCAGCGCCGCCGCGGCCATCCCGGCCGAGGCCAGCGCGAGGTACGCCGGCGCGCCCAGCAGCCCGGTCAGCGCGCCGCCGAGGGCCGCCCCGAGCGGCATCGCCCCCCCAGATGACGAACCGGCTGGTCGCGGTCATCCTCGACAGCAGCGCCGGGGGTGTGGCGGCCTGCCGGAGACTGACCGCGTTGACGTTGTAGAGCCCGCTGGCGAAGGCGCTCACCGCCAGCCCGGCGCCGATGCCGACCGGGTGCGGCAGCAGCACCAGCGCCGCGCCCGCCTGGAGCACCGCCGCCCCGGTGACCGCCCGCCCCACGCCGAGGCGGGCGCGGGTCCGACCGGCCACCGCCGCGCCGAGCAGGTAGCCCAGGTTGGCGCCGGCGACCAGCAGGCCGACCGTGGCGGCGGGCAGCCGCAGCTCGCGGACCGCGTACACCAGCAGCATGGCCAGGAAGCCGGCGTGCCAGAGGTTGGTCAGGCCGGAGCAGAGGGTCAGCGCCCGCACGACCGGGTCACGGAACACGAAGCGGATCCCGCCGACGGCGTCCCGCCAGACCCCGGCCCCGCGCTCGCCCGGCGCCGGGG
>NZ_JAPDPH010000054.1 GCF_026013475.1 Micromonospora yasonensis | reverse complement strand
GACCCGCACCGACAGCAGCACCAACGCCGTCGGCCTGGTGCAGACGATCGGCGCGGTCGGCGGCGTGGCCGGCGCCAGCCTGCTCGCCGTGCTGCCCAACACCCGCCACAAGATCCGCCGGATGCTGCTGGCCATCCTGGTCTTCAGCGTCCTGGGCCGGATCCTGTACGGCATCGGCGACACCGTCATCGTGTGGTCGATCGCCCTGCTCTTCCTGCACCTGGCCATCCCGTTCATCGACGGGTACGCCCAGTCGGTGTGGCAGGAGAAGGTCGAACCGTCCCAGCAGGGGCGGGTCTTCGCCGCCCGGCAGTTCATCGAGGATCTCGCGTACCCGGGCGGCACCGCGCTGGCCGGCATCGCCGCCGACCGCTGGTTCGAGCCGATGATGCGCGACGGCGGGTCCGGCGTACCCCTGTTCGGCTGGCTGGTGGGCAGCGGACCGGGCGCCGGGATGGGCCTGATCTTCGTGATCGTCGGCGTGCTCGGCATCGGCGTGGCCGCCGCCGGCTTCTTCTCCCCCAGCATCCGCCGGATGGAGATCGACCTGCCCGACCACGACCAGCCCGAGGCCGGGCCGGCGCCGCTGCCCGCGCCCACCGGCACCGACGAACTGACCGACGACCGTGAGGTGGTGGCGAAGTGACGCTCACCGAGGTGGTGGCCGGGGTGCTCGACGTCGACCCGGCCGAGGTGACCGACGAGTCCGGGCCGGACGACATCCCCACCTGGACCAGCCTGCGCCACCTGCAACTGGTGGTGACCCTGGAGGAGGTCTACGGCCTCTCCTTCGCCTTCGAGGAGATCCGGGACGTACGCAGTGTCGGCGCCCTGCGCGACGTGCTGCGCGCCAAGGGGACAACGGCGGCATGAGTACCGACCTGTTCGCGCTGCGCACCCGCTGGCAGGCGGTCACCCGCCGGGGCCCGGCCCCGGTGCTGCGGATCGGGCTGCTGGCCAGCTACACCGTTGACCCGCTGGTGCCGTACCTCGGGCTGGCCCTGCACGACGCCGGCCTGCCGGCCACGCTCACCGTCGGGCCGTTCCACCAGATCGTCCAGCAGTGCCTGGCCGAGGACGGCTTCCCCGCCACCGTCCGCCCCGACGTGCTGCTGGTCGCCCCGCGGCTGGAGGAGGCCGGCGCGGCGGGACCCGCCGGCGCCGGCTGGGCCGACGAGCTGCTGGCCGTCGCCGAGGCGGCCGTCACCGCCGCCCGCCGGCAGGGCGCCCTGCTCGGGTACGTCCTGCCGGCCGTCCCCGAGGCCCGCCCGTGCGGCGCGGGCGACCCGATGGACGCCGAGGGGGTGACCGCCGCCGCCACCGCCGCCCGGGAACGGCTGCGCGAACGGCTCGCCGCCGACCCGGGGGTGCTCCTGGTCGACGCCGAGGAGGCGGTCCGCGCGGTCGGTACGCGCCACGCGTACCACCCGGCGCTGTTCCGGTTCGCCAAGATCCCGTACACCGAGGAGGTCTTCGCCGCCCTCGGCGCGGCCACCGCCGGCCTGCTCCGCCGGTGGTACGGCGCGGGCTGCCGGGCGCTGGTGCTCGACGGCGACACCCTGACCGACCCGGCGCCCCTGCTGCCGGCGCTGCGCGAGCTGCGCGCCGCCGGCCTGCGGGTGGCGGCGCGGGCCGGCGCCGACGGCTGGTCCACCGTGGCCGACCCGGAGCTGCTGCCGCTGCTGGACGGCTGGGTCGTCGACGACCGGCCGCCGGTCGCGCAGCTCGCCGAGATCGCCGCCGAACTGGACCTCGCCCCGGCGCACCTGGTCCTGCTGACCACTGCAGACCCAGCGGCGGTGACCGGGCCGCGGGACGAGACCACCACCGACGGCGGCACGACCGTGACCCTCGGCGCGGACCCGAAGGCCTGGGGCGACGAGCTGACCGCGGCGGGACTGACCGATCGCCTCCCGGCCCGCCGGTGGACCGGCGGCACCCGCGGCGAATCCCCGGCCGCCGGGCCGGCCGGGCTCTCCCTGGCCGACTTCGTGTCCAGCCTGGACGTCCAGGTGGAGTACCGGCCGGTCACCGACGCCGAGGTGCCGCAGGTCGCGGAGCTGGTGGCCCGGGCGCACGACTTCGCCCTCCGCCCGGCGCCGGCCGCCGCCACGCTGGCCGGCCGGACCGCTGACCTGCTCGCCGTGCGGGTACGCGACCGGTTCGGCGACTACGGCACCGGCGGCCTGGTGGCGCTGACCCGGGAACCGGACCGGTGGACGGTCGACCTGTTCTCGCTCTCCTGCCCGGTGCTCGGGAAGGGCGTCGAGCCGGCGGTGCTGCGCGAGCTGGCCCACCGGGCCGGGACGGCCGGCGCGAGGGAGCTGCTGGTCCCCTGGACCGACACCGGCCGCAACGGCAGCGCCCGCCGGTTCCTCGCCGACCTGGACCTGGGCACCGACCCGGCGGTGCCGGTCCGGGCCGTACGGGTCGACGCCGCCGAGCCGCTCGGGGTGGCCCGGTGACCGCCCCCGGGGTCGCCCCGCCGGTGGCGGTCGGCGTGGCCGCGTTGGCCCACGTGCTCGGCGAGCCGGTCGACGTGGCCACGGCTGCCCCCGGATACACCGCCGACCTGGACCGGGTGCGGTCCTGGGAGTACCGCACCTTCCACCGGGCCACCGACGGGGTCGGGGTGACCGACCTGGCGGCCGTCGCCGGGGGCGCCGCGCTCGACCGGGCCGGGATCTCCGCCGCCGAGCTGGACCTGGTCGTGCTCGCCGTCCCCGACCTGGTCGAGTACCTGTACTGGGACGCCGCCGCGCACACCCAGGCCCGGCTGGGCGCGCACCGGGCCGAGGCGGTGCTGCTCAACCAGGCGTGCGGCGGCGGGGTGACCGCGTTCGACACCATCGCCGGCCGGTTCGCCACCCACCCGGCGTACCGGACGGCGCTGCTCATCGGCGCCAACCGGGTCTGCGAGCCGTACTGGAACCGCATGGAGATCAACACCAGTGTCTTCTCCGACGGGGCCGCCGCGGCCGTGCTGGTCCGCGACCACGACCGGTGCCGCTGGCTGGCCACCGAGACCATCAGCGACGGCCGGTACGCCGGCTTCATGCGGATGCCGGTCGGCGGGACCGCCGCGCCGTTCACCCCCGACGCCGGCACCCCCCGGGTCGGCGACCCGGCGGAACGGCTCAACGAGTTCTTCGCCGGGGACGTCCGGGCGATGTTCCGGTTCGTCGCCACCATCCGGGACCGCAACCGGGGGGTGGTGGAGGCAGCCTGTGCCCGGGCCGGCGTGGCGCTGGCCGACGTACGCCGGTTCCTGCACTTCCACGACAACGCCCGGCAGTTCGCCGAACTCGCCAAGGACCTCGGCGTCGAGCCGGACCGTACCAACGTCGGACTGGCCCTCGACCATGGCCACGTCGGCTGCGCCGACCAGCTGATCGGGCTGGAGCACCACCTCGGCGACGGCACCTTGACCGACGGCGACCTGGTGGCGCTGACCAGCACCGGCAGCGGCATGCACTGGGTCTGCACCCTGCTGCGGGTCTGACCACCCGCCCCGACCGACGAACCGCCCCGCCGGCCGCGCGGGCGAGGAAAGGACATCGCGATGAGAGTCGAGGAGGTGCTCCTCCGGATCCGCCGGCTGCGCCGCCCGGACGCCGCACCCGACCCGGAGCTGGCCGCCGGCCTGGTCCACCTGGACGACGCCCCGGTCACCACCCTGGCCACCGCCGGGCGGCTGCTCGCCGACGTACCGGCGGAGAAGCTGGACAGCCCGGAGTTTCCGCTGCGGCCACTGCGGGTGGCGGTCACCGGCACCTTCACCCCGGGCACCGTCGAGCCGTTGCTGCGGCTGGCCCTGCTGCGCATCGGGATCGCCGCCGAGCTGCACGTCTCCGGCTTCGACCAGCTGCTGCGCGACCTCAGCGACCCCCACTCCGAGCTGGCCGGGTTCCGCCCCGACGTGACGCTCTGCCTGCTGCACGACGGCTGGTTCCTGCCGGCCGAGTGGGACCCGGGCGACCTGGCCGGGCTGCGGGACACGCTGACCGACCGGCTCGGCGTGCTCGCCGCCGCCGTACGCGGCCACACCGCCCGCACCGACGGCGCGCTGCTGCTGCACACCGTGCCGCTCTCCCCGCTGGAGCACCGCAGCCTGGTCAGCTTCCGGGGCCGGGCCGAGCTGGGCCGGATCTGGCGGGAGCTGAACGGCGCGCTGCTGGAACTGGGCGAGCGGGACGGGGCGTACACCCTGGACCTGGAGACCCTCCTGGTCGACCACGACGGCCCGGTGCGCGACGAACGCCTCTACCGGTACGCCAGCATGGCCTGGACGCCGACCGTCGAACGCCGGTACGCCCACGAGGCCGCGACCTTCTGCCGGGCCGTGCTCGGCAAGGCGGCGAAGGTGCTGGCGCTGGACCTGGACAACACCCTCTGGGCCGGGGTGCTCGGCGACGACGGGCTGGCCGGCATCAAGTTGGGCACCGACTACCCGGGCAACTGCCACCGGGACGTGCAACGGCGGGCGCTGGCGCTGCGCCGGCAGGGCGTGCTGCTGACCGTGTGCAGCAAGAACGACCCGGACGTCGTCGCCGAAGCGTTCGACCAGCACCCCGACCTGCTGCTGCGCGCCGACGACTTCGTGGCGCAGGCGGTGAACTGGGGACGCAAGGACGAGAACCTGCGCCAGCTCGCCGGCACCCTCAACCTGGGGCTGGACGGTGTGGTCTTCGCCGACGACAGCCCGTTCGAGTGCGAGCTGGTCCGCCGGGAGCTGCCCACCGTACGGGTGGTGGAGCTGGCCGGCGACCCGGCCGGCTTCTCCACCAGGCTGCTCGCCGAGGGGCACTTCACCGTGCTGGCGACCGGCGCCACCGACCGGGAACGCACCGAGCTGTATCGGGCCCGGGCCGGGCGGGAACGCTTCGCCGCCACCTTCGCCTCGGCCGAGGACTACCTGCACGAGCTGAAGCTGCGGGTGGCCGTCCGGCCGGTGGACGAGCTGAGCCTGCCCCGGCTGGCGCAGCTCGGGCTGCGCACCAACCAGTTCACCATGACCGACCGGGCGCACACCGAGGCGCAGACCCGGCAGCGCGCCGCTTCCGCCGATCACCTGGTGCTCACCGTCGCCGTTGCCGACCGGTTCGGTGACGAGGGCCTCGTCGGCGGCGTGTGGCTGGACCGGAGCGACCCGGACACCTGGGTGATCGAGAACTTCGTGCTCAGCTGCCGGGTGTTCTCCCGCGGCATCGAGCAGGCGGTGCTGCACCGGGTGGCGGAGCTGGCCGGCGCGGCGGACGCGACCCGGCTGGAGGCGCTGTTCCGGCCCACGGCCCGCAACAAGCCCGGCGGCGCGGCCTGGCCGGCGGCCGGTTTCGTCGCCGCCGCCGAGGAGGACGGGACCACCCGGTTCGCGCTGCCGCTGCGGCCGCCGCCCCGGCTGCTGCCCGCGTGGATCACCCTGGAGGAGGGAGACGCCGGTGCCTGAGCTCTTCACCACCGTCGCGGACCTGATCGAGCAGGTCGCGGACGTACCCGCCGGGCAGGTCAGGCCCGAGGCCCGCTTCGACGCCCTGACCAACTGGACCAGTCTGGAGGCGCTGCGGCTGCTCGCCGCCATCGAGGACGACCTCGGCGTCCAGTTGGACCTGCGGGAGTACCTGGCGGTGACCGACGTGGACGGACTGGTCGCGCTGATCGCCGCCGAGTGGGACGGGGCATCCCGGTGACCGCCGCCGTGACCGGGGCCCGGCCGGACGTGCCGACCCGGCTCGCCGCCGACGACCTGGACCTACTGCTGCTCATCCGGCACTTCGAGCTGGCCCTGCTGGACATGTTCGGCCGGGGCGAGCTGCACGGCACCACCCACACCTGCCTCGGCCAGGAGTACGTCCCGGTGGCGCTGCGCCCGCTGCTCACCGACGGCGACCACGTGTTCAGCAACCACCGCGGGCACGGGCACTACCTGGCCCGGTTCGCCGACCCGCACGGCCTGCTCGCCGAGGTGATGGGCCGGCAGGGCGCGGTCTGCCACGGCGTCGGCGGCAGCCAGCACATCCTGCGCGACCGCTACCTGTCCACCGGCGTGCAGGGCGAGAGCGTCCCGGTGGCCGCCGGGGTGGCGCTGCACCTCAACCGCGCCGAGCCTGGTCACCTGGCCCTGGTCCACCTGGGCGACGGCACCTGGGGCGAGGGCGCGGTCTACGAGGGACTGAACATGGCCGCCCTGTGGGGACTGCCGCTGCTGCTGGTCGTCGAGCACAACGGCATCGCCCAGTCCACCCCGACCGACGCCCAGCTCGCCGGCAGCATCGAGGGGCGGGCCCGGGCCTTCGGCGTCGACCACACGCTGGTCACCGCGACCGACACGGCGCTGGTCCGGGCCGCGCTGGCGCCGGTGCTGCGGCGGGTCCGCGAAGAGTCCCGGCCCGCCGTGGTGGAGCTGCGCACCCACCGGGTCGGCCCGCACAGCAAAGGCGACGACAGCCGTACGCCCGAGGAGATCGCGTACGCGAAGGCCCACGACTGGTACGCCCGCTACGCCGAAGCGTACCCGGAGCAGTTCGCCGCGCACGACGAGCGGCAACGCGCGTACCTGGCCGAGGTGGTCCGGGAGGTCGCCGGGCGACCGGCGAGCGTTTGGGAGGAGGCCGACCGTGGCTGAGCGGGTGGTGGAGAACCTCAACCAGGCGCTGCACGCGCTGCTCGCCGACGACCCCCGGCTGTACCTGCTCGGCGAGGACCTGGCCGACCCGTACGGCGGGGCGTTCAAGGTGACCCGGGGGTTGTCGTCGCGCTGGCCGGACCGGGTGCTGTCCACCCCGCTGAGCGAAGGCGGCATCGTCGGGGTGGCCGGCGGCCTGGCCCTGGCCGGGCAGCGCGCCATCGTCGAGATCATGTTCAGCGACTTCGTGGCGCTGGCGTTCGACCAGATCCTCAACTTCGCCAGCAAGTCCACCGCCATGTACGGCCGGCGGGTGCCGATGCCGCTGGTGGTGCGCTGCCCCACCGGGGGCAACCGCGGGTACGGCCCGACCCACAGCCAGAGCCCGCAGAAGCACTTCGTCGGCATCCCCGGCCTGGACCTGTACGAGGTGTCCCCGTTCCACGACAACCAGACGGTGCTCGGCGGGATGCTCGCCACCGGCCGGCCGGGGCTGCTCTTCGAGGACAAGGTCCTCTACACCGGCCGGATGTACGCCGACGGGGTGGTCGACGAGCTGTTCCGCTACGACCTGCTCGACGGCGACGTCGCCCGGATCTGGGTGGACGACCCCGAGCAGAGCGACTGCGTGCTCGTGGTGCCCGGCGGGCTGGCCGTCCGGGCCGTGGCGGTGGCCCGGGAGCTGCTGCTGCGCGACGACATCGTCTGCCAGGTGCTGGTGCCGTCCCGGCTCTGGCCGCTGCACGCGGCCGCATTGCTGCCGGCGGTGGCCCGGGCCGGCCGGCTGGTGGTGGCCGAGGAGAGCACCACCGGCGGCACCTGGGGAGCGGAACTGGCCCACGCCGTGCACACCGCCCTGTGGGGCACGTTGCGGGCGCCGGTACGGCTGGTGCACTCCGCCGACAGCGTCATCCCCACCGCCGCCCACCTGGAACGCACCGTGCTGGTGCAGAACACCGACATCCACCGGGCCGTGAAGGAGGTCGTCCGTGGTGCGTGACCTGGTCGTCCCGAAACTCAACAACAACGACACGTCGTACGTGCTCACCGACTGGCTGGTCGCCGACGGGGAGAAGGTCACCGCCGGTGACCCGGTCGCCGAGGTGGAGACCTCCAAGGCGGCGGAGGAACTGCTCAGCGAACACGACGGCGTGCTGCACCGGCTGACCGTGGTGCGGCAGGAGTGCGCGCCGGGCCAGGTCATCGGCCACGTCTTCGACAGCGAGGAGGACCGGCAGCGCTGGCTGGCCCTGGCCGCCCCGACCGCCCCCGCCGCCGGCGCGACGGAGAACGCGTCCGGGCCGGTGCTGACCGACTCGGCCCGGGACCTCGCCGCCGAGCACGGCATCGGCGAGGCCGAGCTGCGGGCGCTGGGCCGGGCGGTGGTACGGCGTACCGACGTGGAGGCCCTGCTGGCCACGCGGGCCGCGGCCCCGGAACCGGCGGCGCTCGCCGCCGGCGACGCCCCGCAGGCCGACGATCCCCGCCCGGTGCACCCGCTCCCCCGCTCCCAGCGCGCGGTCGCCGCGGTGGTCACCGAGTCCCACCGCGAGGTGCCCGCCGCGCTGGCCGTGATCAAGATACGCGTGGACGCCGCCCTGGCCGTGGCCCGGCAGCTCACCCGGGCCACCCGGACCCTGGTCGGCCTGCCGGAGCTGCTGGTCAAGGCGATCGGCGGGCTGCGCGAGGAGCACCGGCTGCTGTTCGCCTCCCCCGGCGACGGCAACACCGTGCGGCTGACCGAGGCGGCCCACGTCGGGGTCACCATCGACGTCGGCACCGGGCTGTTCATCCCGGTGGTCCGCGACGTCGAGGAGCTGACCTGCGCGGAGATCGCCGAGACGCTGATGGACTTCCGCACCCGGGCCGGCGGCGACGGCTTCCGGGCGGGTGAGCTGACCGGCGGGTCCATCGTGGTCTCCCTGCACACCGACCCGGACGTGGTGCTCGCCGGGCCGATCGTCTTCCCCGGGCAGACCTGCGTGGTGGCGATCGGCGGCACCCAGGACGAGCTGGCCCTGGACCCCGCGGGGCAGGTGGCAGTCCGCCGGTTCGTCAACGTCAGCGCGGTCTACGACCACCGGGTGGTCAACGGCCGGGAAGCGGTGGCGTTCCTCCAGGCCGTGAAGGCCGCGCTGGAGTCGCCCGACCGGCTCGCCGAGGAGTGAGCGCGCCGGGGCGCCGGCCGATCGGGCCGGCGCCCCTCACCGACGGGCGTCGAGCAACCGGACCAGCAAGTGGCCGAATCCCGTCCGACGGGACGGCCGGGACGGCGCGCGGGACCTAACCTGAATCGATGAGATCACGGCAATGCTGGCCGGTGGTCCTGGTCGCCGCGGTGGCCCTGACGGGATGCACGCGGGCGGACGGGGCCACCGGCCCCCGGGTGCCGGGCTGCACGGTGCCGCAGCACGAGGACCAACTGCTCGACGCGTACGCGCAGGACCCGGTCGTGGCGGTGCGACCGGACGGGGCACGGCCGCTCGGCGACGTGGTCCGCAGCACGGGATGCCACCAGTTGACCAAGGAGGACGTCTCGCACACGTCGGTGACGCTCTCCTGGCGCCCCGACCCCGACTACGACGGCCCCACCCTGCGCCGCACGTACGACCGGGTGGCGGTGGCGGCCGGTTGGCAGGCCACGGTGGACCCGGACGCGGGGCCCGACGTGGCCGGCGAGACGACGCTCACCTACTGCCGTCGGGTGCGGGGAGTCACCAGCCGCCTGCTCATCCGCGCCCAGGCTGCCCAGCGGATGGACGTCCGGCCCAGCTCGGCGGAGCGGTCACCGTCCCCGCAGTGGACGGTGGTGAGCCCGGCCCTGATCTACCTCACCATCTACGCCGATCCGGCCTGCCCACGTCCGTAGCGCATCCCGACGAGCCGCACCACCCGGGAGCGCTCCGCTGAGGATCAGCCCTGGGCCGCCAGGTGCTCGCGGACGCTGCGCGGGCGCATGTCGGTCCAGGTCCGCTCGACGAAGTCCAGGCACGCCTGCCGGTCGCCCGCGCAGCCCGCGTCCCGCCAGCCGGCCGGGATCTCCTTGTGCCGGGGCCAGAGCGCGTACTGCTCCTCGTCGTTGGCCAGGACGCGGTACTCGTCACTCATCGCCGTTCCTCTCCTCGTGTCGGGCCAGGTGCAGCTCGCGGGCCAGCCGCTCCGGGGAGAGCGCGCGGATCTCCGCGAGCAGGTCGGTGAGGTCGTCGTCGGCCGGCTCGCGCGGGGCCGGGACGGGGGCGGCCAGCGCGGCGACGGTACGGGCCAGCGCGGCCGGGGTGGGCGACTCGAAGATGGCGCCCGGGGGCAGGTCGACGCCGAGCGCGTCGCGGATCCGGGCCACCACCCGGGTGCCGAGCAGCGAGTGGCCGCCCAGCTCGAAGAAGTCGTCGTGCGGGCCGATCTCCTCGACCCCGAGCAGCTCCGACCAGATCCGCCGCACCACCTCGTACGGCTCGTCCCGCACCTCGGCCGCCGGCCACCGGCCGGCCCGGGTCCACGTGGCGGGGCCGGTCGGGCTCGTCGGGGCGCAGCGGCGCCAGTTCCTCCGTGATCGCGTCGATGATCCGGTCGGTGGCCCGGCGGGCCGCCCCGGGCGTGCTGCCGGGGTGCAGGTCGCGCAGGGCCACCGGGACGCCGAAGTGCACCCGGATCACCGGTCGGCGCACGATCGCCCGGGCGATGCCGCCCAGCATCCCCCTGGGCGTCCGGTACGGCAGCACCTCGTGCGAGCCCCACTGGGCGACCGGGACCACCTCGGCGCCGCTGCCGAAGGCGAGCCGGGCGGCGCCGGTCTTGCCCCGTTCGGGCCACAGCCCGGGGTCCAGGCCGATGCGCCCCTCGGGGTAGACCAGCACGACCGAGCCGCCAGCCACGGCCCGGGCGGCGACCTCGAGGGCCTGGTGCACGGATTTGGTGCCCCGGTCGACGCGGATGTGCCCGGCGTGGCGCATCAGCGGGCCGACCACGGGGGCGCGGAACAGTCCGCCGGTGGCCATGATCCGCGGGTGGATCCCGCGGGCGTGGCAGGCGGCGGCGAGCACGACGGGGTCGAAGGGGCTGATGTGGTTGGCGGCCAGGACCAGTGGCCCGTGCCGCAGCCCGGCCGGCACGTCGCCGGTGACCTCGAGGCGGCCGAGCAGGCCGACGACGGCGCGGGCGAGCAGTTGCGCGGTGCGCCAGAGCAGCGGCGCCCGCCAATGGGGGGTCGGGGTGTCCATCAGTGCTGGATGGTCGCACGCCGTGGGGTGAGGCGGGGGTCCGGTCCCGGGCCGGGCGGCAGAGGTGATCAGGGTCATTGGTCCCGGGACGGGTCGGGCCCTGGGGCCCTGCCCATTCTTCTACGACGCCGAGTAGTATTTACTACGTCTCGTAGTATGCACAGCTGGGGGTTTCAGGTGGACGCGTTGGACGTCGCCCGCTGGCAGTTCGGTGTCACCACCGTCTACCACTTTCTCTTCGTGCCGCTGACCATCGGCCTGTCCATCCTCGTGGCCATCCTCCAGACCCTGTGGCACCGCACCGGCCAGGAGCGCTACCTCAAGCTCACCAAGTTCTACGGCAAGCTCTTCCTCATCAACTTCGCGATGGGCGTGGTCACCGGCATCGTGCAGGAGTTCCAGTTCGGCATGAACTGGAGCGACTACTCCCGGTTCGTGGGCGACATCTTCGGCGCGCCGCTGGCCATCGAGGCCCTCGTGGCGTTCTTCCTGGAGTCGACCTTCATCGGTCTGTGGATCTTCGGGTGGGACCGGCTGCCCAAGCGGCTGCACCTGGCCGCCATCTGGGCGGCGGCGATCGGCACCAACCTGTCCGCGTACTTCATCCTCGCCGCGAACTCGTTCATGCAGCACCCGGTCGGCTACCGGGTCAACCCCAGCACCGGCCGGGCCGAGTTGACCGACTTCTTCGCCGTGCTCACCAACAAGGTCGCCCTGATCACCTTCCCGCACACCCTCTCCGGGGCGTTCCTGGTCGCCGGGTCCCTGATCGTCGCCGTCGGCCTGTGGCACGTCTTCCGCAACCGGGACAGCGCCGACACCGACGCGTACCGCTTCGCCACCAAGTTCGGCTCCTGGGTGGTGCTGATCTCCTCGGCGCTGGTGCTGTTCACCGGCGACATCCAGGGCAAGATCATGACCGACGTGCAGCCGATGAAGATGGCCGCCGCCGAGGCCCTCTACACCACCGAGAGCCCCGCCTCCTTCTCCGTACTCACCGTCGGCAGCCTCGACGGCAGCCGTGAGGTCTTCGCCATCAAGATCCCGTACCTGCTGTCGTTCCTCGGCACCGGCGACCCCAACGGCACCGTGCACGGCATCAACGACCTGCAGACCCAGTACGCCGCCCAGTACGGCGCCGGCAGCTACACCCCGATCATCCCGGTCACCTACTGGAGCTTCCGGTTCATGATCGGCCTCGGGCTGGCCGCCGCCGCGATCGCCCTGATCGTGCTCTGGAGCCAGCGCAAGGGCCGCACCCCGCGCAGCAGGTGGCTGCTGCGCGCCGGCCTGGTCATGCCGCTGCTGCCGCTGCTGGCCAACTCCTTCGGCTGGATCTTCACCGAAATGGGCCGCCAGCCGTGGATCGTCTTCGGCGAGATGCTCACCCGCAACGGCGTGTCCCGCACCGTCTCGCTGGCCGAGGTGCTCACCTCGTTCACCGCGTTCACCCTGATCTACGCCACCCTCGCGGTGATCGAGTTCAAGCTGCTGGTCCGCTACGCCAAGGCCGGCGTCCCCGACGTCACCCCGGCACCCGTTGACGACGACACCGACGACGCCGAGCGCCCGCTGGCGTTCGCCTACTGACCCGGAGCCCACCGTGGAACTGACCACCATCTGGTTTCTCCTCGTCGCCGTGCTCTTCACCGGCTACTTCATCCTCGAAGGCTTCGACTTCGGTGTCGGCATGCTGCTGCCCGTGCTCGGCCGCGACGACCGGGAACGCCGCGTCCTGATCAACACCATCGGCCCGGTCTGGGACGGCAACGAGGTCTGGCTGATCACCGCCGGCGGCGCCATGTTCGCCGCCTTCCCCGAGTGGTACGCCACCCTGTTCTCCGGCTTCTACCTGCCGCTGCTGCTGATCCTGCTCGCCCTGATCGCCCGGGGCGTCGCCTTCGAATACCGACACAAGCGCCCCGAGGCGTCCTGGAAGCGCCGCTGGGACCAGGCCATCTTCGTCGGCTCCCTGGTCCCGGCGATCCTGTGGGGCGTCGCCTTCGCCAACATCCTGCGCGGCGTGCCGCTGTCCGCCGACCACGAGTACGTCGGCGGCCTGCTCGACCTGCTCAACCCGTACGCCCTGCTCGGCGGCCTGACCACCCTGGGCCTGTTCCTCACCCACGGCGCGGTGTTCCTCGCCCTGAAGACCACCGGCGACATCCGCGACCGCGCCGGCGCCCTCGCCGTCAAGGTCGGTGCCGGCACCGCAGTGGCCGCCGTGGCCTTCCTGGCCTGGACGCTGACCATCCGCTCCAGCACCGCCGCCGTCGCGCTCGCCGTCGGCGCCGCCCTCGCCCTGGTCGCCGGTCTCGCCGCCGCCAGGGTACGCCGGGAGGGCTGGGCGTTCACCGGCACCGCTGTGGCCATCGCCCTGGCCGTGGCGACCCTGTTCGCCGCGCTGTTCCCGAACGTGCTGCCGTCCACCCTGGACGCCGCCGGCACGCTCACCGCCACCAACGCCGCGTCCACCCCGTACACCCTGAAGATCATGACCTGGGTGGCCGTGGTGTTCACCCCGATCGTGCTGGCCTACCAGGGCTGGACCTACTGGGTGTTCCGCAAGCGGATCGGGGTACAGAACATCCCGCAACACTGACCAGCCTGCGGGCTCGGGACGACGCGGGGCCGGTGCGAGGGGGTCCGCACCGGCCCCGCGGGTCGTCTCACACCAGGTCGACGCGTTCGTACTCGATCGGGTAGCCGGCCCGGGCGAAGGTGGCCGCCATCGGCGTGTTGCCCTGGTCGGTGGCCGCCACGATCGCGTCGGCGCCCACCTCGACCAGTCGGTGCGTGGCCTCGACCAGCAGGTCGTAGGCGTACCCGTGGCCCCGCTGCCCGGGCAGCACCCCGACGAACCCGACGATGTGGTGGCTCTGGTTTCGGGTCGGCACGATGATCCCGACCAGGTCCCCGCCGGGGGTAAAGGCGAGCTGCCACCACTCCCGCGGGCTGGGCATCCACCGCAGCAGGTCCAGGTCCTCCCGCGCCGCGGCCTCCGGCCCGTGCACGGCGGACGCGTGCCGGTAATGGGCGTCCAGGCTGCCCTCGCCGATGCGGCGCAGCACGTCCAGGATCACCGCGTCGTCGGGCTCGGGCCGGAACTCCAGCCGCCCGGGCCGCGCCGGCAGGCCGCACCCGGGGGTCCACCGGTAGCGGTAGCGTTCCACCAGCACCCGCAGGCCGGCGGCGGTCGCCGCGTCGATCCGCGCCTGCCCGTGCGCCCGGACCGCCGGATCGTCCCGCCAGCCGTGGGGAAGCAGGATCTCGTACTCGGCCCGCAGCGGCGCGATCCGCAGCAACGCGACGG
The DNA here is from genome assembly GCF_026013475.1 of Micromonospora yasonensis. Taxonomy (GTDB): domain Bacteria; phylum Actinomycetota; class Actinomycetes; order Mycobacteriales; family Micromonosporaceae; genus Micromonospora; species Micromonospora yasonensis. The sequence continues at coordinate 22,062 of NZ_JAPDPH010000054.1, read as the reverse complement.
CGGCATCCGGGTCGGTGAAGTCGAACCAGTCCAGCGCCAGCGGCGCCGAATCGTCCGGCCCGGCCCACCAGGCGGCCCGGGCGACGACCACCCCGTCGCGCAGCGCGACCCAGGTCCACTCCGGGCGGTAGCCGCCGTCGGCGTACGTCTCGCCGAGCACGGCCCGCCCGACCAGGCCCGGGTCGGCAAGGGAATCGAAGAGCTGTTCCTCGCCCGCGACGAGCGGGCGGATGACCAGGTCGGTCATGAAGGTCCTTCCAGGAAGCGGTGCGCTCCCCGGTTCAGGAACCCGGCGTCCCCGCAGACGGGTGGGAGCGCATGACAGTCGTACGTGCCATGGCGCTCACCTCCCTCCGGTCTCGTCGAGGACGCGGCGGAACCGTACCAGACGGCCCGAGCCCCGGCCGAGGTGTTTTCGGCCGGGGCCGACGGTCTCAGTGAGCCTCGCGCAGCTCCGCCAGCCGCGCCTCGATCTCCGCCAGTTCGGCGCGCAGCTTCTCCGCCTGCTGCTCCGCCTCCGCCCGCTCCGCGGCCAGGATCTGCTCCACCGCCTCCTGCACCCCCGGCACGTCCACCAGCGCCACCATCCGCAGCGCCTCCGCCGGCTTCACCACGTACGGCTTCGCGAGCGACTTGGCGCCCTGCTGCGCCGCCACCGTCCACTCGCCCTCGGCGTACGCCAGCGTCACGGTCAGCCCGGCCGGGCTCTTCGGCTTCGCCGTCTTCACCGCCCGCTTCGCCGGCTTCGCCTCCGCCTGCTGCTCCACCCTCGGCTCCTCCCGACGCGGCGCCGGCACCGGCGGCGTGTCCAACACGAACTCCGGCTCCGGCGCCGGCTCCTCCTCGACCACGGGCTCCGGCTTCGGCTCCGCCGGCTTACGTCCGGCCCCACGCGGGGCGATCGCCACGTCGCCGGGGGAGAAGGGCAGCTCGTCGCGGCCGAACCGCACCACCACGAACTCCTCGGACAGCTCCGGGTCGGTCAGCTCCACCACCTGCCCGAGCTGGCCGGCCATCTGCCCGGCGGCCGCGGTGAACACCACCTTCGGCTTGCGGCCCGCCGCCAACGCCTCCCGGATCCCCTGCACCTCGTCAGTGGACAAACCCTGGCCCGCCATCACGCCCTCTTCCGTACACCCGTTTGATTGCAGCCTTGATACCAGTCGGCTGCGACAAGCGGACGATCAACCCCCCAGGGCACGCAACGCCGCGTCGGCGTGCTCATTCATGCTCAACTCGCTGTGCACCACGGCCAGCACCCGCCGGTCCGGGCCGATCACGAACGTCATCCGCCGCGTGCTCAACGCCCCCAACGGCAGCCGCCGCCGCACCCCGAACGCGTCCGCCACCGTCGCGTCGACGTCCGACAGCAGCGGATAGTCGAAGCCGTGCCGGCGGGAGAACTCCGCCTGCTTCGCCACCGGGTCCCGGCTGATCCCGACCCGCTGCGCGCCGACCGCCGCGAACTCCGCCGCCAGGTCCCGAAAGTGGCAGCTCTCCGCGGTGCAACCCCGGGTCATCGCCGCCGGGTAGAAGAAGAGCACCACCGGCCCCGCCGCCAAGAACTCCGACAGCCGCCGCGGCGTGCCCGTCTCGTCCGGCAGTTCGAAGTCCTCGACCAGGTCACCGACACCCACCGCCACCGCGTACCTCCCTGCCCGAGCGCCCACCGTCGCGGTGAGCCTAAGCGACCGACCCCACACCGCGTCACGGTGTGACCGTCCTCTCCACCCGCCGCCCGCCCCGGTGACGGTAACGTCACCGGCACCACCAGGGCAGGGGAGAGCGCATTGACCTCCGTCACCATCATCACCGGCGGCAGCCGCGGCATCGGCGCCGCCACCGCCCGCCGGCTCGCCGCCGCCGGTCACGACGTCGCCATCGGCTACCGCCGCGACCACACCGCCGCGCAGGCCGTCGTCGCCGACATCCGGGCCGCCGGCCGCCGCGGCGTCGCCGTCCCCGCCGACACCACCGACCCTGACCAGGTGCAGCGCCTCTTCGACGCCGCCGCCGACCTGGGCCCGCTCACCGGCCTGGTCAACAACGCCGGCATCACCAGCCCGATCGGCCCCTTCACCGACCTGCGCTTCGACGACCTGCGCCAGGTCGTCGACGTCAACCTCGTCGGGTACGTCCTCTGCGCCCAGCAGGCCGCCCGCCGGCTGACCCGCGGCGGCGCCATCGTCAACGTCTCCTCCGCCGCCGCCACCCTCGGCAGCCCCGGCGAATACATCCACTACGCCGCGGTCAAGGCCGCCACCGACACCCTCACCATCGGCCTGGCCAAGGAACTCGCCCCGCAGGGCATCCGGGTCAACGCCGTCGCCCCCGGCATCATCCGCACCGACATCCACGCCCTGTCCGGCGCACCCGACCGGCCCGACACCGCGGCCGGCCGCATCCCGCTGGGCCGCGCCGGCGAACCCGACGAGGTCGCCGGCGCCATCGCCTTCCTGCTCGGCCCCGAAGCCTCCTACACCACCGGCGCCGTCCTGCGCATCGCCGGCGGCCTCTGACGCGCGGCGGCCCGGGGAAACCCCGGGCCGCCACCCCACGCCACCCGTCAGTGGGTGAACAACTTCGCCGCCGTGATCACCGTCTGCACCACCCCGTAACCGAGCAGCACCGACACGACCACCCACGACACCACCAGCCGCACCCGCTGCCCGTGACCCGCCTCGTTCACGACCCGCTCCTCTCCACCGTCACCGGCTGCGCACCACGCGCCCCGTCCCGCTCCGACGCCGGCTCGTGGAAGCGCTCCGGCACCGGCCGGATCAACAGGTTGGCGACGAACCCCACCGCCAACACCCCGACCATCGTGAACAGCGCCGGCCGGTACGCCGCCGCCGTCAACGTGCCCGGCTTGCCCTGCGCGTCCAGGAACGCGTTCACGATCAGCGGGCCGGCCACCCCCGCCGCCGACCACGCCGTCAACAACCGGCCGTGGATCGCGCCCACCTCGAACGTGCCGAACAGATCCCGCAGGTATGCCGGCACCGTGGCGAAGCCACCGCCGTAGAACGACAGGATCACGCACGCCAGCAGCACGAACAGTGCCGTCGCCAGCTGCCCGAACAGGGCCAGCAACACGTACAGCACCATCCCGACACCGAGATACATCAGGTAGATCGGCTTACGACCGATCACGTCGGACGCCGACGACCACACGAACCGGCCCGCCATGTTGAACAGCGACAGCAGTCCCACGAACCCACCGGCCGCCGCCACCGACACCGTCGAGGTCCTGTCGTGCCGGAAGAAGTCCTGAATCATCGGGCTCGCCTGCTCCAGGATCCCGATGCCCGCGGTCACGTTGCAGAACAGCACCACCCACAGCAGCCAGAACGACCGCGTCCTCACCGCGTTCGCCGCCGACACGTTCGCCGTGGTCACCAGCGGCTTCGCCGCCACCTGCGCGGGGTCGAACCCCGCCGGCCGCCAGCCCGCCGCCGGCACCCGCACGTTGAACACCCCGAACATCATGATCAGGAAGTAGCCGACGCCCAACGTCACGAACAACCACACCAGCGCCGCACCCGACGCCGTGGACCCCGCGTTCCCCGGGTCGTACCCCGCGTCGTAGTACGACAGCAACTGCCGGGACAGGGGAGAGGCCACCATCGCCCCACCACCGAACCCCATGATGGCCAGACCCGTCGCCAGACCGGGCCGATCCGGGAACCACTTGATCAACGTCGAGACGGGGGAGATGTACCCGATCCCCAGACCGATCCCGCCCAGCACCCCGTACCCGAGGTAGAGCAGCCACAACTGCTTCGTCGCGATGCCCAACGCCCCGACCAGGAAACCGGCCGCCCAGAAACACGCCGAGACGAACATCGCCTTACGCGGCCCGTTCGCCTCCACCCAGGTGCCCGCCACCGCGGCCGACAACCCCAGCATCACGATCGCGATGCTGAAGATGACCCCGATCGCCGTCTGACTGGCACCGAAGTGCGCGATCAAAGAGTTCTTGTACACGCTGGTCGCGTAGACCTGCCCGATACACAGATGGATCGCCAACGCCGCCGGCGGAATCAGCCAACGGCTGTACCCCGGCGGCGCGACGGTGTGCCGACGATCGAGTGCGGAAAGCATCCGTGCTTCCTCTCCGAAAAGATGGCGGGAAAACCTCCCGCCACATGCCCACCCCGCACCCGGTCGCCAAACCCGCCGCGCGCCGGACGGTCGAAACCCTGAGCCGAACGGTCACCCCGCACCCGGCGCCCACACCGACCGTCACCGCACCACGACGCCCCGTCCCCGCGGCAGGATCACCCCATGCCGCTGCTCACCACCGCGGCGGAACCCCCGGCGGCGTTGCCCGCCACCCCCTGCCCGACATCCCCGCCGGCGACCTGCTCCTGCGCCCCTGGCAGGCGAACGACCTGCCCGCCGTGCACGCCGCCTACACCGACCCGGACATCCGCCGCTGGCACTGCCGCACCATGACCGACGACGAGGCTCGCGCCTGGCTCGCCGCCTGGCCGCACCGCTGGCAGCGGGAGACCGCCGCCGGCTGGGCCGTCACCGACACCACCGGCTGAGTCAGCCTTCGTTCGCGACTGCGCGGCTCGCAACCCCGGCTCACTCCTCGCGCTCACCGTCCTCGGCCAGATCAGCCTGCGGGAGATCGACCTCACCGCCGAGGGCACCAACCGGGGTGCCGCCCGGCACGCCGACGGCTGGCACGACATGCACCTGCACGCCCGGCTACGCACCGACACCTGACCGGTCGCCACCTGCAAATCCGGCAGGTGCGACGATGAGCCCGTGAAGATCCTGTCCATCCAGTCCTCGGTCGCCTACGGCTACGTCGGCAACTCCGCCGCCGCCTTCCCGCTGCAACGACTCGGGCACGAGGTCTGGCCGGTGCTGACCGTGCACTTCTCCAACCACACCGGCTACGGCGCGTGGCGCGGGCCGCTGCTGGCACCGGCCGACGTGGCAGACGTGATCACCGGCATCGAGGACCGCGGAGTCCTCGGCACCGCCGACGCGGTGCTGTCCGGCTACCAGGGCGACCCGGCGATGGGCGCGGTGATCCTCGACGCGGTCGACCGGGTGAAGTCGCTCAACCCGGACGCCGTCTACTGCTGCGACCCCGTGATGGGCGACGTCGGCCGCGGCATGTTCGTCCGACCCGGCATCCCGGAATACCTGCGCGACACCGTCGTACCGCGCGCGGACATCGTCACGCCGAACCAGTTCGAACTGGAGTTCCTGGCCGGCCGCACCACCAACACCGTCGACGACCTGCTGGCCGCCGTCGACGTCGTACGCGAGACCGGGCCCCGGCACGTGCTGGTCACCAGCGTGCTGCACGGCGACGTCCCGAAGGGATCGCTGGAGGTGGTGGCGGTGTCGGACGAGGGCGCCTGGGCGGTCACCACGCCGCTGCTGCCGATCAGCCCCAACGGCGGCGGCGACGTCACCGCCGCGCTGTACCTGGCGCACCTGCGGACCACCGGCTCGCCCGAGACGGCCCTGGAGCGGACCACCAACGCCGTCTTCGCCGTCTACGAGGCCACGCTCACCGCAGGCACCCGCGAACTGCAACTCATCGCCGCCCAGGACACCATCGCCCACCCGCAGACCCGGTTCGCCGCCCGACAACTGCGATGACCCCGGCCGGCCCGGCAGGTCGCTAGCGGCGACGGCGCACGGGGGATCGATCCGCCGTGCCGCCGCCGCACCACCGCTGGACATGAGCGCAGCAGTCCGGACAACCGGGGGCAGAATCGACCCGGAGCGCGGCGCACCGCCGGCGGCGCTGGGTAACCCCTGCACGTCGTGGCAGGATTTCGCAGGTGAGCAGCAGTCCCGGCGAAGCCCAGCACCTGCGCGACCTCGCGCGGCTGCGCCGCGTCCGCGACCGGATCGACCGGGAGTACACGCAGCCGCTGAACGTCGAGGCGCTCGCCCGCGGCGTGCACATGTCGGCCGGGCACCTCAGCCGCGAGTTCCGGCTCGCCTACGGAGAGTCACCGTACGCCTACCTGATGACCCGACGCATCGAGCGGGCCATGGCGCTGCTGCGCCGCGGCGACCTCAGCGTCACCGAAGTCTGTTTCGCGGTCGGCTGCTCATCACTGGGCACCTTCAGCACCCGCTTCACCGAGCTGGTCGGCGTGCCGCCCAGCACCTACCGGCGCGACGCGGCACACGCGACGGCCGGCATACCGCCGTGCGTGGCGAAACAGGTGACCAGACCGATCAGGAATCGAGAAGCGCCGGCCGTCGAGCCGCACGTAGCGTGACCGCCATGGACATCACCATTCACCAGACCTTCCTCCCGCAGGACGACCCGGACGCGGCCCTGGCCTTCTACCGCGACACCCTCGGCTTCGAGGTCCGCAACGACGTCGGATTCCAGGGAATGCGCTGGATCACGGTCGGCCCTCCCGGCCAGCCCGCCACGTCAATCGTCCTGTACCCGCCGGCCGCCACCCCCGGCCTCACCGACGACGAGCGCCGCACCATCACCGAGATGATGGCCAAGGGCACCTACGCCAGCATCATCCTCGCCGCCAAGGACCTCGACGCCACCTTCGACCGGCTGCAGGCCAGCGACGCCGAGGTCGTCCAGGAGCCGACCGACCAGCCGTACGGCGTACGCGACTGCGCCTTCCGTGACCCCGCCGGCAACATGGTGCGCATCCAGGAGGTGCGCTGACATGGCCGCCATCGAATCCGTCATCCTCGAGGTGCCCGACCCGACCGCCGCCGACGCCTTCTACGCAGCCGCCTTCGGTCTCGGCCCCCGGATCGGCGTCCGCGCCGCACAGGCACCGACGGCCGGTTTCCGTGGCTTCACGCTGTCGCTCGTGGTGTCCCAGCCGAGCACCGTCGACAGCCTCATCGGCAGCGCTCTCGCCGGCGGCGCCACCACGCTCAAGGCGGCCAAGAAGGGCCTCTGGGGCTACGGCGGGGTCGTGCAGGCCCCGGACGGGACCATCTGGAAGATCGCGACATCCTCGAAGAAGGACACCGGCCCGGCCACCCGCCAGATCGACGACCTGGTGCTGCTCCTCGGAGTCGAGAACGTCAAGGCGAGCAAGCAGTTCTACGTCGACCGCGGCCTGGCCGTGGCGAAGAGCTTCGGCAGCAGGTACGTCGAGTTCCACACCCCGGGGTCGCCCGTCAAGCTGGCGCTCTACGGGCGCCGCGCCGCCGCCAAGGACGCCGGCGTCTCCCCGGACGGCACCGGCTCGCACCGCGTCATCATCGCCGGCGACGCCGGCCCCTTTACCGACCCCGACGGGTTCACCTGGGAAGCCGCGCCGGTCCGGAGCCGGTAGGCTCCCCGCCCGGTCCGCCCACCGGGCTGCCGCGTCCGACCAGCTGGAGAGAATGAGAGCATGGCCACCACGAAGGGCACCGTGTCACCCGAGCCGCACGCCGCCGACAGCCACGACCTGATCCGCGTGCAGGGCGCCCGCGAGAACAACCTCAAGGACATCACCGTCGAACTCCCGAAGCGCCGGCTCACCGTCTTCACGGGCGTCTCCGGCTCGGGCAAGAGTTCGCTGGTGTTCGGCACTATCGCCGCCGAGTCGCAGCGGATGATCAACGAAACCTACAGCGCCTTCGTGCAGGGCTTCATGCCCACGCTGTCGCGGCCCGAGGTCGACGTACTGGAAGGCCTGACCACGGCGATCATCGTCGACCAGGAACGGATGGGCGCCAACCCCCGCTCGACCGTCGGCACCGCCACCGACGCCAACGCGATGCTGCGCATCCTCTTCAGCCGGCTCGGCCAGCCGCACATCGGCTCACCCAACGCGTACTCGTTCAACGTCCCCTCGGTGAAGGCCAGCGGCGCGATCACCGTCGAGCGCGGCGCCGGCAAGACCAAGACCGAGAAGGCGACCTTCCACCGTCTCGGCGGCATGTGCCCCCGCTGCGAGGGCATGGGCTCGGTCACCGACTTCGACCTGTCCGCCCTGTACGACGACACGAAGTCGCTCAACGAGGGCGCACTCACGGTCCCCGGCTACAGCATGGACGGCTGGTACGGCCGCATCTACCGCGGCAGCGGTTTCTTCGACCCCGACAAGCCGATCGGCAAGTACACCAAGAAAGAGCTGCACGACCTGCTCTACAAGGAGCCGACCAAGATCAAGGTCGAGGGCATCAACCTGACCTACGAGGGCCTGATCCCGAAGATCCAGAAGTCGTTCCTGGCCAAGGACGTCGACGCCATGCAGCCGCACATCCGGGCGTTCGTCGACCGGGCGGTGACGTTCACGACCTGCCCCGAGTGCGACGGCACCCGGCTCAGCAAAGAGGCCCGGTCGTCGAAGATCAACGGGAAGAGCATCGCCGACGTGTGCGCGATGCAGATCAGCGACCTGGCCGACTGGGTGCGGGGCCTGGACGAGCCATCGGTGGCGCCACTGCTCACCGGGCTGCAGCACCTCCTCGACTCCTTCACGACGATCGGGTTGGGCTACCTCTCGCTCGACCGCCCCTCCGGCACCCTCTCCGGGGGAGAGGCGCAGCGCACCAAGATGATCCGCCACCTCGGGTCGTCACTCACCGACGTCACCTACGTCTTCGACGAGCCCACGATCGGCCTGCACCCGCACGACATCGAGCGGATGAACCAGCTGCTGCTGCAACTGCGCGACAAGGGCAACACCGTGCTCGTCGTGGAGCACAAGCCCGAGACCATCGCGATCGCCGACCACGTCGTCGACCTCGGCCCCGGGGCCGGCACCCACGGCGGCACCGTCTGCTTCGAGGGCACCGTCGAACAGCTGCGGGGGAGCGACACCACCACCGGCCGCCACCTCGAGTACCGGGCGACGCTCAAGGAAGCGGCACGCGCGTCGTCCGGCGCGCTGCAGATCCGCGGCGCGTCGACGCACAACCTCCAAGCCGTGGACGTCGACATCCCGCTCGGAGTGCTCTGCGTGCTCACGGGAGTCGCCGGCTCCGGCAAGAGCTCACTGATCCACGGCTCGGTCGCCGGACGCGACGGCGTGGTGGTCATCGACCAGGGCACGATCCGCGGCTCGCGCCGGAGCAACCCGGCGACGTACACCGGGCTGCTCGACCCGATCCGCAAGGCGTTCGCGAAGGCCAACGGCGTGAAGCCGGCGCTGTTCAGCTCCAACTCGGAGGGCGCCTGCCCGACCTGCAACGGCGCCGGTGTCATCTACACCGACCTGGGCGTCATGGCCACCGTCGAGTCCACCTGCGAGGAGTGCGAGGGCAAGCGGTTCCAAGCCTCGGTGCTGGAGTACACGCTCGGCGGACGGAACATCGCCGAGGTGCTCGCGATGCCGGTGACCGAGGCCGAGGAGTTCTTCGGCGACGGCGAGGCCCGCACCCCGGCCGCGCACAAGATCCTCGACCGGCTCGCCGACGTCGGGCTCGGCTACCTCAGCCTCGGCCAGCCGCTCACCACGCTGTCCGGCGGCGAGCGGCAGCGGCTCAAGCTGGCCGCGCAGATGGGCGAGAAGGGGGACGTCTACGTTCTCGACGAGCCGACCACCGGCCTGCACCTCGCCGACGTCGAGCAGTTGCTCGGCCTGCTCGACCGGCTCGTCGACTCCGGCAAGTCGGTCATCGTCATCGAGCACCACCAGGCGGTCATGGCGCACGCCGACTGGATCATCGACCTCGGCCCGGGTGCCGGCCACGACGGCGGCCGGGTCGTCTTCGAGGGCACGCCCGCCGACCTTGTCGCCGCTCGCAGCACCCTCACCGGCGAGCATCTCGCGGCCTACTGTCGCGTCTCATTTGACCTGAGCCAGCGGCGTAGCACCTGAGCTGCACTGGCTCAAGATATTGAGAATCGGCGCGGAAGCATGGTTCTCATTATCTTGAGCCAACTTGTGGTGCTTCGTCCAAGCCGGCAGCGCAGCCTCGATACCGGAAGCACCCTCCGGGGAACTGCTACTAGCCGATCCTGCCCAGCAGCATCAGTGAAAGCCCGCAACACGGACGGGATTCCAGCCAGCGGTCGGCTGGGCCGCGACGGCCGGACTGTCGAGACGAGCTGCTTGCCCACTTACGGCCGATCCACCGTGAGAACTCTGCACTCGTACGGCGCCGAGTTGCTGTTCCAGGTACTGACTGAACGCGAGGAGACCAACTCGGTGGCGATCGCGTCCAACGAGTCGTTCTCCGGCTGGACGAAAACCTTCACCGACCCTCGCCTCTGCGCGGCGATCGTCGACCGGCTCACCTTCGGCGGCAACATCATCGAGACCGGCACTGACTCCTACCGCTTCGCCCACGCTCACCGGAAGAACCTGGCCATGGCCGCGGACTGACCCACGCCATGAGCGACCCGGCCATCCCCCCACCAGCCGAACGGGCCGCGCTCAACGCCGCCCTGCTCGCCACCGGCGCCGAGATCGGTTTGTGGAACGACACCGGCCGCCCCGCGCCCTGGCCCGACGACATCGAGGAATGGACACCCGCAACAGAGAATCCGCCACCCGGGCACCCCAGCGTGAGCGGTGCTGTTGCCTTCTGAGGATCGCCGATCTGAGGAAGGGGCGCCCGCGCGTCATCCAAGGGCACGTATCAGTGCCGGGGCGGCCGCCGCGTCGGCTGCAAAATGCGTGTCCGGTCGTCGGAGCACAGTGATAGAAAGCCGGGGTGCACAAAATTCTCACGTTCCCTGATCATCTGCGGCTGATCAACGAACGGTCGACCGCCTTCCGCGCTGCCGTCGCCGCGGCACCCAGCCTTGACCTGCAGGTGCCGACCCATCCCGAGCGGACGCTGTTCGATCTCGTGCAACACGTGGGCATGGGCCGCCGCAAATCAGCCGCCATCGTCGCCGCAGGGCCCGCAGACGCGCCCCCGGAGAAGTCGGCTTGGGAGGACGGCATGGGTGCGCCTCGGGAACGCGAGGCTCTGCTGGCCTGGTGGACCGAGTCCGTCGAGCAGCTGACGAACGCGCTGCGTGAGGCCGGCCCGGACCGCGGTTGTTGGACGTGGTGGGGTGACTCGCCGTCACCGCAAACCTCTGGTGCATGGGCGCGGCGCCAGGTTCCCGAGATCGCGGTGCACACCTACGACGCCCAGCTCACGGTGGGTGCCCCGCAGCCGCTATCAGAGGAGGTCGCCCTCGACGGTTTCGACGACTGCCAGTTCACCCTCTGCGCGACGACGGTCGCCTGGCCACACGAACCCGCCATCGTCGATTACCACGCCACCGAGGGCCACTCCTGGCGCCTTCGGCTTTCCCACGACGGCGCACAGGTCGCCCACCTCACGCCCGCTGCCGGCGAGGACCCCGACACGGCCGACGCCTCCGCCCGGGGCACGGCCAGTGACCTGGTCCTGTTCTTCTACGGCCGCATACCGCTGGATTCGCTGAAGTTCGAAGGCGACCGTCGTATCTTCGATCAGCTCGTAGCCTGGGACCCGTCCGTGTGACAACCGACGACATGCGATCTCGTGCACCCAGAGGCCGAGGCCGCAGCGAAGTCGCAGGTATCCGGCTCGGGTGGCTGCGCTCGTGAACAACGTGGATGTGCTCGTCCTGCATGGATCGCCGGGCTCGGGAAAGTCCACCCTGTCGGGTGCCATAGCGGACCTGCTGCGTGAGTCCGGTTTGGCGAACGCGGTGATCGGCCTCGATGACCTCACCATGGTCTACCCGCACCCCGAGCGGTCTTTCGCGCGCAACAATCTCAGGGCTATCTGGCCCAATTACGCGACTATTGCGGGTTTGCGGCTCGTCAATCCCAGTGTTATCGCGGACGAGGACGAACGGGTGCAGCTTCGCGCTGCCGTGCCGGGTTCACGGTTCGTCGTCTGCGAGCTGACCGCCCCTGAGACGTTCTTGAAGGAACGGGTCGCTGCACGGGAACCGAACGAGTACTGGCGCAGCCGGCTGCGCAACTTCGTCGATCTCTACCAGCAGCGGAGCGATCTTGCGAGGATCCGAGACTTTCAAGTGTCGACCCACGCAAGGTCTGTTGCGGAGGCAGCTCACGAAGGCTTCGGCGCCGGCGCTCCGCCCGGCTGTCGACGCGTTCGTCGGACAAATTCGCTACCCGGCGGCCGGAGCGCAGTGATACACAACCGAGGTGCAAAACATTTTGGAGTTCCCCGAGGTCCTGCGGCTGATCGAAGACCGCTCGGCCGCGTTCCGCGCCGCGATCGCGTCCGCGCCGAGGTCACCAAGGGCACCGGCTCGATCAACCCGTTCTACTTCCGCTGGAAGGGCGCGGACGGCAGTGAGGAGAGCGGCATCTCCGGTGCCTTCTCCGGCTGCGGCAAGCTGCTCAACTCGGGCAACAACCTGCCGGCCGGCACCAAGCGCACCGGCCAGCTCGTCCTCGACGTGAAGGACAAGAACGGCGTGGTGGAGTACCAGCACAACTTCCAGGCCGCCGGCTCCTGGAAGCCCTGAGCCGAGTCGCCCCACGACGGGGGCCGGTCCCACCCGGGGCCGGCCCCCGTCCGCGTCTTCCGCGATCCATCCCGGCCGTCGCCCCGTCATCGGTCACGCCGGGATCGCCGCCAGGGCGGCCGCGTACCGGAGGGCCTGCGCGGTGGCCGTCGGGGTGGCGGGCAGCAGCGGCGGGCGGACCGCCGGGGTCGGGATCCGGCCCCGGGCGTGCAGCACCGCCTTGATCACCGCGGGGTTGGGCTCGGCGAACAGCGCCCGGGAGAGGGTGGCGAGCCGGTGGCCGAGCGGCCGGGCTCGGGCGACGTCGCCGGTCCGCCAGGCCGCGACCAGCGCGGCGAAGTCGGCCGTGGCGACGTGCGCCGAGGCCAGGATGCCGCCGTGCCCGCCGAGGGCGAGCAGGGGTGAGACGTACGCGTCGTCGCCGCCGAGCACGGCGAAACCCGGGGGTACGTCGGCCAGGAAGGCAACGGTGTCCGCGTCGATCCCGCCCACCGCGTGCTTGATCCCCACGATCCCGGGCAGCTCGGCCAGCCGGCGCAGCGCCCCGGCGGAGAGCTCCTGCCCGGTCCGGTACGGCACGTGGTAGACGACCAGCGGCACCGGGGACGCCTCGGCCAGCCGGGCGAAGTGGGCCAGCACCGCCTCCGCGCCGGGTCGCAGGAACGGCGGCACCAGGCAGAGCGCCGCCGCGACGTCGCCGCCCAACGCCCGCAACGCCTCGAGGGTGTGCGCACCGACCAGCAGCGCGGCCCGGCGTTCCCGGCAGACCCCGGCGACCAGGTCGACCACCGCCCGCCGTTCCGCGTCGTCCAGCGCGTGCGGCTCGGCGGTGGTGCCCAGCGCGACCAGGCCGGTGGCCCCGGCGTCCAGCACCTCGTGGGCGAGGGCGGCGAGGGCGTCGCGGTCGACCCCGCCCCGCTCGTCGAAGGGCGTGATCAGCGGTACGTACAACCCGTGCAACGTCATGCCTCCAGGCTGCGCGCATGAACGGTGAAGAACCAGTTCAGGTTGCTCAACGGATACGTAAGCTGAGCTTCATGCTCGACGTCCGCCGCCTGCGGCTGCTGCGGGACCTGGCCCGGCTCGGCACCATCGCCGCCGTCGCCGAGGCGCACACCTACACGCCGTCCGCCGTCTCCCAGCAGCTCGCCGCCCTGCAACGGGAGGCCGGGGTCGCGCTGCTGGAACGCGCCGGCCGCCGGGTCACCCTCACCGCCACCGGGGAGGCACTGGTCCGGCACACCGAGGTGGTCCTCGCCGCACTGGAGGCCGCCGACGCCACCCTCGCCGCCGCCCGGGGCGGCCTCACCGGCCACGGTACGCATCGGGGCGTACCCGAGCGCGGTGCGTACCCTGCTGCCGCCGGCCCTGGTCGCGCTGGCCCGCGACCACCCGGCGCTGGACCTGATGGTCACCGAACTGGACCCGGTCGACGTGCCGGACGCGCTGCGCGACCGCCGCCTGGACGTGGCCCTCGCGCACGACTACGACGTGGTGCCGACCGCCCCCGATCCGGCGCTCGACTCGACACCGCTGCTGGCGGAGACCGTCTACCTGGCCGTGCCGGCCACGATGGACGTGGCGACGCTGGCGGACGTCCGGCACGCCGAATGGATCCTGGCCAGCCCCGGCACCCTCTGCCACACGGTGGCGCTGCACGCCTGCCGGCTCGCCGGCTACCCGCCGACAATCCGCCACCACGCCGACGACTTCACCGCGATGCTGGCGCTGGTGGCCGCCGGCCAGGGCGTCGGCCTGGTCCCGGAACTCGCCGCCGGCCAGCCCCCGGACGGGGTCCGCCTCGTCCCGCTCGACCTGCGACGACGTACCCGGATCGCGTACCGCAAGGGGGCGGGCGACCATCCGGCGGTCGCCGCCTGCGTCGCGGCGCTGCGCGCCGCCGCCCGGGATGGCGCCCCTCGGGTGACGGGGTTTCCACCCGCCCTCGGTGGGGACGCGGGTGAGGAGCGGTAACCCCGTTCGCCCACGACGGCAGGGAGGCGACATGAGCTCCACCGAGCGGTCGAAGGACAACCTTGAGCAGGTGGCCGGGCCGGCCCGGGCCCGGATGGGCGACATGACCCGGCCCGAACGCGCCGAGGCGGAACAGGCGATGCGTCAGGACGAGATCCGGGGCAAACAGCCCGGTGAGCACGTCCAGAAGGACGCCCGGGACGCCCGGGACGACTTCACCACCTGATCACCCTCAGTAGCCGCGGAACACCCCGGGCTTCCAGAGGAACCCGTACGTACGCACCGAAGCCTCGGCAGGCGCGTAGCGCTCGTCGCCGGCGAAGCTCGCGCTGAACGTGACCCGCTGGTACGTCGGGTAGGTGGCCATCAACTTGCCGTACCCGTCCACTTTGCCGCAGGTGAGCGTCTTGCGGGCCTGCCCGTAGGGCTGGGCGTACAGGCAGACCGTGCGGTTGGTGTAGGTGGCGCCGAGTTGGGCGGTCACCGACGCGCGGCGGCCGGTGGTCGCCTTCGCCGTGACGCTCAACGCGGTGGCGGCGCGCGAGACCTGCACGGTGGCCGACTGGCTCGTGCCCGGGTGCGTGGCGTCGCCGGGGAAGGTCACGGTGTAGGTGTTGGCCGCGCCGACCAGCGGCGTGTCGGAGAAGGAGAACGACCCGTCCGCGGCGGTGGTGACGTCCGGCAGCGGGTGACCGCCGGTGATGTCCTGCTTCGCGACCTTCAACGTCCACGGCGTCGACACGGTCGCACCGACGAACGCCAGCTTCCCCTGGACGGTGAGCGGCGCGGCGCGGGTGCTCGTCGTCGGCGCGGACAGCAGGAGCGAGGATCCGGTGGTGCCGAAGTCGGTCAGCACCCGCAGGGCCGGGTTCTTCCGGTCCTGATCGGTGGTGACGGCGTAGAGCGTGCGGCTGTCGGCGCTGACGGCGAGGCCCCGCACCTGAAGGTGGTTGCCGGGCGGGAGGGCGTATCGGCGGACCACGGTCCCGTCCGGCCGCTCGACGTGGATCGAATCACTCTCGCTGGCGCCGAGGACGATGAAGGAACCGTTCGGGGACGTCGTCACGGCCGTCGGCCAGGTCCCGGACGGGTACGTGCCCGCCGGCGACAGGTCCGCCGCCGAGAACGCCACGTGCTCGGCCGCCACCACGCGGGAGTTCGACTGTGGGTCCCACAGGTAGGAGCAGCCGAGGATCACCTTGTCGGCCGTCAGCACGGCGTCGTGCAGGCCGGTGCAGGTTTCTCCGGCCAGGGACGCGACATGCGACGGCGTCCCGGACGAGACGTCGTACAGACCCGGCTCGCCCGAGATGGGGAACGAGACGCTGGACCGGTTCACCAGCAGCAGCAGATTCGGGTTGGCCGGGGTGCTCCGGAGCAGCGGCGGGTAGTAGTACTGGCCGTTGAGGGGCAGGTCCAGGGCGACGACCGGCGTCGCCCCGCGTACGTCGATCGACCCCAGCTTGCCCTTGCCCGACTGGCATCCGTAGCCGATGTAGATCTTCCCACCGGCTGGCGCCAGCCAGGTGGGACAGGTGCTCGCGCCGGTGCTGTAGCGGCGCTTCTCGGCCAGCGTGGTGGTGTCGATCGCGGCGACCGCGTCCGCGTCGGCGAGGGCCACGTAAAGGGTCGAGCCGTCCGGGCTCAGCGCCATGCCGCTGGCGCCCGGCAGGTCCGGAATCGTCCGCTGCGCGCCGCCGGACAGGTCCGTCACCCGCACGCCCGAGCGCTGCCGCCCCTGGCTGAAGAACAGCCGGCCGTGCGCCGAGTCGACCACCATCTCCGCGTACGCGTCGATGCCGAGCCCGACCACGCCGTCGGCGTACGCCGCGCCGGAACCGATCGGCGCCACCACGCCGAGAGCGACGCCCAGCGCCGCGACCATCAGGCGTGCGACCGCTTTGACGCGCACGTCCGACCTCCCGCCCCCGTGACAAGGATCGGCGCTTTCGTGCCGAAGATGTGGGCACGAGCCTAGAGCGCGGGTCGCCGCGGGAGGAAGGCGGCCCACGTTGCCAGGGCGGGTACCGGGCTGTCCGACCCGGACACCTCTCGAGCCGGAAGGCCGGCCCATCGCCGGAGCGGAGCTGAGGGGCCGGGAGCGCTGACCCCTACCCGCGAACCGGCGGCATCGTGGTGTGGCCAGGACGGTTCTGGGGTCGCCGGCGCTGCCGACAGCGGGCGGGACAGCGCCGCTACGCGGCCCGATGTTTCTGCTGGTCACGGCGCACCCAACCGCGTCGCCACGCCGGTCAGCGCGCGAGGACCGGTCCGCTCGTGACCGCCCACCACCGGCCCGACCGGACGGCAGCAATCTGAGCGAAGACACGGCCGCAGGCCCTCACCATGCTGAGTCCGGTGCTGGGCCGGGGGCGGACAGCCTGACGGCGACGAGCATCGCGAGCCTCTGGAGGAGACGAGTGATCAAACTGATGCGACGTGCCGGTGTCGTCCTGGTGGCCGCAGCTGTGGCGGTCGGCGTCGCCGCCGTGCCGGCCAGCGCCCACGTGGTGACCACGCCCAACACCGCGGACACCAAGTTCTTCCACACCGCCTTCCGGGTCGGGCACGGCTGCGCCGGCTCGCCGACCACGGCCGTACGGGTGCACATTCCCGATGGCCTGCACCTCGTCACCCCGGACCCGGTCCCCGGCTGGGAGGTCCAGGTGACCCGGGCGGTCGGCGAGGGTGTCGGCTACGGCCGGATCACCGAGGTGGCGTGGGTCGGCGGACCGCTGGCCGACCACGACGTCCAACTGTTCGGCCTGGGCTTCCGGATCGACGAGAAGGCCCCTGAGGTGCTGTGGTTCCCGACCGTGCAGGAGTGCGAGGTGGGCGAGACCCGCTGGGAGCAGATTCCGCCCAGCGTGGCCGAATGGCACAGCGTGCCGAGCCCGGCCCCGTACGTGATCAACACGGCCTGGTAGCACGACCGGCGGTCGTGCCGCGGTTCGTGACGCCGAGATCGCCCTCGGGGCCGGGTCCGCGAGCGGATGGTCGCCACCAGCCGCTCCAGGCGGCCCCGAGGGAAAGATCCGCCGGTGGCTCACCGTCGACACCGCCGAGTAGAACGCTCGGCGCCGGACGATGAGTTTCGAAAGGTCAGCCGGTCGGTAACGGTGACAGTTCTCCGCTCCGACCTGGAGTTACCACGATGCCTAGTTCCCCCGTAGTCGTCAGCCTGCCGATAGCTGACCGCCCGACATCGCACCGCTTCTACTCCGAGGCACTCGGCCTGACGACGGTCGGTGAACCGGCGGCGGACGGGATCCCCGAGCCGCTGCAGTTCACCGTGAACGACGGCTTGCGGTTGATGCTGGTGCCGAGCGGGGGCTTCGGCTGGGTCATCGGCGACCACGAGGTCGCCGACCGGGGCCGCAGTGAGTGCGTGCTCGGTCTGACCGCCCAGAGCCCCGCCGAGGTAAACCGGATCGTCGAACAGGCCCGGTCTGCGGGCGCCCGAGTCGTGACGCCGCCAGCCGCGCAGCCGTGGGGCTACGCCGGCACATTCGCCGATCCCGACGGCCACCTCTGGCTGGTGACGGCGGCCTGACATGCGGAAATTGATCGCAGATGAATGGATGACCCTCGACGGGGTCGTCCAGGCCCCCGGCTACGACGGGGAGGACAGCGACGGCGGCTTCCGGCACGGCGGCTGGCACATGCGCCACATCGACGACATGACGACGAACTGGGTCACCAGGAGCACGGCGGAAACTGGTGGTTTCCTGTTCGGCCGCCGGACGTACGAGATCTTCGCAGCGTTCTGGCCGACCGCTCCCGACGAGCTCGCCGCGCTCGCCGAGGTGCTCAACAACCGGCCGAAATACGTCGCCTCGGCGACGCTCACCGAACCGCTCACGTGGCAGAACTCCACGGTCCTGCAGGGCGACATCGCCAGGGCCGTGGCGTCGCTGAAGCAGGAAGACGGCGCAGACCTCCACGTCGTCGGCAGCTCCCGGCTGACCCGGACCCTCATCGAGCACAACCTCGTTGACGAACTCCGAATCCTCATCGAGCCGGTCCTCGTCGGCGGCGGCAAGCGCATCTTCCCCGACGACGGCACCTTTCGGCAGCTGCGGCTCACCGGGAGCCAGGTGACGACCACCGGTGTCATCATCGCCACCTACACCACAGGCCAGTCCTGAAGCTCACGGGAGAAACGGGCGGGCACCGGCCTCCGGCGCCCGCCCTTCGCCATGTTGTGGGCCCGGTTCAGGCCCTGTTCATCGAAAAGGCCGCCTCCCACGATGGGAAACGGCCTTTGAGCTGGGGTGGAGCTGAGGGGATTTGAACCCCTGACCCCCTCGATGCGAACGAGGTGCGCTACCGGTCTGCGCCACAGCCCCTCCGCTGGCGTACCAGCGTCGGTCCCACCCGACTTTCACTGGGCGGGCCGGCGACAAGGCTAACAGGTCTGCTCCCTCCCACGCGAACTGCCCCACCGGATGAGGAGATCTTGGAAGGAAAAGGCCCTCAGAGGGGCGCAAAGCTTCCAAGATCTCCGAGTGGAAGCGACGAGCCACCGACCGTGCGGATCAGGCGGGGACGTAGGCGAGGTTGAGCACGCCACTCTTGAAGGTTTCGTGGCGCGCCAGCCGCAGCGGGTAGGTCGGGGTCTCCTCGAAGAGCCGCTGCCCGCTCCCCACGGCGATCGGGTGCACCAGCAGCCGCAACTCGTCCAGCAGCCCGTTGGCCAGCAGCCAGCGCACCGTGGTGGTGCTGCCCGACATGGCGATCTCCCCGTCGGACCGCTCCTTGATCTCCCGCAGCCGGGCCGCGACCTGCTCGGACTCGCCGGTGAGCAGGGTGGTGTTCTGCCAGGTCGCCTCGGTGAGGGTGTTGGACAGGACGTACTTCGGCACCGAGTTGATGAAGCCCGCGAAGCCGCCGTCGTCGCCGTCGGCCTTGTTCGGCCAGTACTCGGCCCACTCCTGGTACTGCTTGCGCCCCATCAGGAACGCCGTGGCCCGCTCCACACCGTGGCCCACCGCCGCGCCCATCTCGTCGTCGAAGTAGGGGAAGTGCCACTGGTCCGGCCGCTCCACGACACCGTCGAGCGAGATGAAGAAGTTCGACACGATCTTGGCCATGATGTGCTCCCTGTGCGTCGGTGGCGGCCGGCCCTACGCCGGCCTTCACCAACCCGTCGAACGGCACCCGCCGGATTCGACACCGCCCGGAGAAAAAATTCAGGCGCCGCGGCCGGACTGGTAGGGGCGACCGCGCAGGCCGCCCGCCCGCCGGTAGGAGACCGAGCCGCCGCTGGCCGCCGACGGCAGGTCCGCCGGCCGGTCCAGGCCCATCGCGGTACGCCGGACCGCCTCGCGCTGGGCGGCCAGCCGCCGCTGCGCCTCCCGCCGGGCCGCGGCGCGACGGGCCTGCTCACGGCGCACCTCAGCCTGCCGGGCGGCCAGCCAGGCGGCCTCCCGGGCCTCCGCGCGCCGTCGCCGGCGTTCGGCCAGGGCCCGCTGCCGCAGGTGTACGACGTACGCGACGAGCAGGGTGCCGGTCACCGAGACGCTGATCCAGAACCCGGGACTGACCAGCACCACGCCGATCAGCTCGACGAAGTTGAGCAGCAGCAGCGCGGCCAGCACCCGTCGGCGGCGGTAGATCGCCGGGGTGTGCCGCCGCTTCGGGGGGTGCCGTCGGCGGGACTTGGCCGGGGCCGGCGGGAGCGACCGGAGCCGGTTGGAGCGGCGGCCCGCCGGAGGCGCGGAGACCGGCGGAGCCAGACTCCCCGTACCGGAATCCTCACTGAGGGTGATGACAAGCGAGCGGGGTGGGTGGAGGGGCCGCCGTCCGGGCACGGTGCGACGCCGACGGCGGCGCTGGAGCACCCGCGCCGTCGACTGCGCCCGCTCCGCCACCAGCCGCTCGGTGGCGTCGTACCGGCGAACCAGCGCCGGCGCGAGGGCGAGCAGGCCGGCGGCGGCGAGGACGGCGAGGAGCACCGAGGTCGGCACCCTCACCCCTCCCGTCACCGAATTCGGGGCGAGCGCCGCTCCGCCGCACCTTCTTCCGTCGCCCGTCGTTCACGGCGCAGATCGTGCGGTCGCGCAGCGCTTGCCACAGCTTGCAGTTACTTGAGGTTACGGGCCGCCGACCCGTTCACCCGGATGCCGCGCCGGGCGTGGCGGGTGGGACGGTTCACCCTCGGCTGTCACGTACGCGGTGCCACCGCGCCAGCAGGCCGCCCTCGGCGGCCACTTCCTCGCTGGTCATGGCGTACCCGATGTGGTCGCGCCAGGCGCCGTCGATGTGCATGTACCGGACGTGGTAGGCCTCCTCGCGGATGCCGAGCTTCTCCACCACCCGCCGGGACGGGGTGTTCTCCGGCCGGATGTTCACCTCGACCCGGTGCAGCCCGCCGGGGCCGAACGCGTGATCCACCGCGAGTGCCACCGCCGTGGGGATCACCCCGCGACCGGCCACCCGGGAGTCCACCCAGTAGCCGACGTACCCGGAGCAGAACGCCCGGCGAACGATGCTGCCCAGGTTGAGGTGCCCGACCAGGCGTTCCCGCCCGTCCTCGCGCAGGCAGACGGCGAACGGCATGCTCTCGCCGGTACGCGCCGACCGCCGCTGGTCGGCGTGGACGAAGCGGAACGCGGCCGGCGAGTTCGACTCGTCCCAGCTCCCGGGCAGGTGGGACTCCCATGGGGACAGCCAGGCCCGGTTGGCGCGCCGGATCTCCGACCACGCCGTCGCGTCGGAGCGCTTGTACGGCCGCAGCACCACCGGGCCGTCCACCAGCACCGCCGGCCAGCCCGGCGGCCGTCGGAACATCACCGGCGTCGGTCCAACAGGAGCACGTCCACGGTCGATCCGGCAGCGGCCGTGGTGACCCGCTCGCCGAGGACCAGCAGGCCGTTCGCCTCGGCCAGGCCGGAGAGGGTGAACGGGCCGCCGGCGAGCGGCTGGACGGTGTACCCGCCGCCGCGGCGCTCGGCCACGTGCGCCGGGCGGAACTCGCGCAGCCCGGCCGGGGACGAGACCGTCTCCAGCAGGTGCGCGCGCACGCTGGGCCGGAACACCGGCTCGGCGCCCGCCAGCAGTTGGATGGCCGGCCGGGCCAGCACCTCGAAGCCGATCAGCGCCGCGCCGGGCTCACCGGGAAGACACACCACCGGCACCTCCTCGGCGCCGACCGTACCGAATCCGAGGGCCGTTCCGGGATAGAGGGCCACCTCTGTGAAGGTGACCGGCCCGGCACGGCCGCCCTCCCGCCGGGACAGGATCCGGCGGACCATGTCACCGGGGCCGGTGCCGGTGCCGCCGGTGGTGATGATCAGGTCGGCCCGCAGGGTCTGGTCCTCCAGCAGGCCGCGCAGCCCCTCCGGGTCGTCGTCGCAGATCCCCACCCGGTACGCGAGCGCGCCCGCCTCGGCCGCGGCGGCGGTCAGCGCGTGCGAGTTGGCGTCCACCACCTGCCCGGGCTGGCTGCCCCGGCCGACGTCGACCAGTTCGTCCCCGGTGGCCACGATGACCACCCGGGGGCTGGGCCGGACCACCACGTGCCCGATGCCGGTAGCGGCGAAGACGGCGACCAGGGCCGGCGAGACGTACGTGCCGGCGCGGGCGAGCAGGGTGCCGGCGGGCAGTTCCGCACCGGCCCGGCGGACGCCGTACCCCCGCTTGGGGGCGCGGAAGATCTCCACCGCGGCCATGCCCTGGTCGGTCCACTCCACCGG
>NZ_JAPDPH010000053.1 GCF_026013475.1 Micromonospora yasonensis | reverse complement strand
ACCGCCCGGCGCACCGAACGGGCGCTCGCCGCCGTCGTCACCGGGCGTACCGTCATCGCCATCGCACACCGTCTCAACACCGCGCACGACGCCGATCGGGTGGCAGTGATCGAGGACGGCCGGATCACCGAACTCGGCAGCCACGACGACCTCGTTCGCGCCGGTGGTGCCTACGCGGCCCTCTGGCACTCCTGGCACGGCGGTGCCGACCGATGACGAACGGCAGGCCAAGTTTCTATTTCCTTCCGAGTTGGCCGGCGGCCCGCCCGCGAGGGTGCCACCCTGATCGGCGCGCTACTGCACGGAGCCGTCAGGTCGTGGCGACGGACGCGCGGCGGACGACCACGGCCGCACTCAGGCTCACCGCCGCGGCCAGAGCGGCCGCCGTCAGCAAGGTCCGCCCGTCCGGCTGCAGCAGCGCCCGACCGCGCGATGCCTGCCAGACCAGCAACGCGACCAGCCCGGCGTACCCGAGCGCGCCCACGGCGACCAGCCGTACCCGCACGGCCGGCACGGCGAGCCGGGGGTGCCGCCGGGCCAGGATCGTGAGCAGCCAGGCCAGCAGGGGCAGCGCCTGGAGCGCGTGAATGCCGACGAAGTGCGCGATGCGCAGGTCGCCGCCGGTCGTCGCCCAGCCGGTGAGCGGCATCGCGGGGCCGTCGTCGGGCGCGCCGACCGCGTGCGCACCGCTGACCGTGAGCACGCCACCGGCATCGGCGACGCGCTGCTGCGCGACCGTCGGCTGCGCCATCATCACGCCCACCAACATGCCCGCCAGCGACACGAACATCCCCAACCGCATGGCCCACAGCGCGGCGCGGTCCGAATGTCGCTGGACGGAGACCACCACGGCGAGGACGAACGTCGACAGCCAGATCACCAGGGCGAGTTGGCCCATGAGGTCGTACACCGCCGTGTCGTACGGCGTCGCGACGTTGAAGTGACTGGCCCGCCCGCGTGCGGCCTGCGACACGATGGTGCCCACCTCCGCGGCGGTCGCGACCGCGGCGACGCTGGCGCTCCACCAGGCGATCCAACGGCCACGCCGGACCAGACGGAGCATCCAGGCGAGCGTCGCGCCGTACAGCGCGAACGACACCGCAAACTTGAGCGGCTTCAGCCAGACCGGACTGCCGTTGACGGTGCGGTCGTCGACCAGGAGCCCGGCCAGGGACACCAGCGCCAGGATCATCATGAGCCCGGCGAGCAACACCAGCGGCCGGTGCAGGCGCATCCGGGTCGGGGGATGCGCGATCAGCGCCTCGTTCGTCATGGCGTACACGCTCGCACCACCACCGATCCGGATCGATACGGTCAGCCTGGCAATCGGCGGTAGGGCTGTCCCCACCTCCGGTGAAATCCCGCTCAAGACTGGATGGTCGCCGCCGCGGGCGGGTCGATGGCGGACCTGACGGACCGCCGGCCCGGGCGGTCAGCCGACGGAGGCCGGCTTGTACGCGGTGACCAACTCCCAGGCGCCGGGCAGCACGGCCACCCGTTCGAAGCCGGCCTCGGCGAGCAGCTTGGTGTAGAACTCCACCTCGCGCAGCCGGCTGACGCAGTTGTCCACCCCGATCAGGAAGTAGCTCCAGAAGAACTGCATGGCCAGCCGGTCCGGAGTGCGGAACTCCTCGCAGATCAGCAGCATTCCGCCCGGCTCCAGCGCCTCGTACGCCTGCTCCACCAGGCGGCGGGCCACCTCGTTGGGCCAGTCGTGCAGTACCCGGACGAAGGACAGCGCGTCGTATCCCCGTGGCAGCGGTTCGGTGCGGAAGTCGCCGCCGACGAATCCCAGCCGCTCCGGGTGGCCCCGGGCAACGCGGGTGGCCGCCACCAGCGGCGCCACCGCCGGCAGGTTGTACACGTCGGCCCGTAGGCCCGGCGCGGTGTCCAGCACGTGCGCGGCGAGCGTCCCGTCGCCGCCGCCGACGTCCAGCAGGCGGTGTCGGTCCGGCCAGAGCAGATCGGCGTGCCGCCGTACGGCTTCGATCACCGGGGTCAGCCCGACGGCCATGCTGCGTTCGAAGTCGGCGGTCTGGGCGTCGGTCTTGGGGGGCCAGGCGAAATCGTCGTCGCTCATGCTCACCTCGCCGCGCAAGCTGGCACCCAGCCGGCCGTGCAGCCGCCGCCACGGGTAGCGGTCCCGGTCCCGCTCCACCGCGCCAGGGCCGACCACCGCGGCGACCGCGTCGCGCAACCCCGGCACGGCCCGGTAACCGGTGGCGCCGATGTCGTCGCCCGGCTCGTCGCGCGCCAGGAAGCCGAGGCTCTCCAGACAGTCGAGGAACTTGTACAGCCGCAGCGGGCGCACCCCGAACCGGGTGGCCAGCGCGTCGAGCCGGGCCGGCCCGGGCTCCAACGCGTCGAGCAGGCCCATGTCGAACGCCGTCTCGAGCACGTCCATCGCTTTGGGACCGTTGGCGAGCAGGCTCATCAGCGCCCGTGGCGAAAGGGTGAGGGTCACCGGGGCAGCTCCTTCTCCAGCGCGTCCATGAACGTGTCGATCTCGTCGAGGGTGTTGTAGACGTGCGGACCGACGCGAAGGTAGCCGCGCCAGCTGCAGATCACGCCCTGGGCGGCCAGCCGGCGCTTCACCGCCTCACCGTCGGGAACGTCCAGGCACACCACGCCGCCGCGGCGGTGCGGCGCGGTGGGGCTGACCACCGCGATCCCGGCCGCTCCGGCCCGGTCCAGGACCCGCTGGGTGAGGGCCAGCGAGTGTGCCCGGATGGCCTCGACGCCGATCCCGGCCAGCAGGTCCAGACCGACCTGGGAGACCAACGAGGTGAGCGGGTACGGCGTGCCGCCGGCGAACCGCCGAGTGCCGGGTGCCCAGCCGGTGGAGGGCTGGAAGGTCAACGCCCGGTCCCCGGCCTGCCAGCCGGTGGCCGCCGGCGCCAGCTTCGGCACCAGATCCGGGCGGACGTAGAGGAAGGCGGTGCCGACGCCGCACAGCCACTTGTGTGCGCCGCCGAGGACGACGTCGACGCCGAGGGCGGTGACGTCCAGCGGCACCACCCCCACGGTCTGGAAGGCGTCCACCACGACCAGCGCGCCGACGTCGTGGGCGCGGGCGACCAGGCGGGGCAGGTCGACCGTGGCACCGGAGATGAAGCTGGCGTGCGATACGCACACCAGCAGCGTCCGCTCGTCGAGGCGCGCCTCCAGGGCATCCTGGTCGAGGTGGGGACCGCCGGCGCCGACCACGTCGAGGTGGGCGCCGTAGCGGCCGAACGCCCGGAAGACGAACGGAACCGTCGGGTACTCCAGGTCGGTGGTGACGACCCGGTTGCGCGGCGGGCGGTAGTCGAAACAGGACGCCACCCGGGCGAGCAGGGTGCTCAGGTTCGCGTCGGTGACCACGCTGCCCGGCGGCGCACCGAGCAGGGCGGCCAGCGAGTCCGCGTACCGGTCGAGGTCGACGAACCATCCCTGCCACACATCGTCGCGCCAGGTGCGCAGCGTCTCCCAGTAGTCGTGCAGCACCCGCTCGGCACCCCTCGGCACCGCGCCGGTGGAGTTGTTGTTCAGGTAGACGCAGGTCCGCAGCAGCGGGAACTCGGCGCGCAGGGCCTCGTGCGCCGTATCGTCGAGGCGTTGGGGCGTGTCGGGGCCGGGTGCCGGGTCGGGTCGGCTCACGCGGAATAGCCTCCGGTCGGATTGATCGGGCGGGGATCGGTCGACAAAGTGGCTGCCAAGCCGAGGGAATTCGTCCAGCAATGCCGGGTAAGGAAAGGCGCGCGGATGGTCAGGGCTGGGCGGTGCCGGGCCCGTCGCCCGTGGGGCGGAGTCGGGCCTGCCACAGGTCCGGGAAGAACCGGTGCCCGATGAGTTTGCCGAGCAGGGTGGCCTTGCTGCCCGGAGTGCCGGCCGGCGCGTGGCCCCCGACCCGCAGGGCCACCTGGTAGTGCCGGAACCGCCACAGCGACACCTGCTCGTCCCAGTCCACCATCGCCTCGGCGAGCCGGTGCACCGGATCCGCCGGGTCCGTCGGGCACAGTGCCGCCGCCGGGATCCCCTGTGCGGCAAGGTGGTCGGCGAACGCGCGTCCCAGCTGCCGGCTGGCCGCCTGGACCCGGTGCCAACCGGGCGATTCGGCACCGGAGCCGTTGCCCAGCGCCGGCTGCATCGCCTGGAAGTCCACCGGCGACAGATGCCGGAACATCTCGAGATCGTCGGTGACCAGCCGCACGGCGAGTGTCGCGCGGACCAGCAGTGTTTCGGCCGTCGCCAGGTCCCCGGCATCCACCCGGGCGGTTGCCTCGGTCAGGTCGGCCGCCGCGAGCTTCAGCCACAGCTCGGCGGACTGGTGCACCACCTGAAAGAGCAGTTCGTCACGGTGAATCATCTCCGCCGAGGACCGTTGCAGGCTGAGCAGTTCATCCGTACGCATATATCGCGCGTAGTCCGTAGCAGCGGTGCCCGGCAGCACAGGGGCATGTTCACGCTTCACGCAGCAGTCCTTCGAGTGGCGTCAGCAGATCGGGATAAGCCGTACGTCGGCGGCAATCATCCAACGATGGACGGCGATGCGCTACCCCTAATTCACAATCGATGTCCGATGAGTCGCGAACGGAACTGCGGCCATCCGATTGAAGATGAACATATATACTCGCCAATGTTTGCTTCGTGACACCGCTCTGCTGCCCAGCTACTGCGGCACGACCGCCGTCTACCCGGCGCCGCCGGTCGGGTAGGCCACCTGTGCATGCGAGAGCCCGCGACACCGACGTCGGGGGCTCTCACTTTCGCGTCTTGGTCGCCTGGCCAGCTGGGGCCCCGCAGGCAGGTCAGCCCGCGGGGCCTGTTGTCACGCGGTCAGTTCCACAGCTGGAAGAGGTCGCTGCCGGAGCAAGCCCACTGGATGATGGAGCCGTTCTGGCCGACGTCCGATGCGTTGGCGTCCAGGCACGTCCCGGAACCGGCGTTGTGCAGTCCGGCGTTGGCGTCGCCGTTGGTGTTGAGCTGCCCGCTGCCCGAGAACCACCACCGCTGGTAGGAATCGCCGGTGGTGTTGCAGGCCCACTGGACGATCGCCCCGCCGTTGCGTACGTCGGACGCGACGGCGTCCAGGCACGTGCCGGTACCGACGTTCTGGAGCACCGGGTTGTAGTTGTTCGCACCGACCACCACGCGCCACTGCTGGTAGGTGTCGCTGCTGTTGCAGGGCCACTGGGCGATCCGGCCGCCGTTGCGTACGTCGGACGAGATGGCGTCCAGGCAGGTGCCGGCGCCCCGGTTCTTCAGCTGGAAGGAAAACCCGGTGATGGCGGTGCGCGCCGTGTCCAGGTAGGTCTTCCACGCCCCGTTGTTGTACGTCGACCACGGGGTCCAGTTGCTGCCGTGGCTGGAGATGTTCCACGCCGCGTTGGCGTTGCACTGGACCTGGTAGGCGCAGGCGTCACTGACCTCGGGGTGCCAGTAGTTGTTGATCTGCCACAGGCCCCGGTCGATCGAGCCGGGGTTCTGGCCCGTCGCCGACGGGTTGCAGCCTGACTCGGCCATGGCGATCGCCACGGCGACCACGATCTGCCGGACGTTACCGGCAGAGGTGCTGACGTTCGCGGTGTACGAGAAGCCGGCCTTGGCGGCCACCTTGGCACAGACCGTCGCGGCGGCGGACGCCGCCAGGACCGTCACGCCCGTGGGCGCACCGGCCCCCGCGTTCAGCGATGCCGGCACCTGTCCACCGGCACCGGCGGCGCCAGCGGTACCGGCGGCCGAGGCTGAGGCGGCCCCTAGCGGAACCATCAATACGGTGGCCAACGCCACGGCCAACAGTCGCGCCGGCCGAACCCGGCCCACGCCCCGCCACCGCGGGAATCTTCTGCTTACGGGATCGGATCGCACACACGCCTCCTGAGGACAGGGGTTATTCACTGCACCCGGCCGAGCGCGCCGCGCTGCTGGCCGGGCGGCTTCACCTTCGATGCGGTCAGGGCCTTTCGATCGGGAGGGGGTAGGGCCTGCTTATGAACTGCGCGCAGGTGCGGGTCGACGCGCCTTCCGCCGGTCGCGTCGGCTATAGACGGACGTCATCGTATGGCGGCCCGGCCCCGCCGCACAATGAGTGCGAATGGTGCAGTCTGCGGCGAACTCACCGACGGTAACCGAGGATTTCCGGGGGGCTTGCGGCCGATCAACAGCGTCGATTACCGACCGCCATCGGCGGCGCACCCCAAATCTGCTCTGCGGTTCACGCAAAGTTGTGACTTCGAGCCGGCCTGCCCGCGATGCGACTGGGCAGTTCCTTGCGAACAAATGGGGCGAAGCGAACGGGCAATCTCGATGGTCCGCACTCTGTTTGTGCCTCTGGTCGCGGGGAAGGCACGGGCGGAGGAGAGGAGATCCGGACATGCGTGACTTCGCGGACAAGGCCGAGGATCTGGCCAAGCAGCATCCGAAGCAGGCCGACGAGGGTGTTCAGAAGGCGGGCCAGCAGGTCGACCAGCGCACCGGCGAGCGGTACGACAAGCAGGTCCAGCAGGGCGAGCAGGCGGCGGAGAAGCGTATCAACCAGGGCAACCCCAACCGCTGACCGTGTCCGCGCACCCGGCGCGTCCCGCCGTGCCCGGGCGCGCCGGACTTGCGCCCGCCGCCGTCAGGGCGCCGGGCGAGCCGGATGGGCCTGGGCGCAGGGGGAGACAGTGACAGCCGGAGCGGCGCGGCGACGGTGCTGGGGCCTGCTCCTCGTCAGTTGCTCGGCGCGGCGCTGACGGCGCTGGCCCGGCCGGCCGAAGTGCCCCGCCCGGCATCCCGTCAGCGGTGCCGCTGCCCGACGCCGCCCTGCGGGGCGACTCCTGCCGGTATCGATAGGGCGACGTCCCGAACCACTCGTTCCGGCTGGCCCGGCGGCATTCGCGGGCTTGCCGGCGGCGCCTACCATCGGCGGCCAACGGCGGCTGTCTACCTTGTACGGGGAGAGGGGTCGGTGCGGCCCCGGCCGTCTCCGCGTCGCCGCCGCCCACGGCGCTCACCGCGGGCCCGGCTCCCGTACCGTCGACCAGCCTGCCGTCGAATGCGGTACCGGCGGCGACCCACGACCCGACCGGTGATCCGGTAATGCCCCCGTCCGACGTGCCCGTCCCCAACCCGTCCCGGACGGCGAAGCCGGCATCACCGCGACCGCCCCTGCCACCGATCGGGCAGGCGACGGTCGCCGAGCAGGTGCGGCGGAGCGGGACGCTGGTGATGGCCGACTACGCGGCATACGACCTGGACTCACTCGTTCTAGCTGAGGGGCCGCGGCGTGAGGCGAGGTAAGGACGTCGAGCGACGGCTATTGATCCATCCGCTAAACCGGTCTAGCATCCTTCAAACCGGTTTAGTGACGTGGACCGCATCCCCACCGGCACGGAAGGAGGCCACGTTGGTCAGGCAACGTCGACCGACGATCACCGACGTCGCCCGTGCCGCGGGCGTCTCCAAGGGAGCGGTCTCCTTCGCGCTCAACGGCCGGCCCGGGGTCGCGGAGGAGACCCGCCAGCGGATCCTGGCGGCGGCGAAGGAACTGGGCTGGACCCCGAGCCACCGGGCGCGCGCCCTGTCCGCCTCCCGGGCCTTCGCCGTCGGTCTGGTGCTCGCCCGCGCGCCGGAACTGCTCGGCGCCGACCCGTTCTTCCCCGCCTTCATCGCCGGGGTGGAACGCGTCCTGGCCGAACGGAACCAGGCGCTGGTCCTGCAGGTGGTCACCAACCGGCGGGCGGAGGAGGACGGCTATCGGCGGCTGGCCGCCGACGGCCGGGTGGACGGGGTCTTCCTCCTGGACCTCCGGGTCGCCGATCCACGGATCGCCCTGCTGGGGCAGCTGCGGCTGCCCGCCGTCACCCTCGGCCGTCCCGACGTGGCCAGTCCGTTCCCGGCGGTGCTGGTCGACGACCAGCCGGGGATCGCCGCCGCGGTCAACCACCTGGTGGAGCTGGGGCACCGGCACGTCGCGCACGTTGCCGGCCCGGAGCACTTCCTGCACGGCGCCGCCCGGCGGGACGCGTGGGAGATCGCGCTGCGGGCTGCCGGGCTGCCGCCGGGGCCGTGCGTGTCCTCCGACTTCTCGGCGGCCGGCGGAGCCCGGGCCACCCATCAGCTGCTCGACCTGGCCGATCCGCCGACGGCGATCATCTACTCCAACGACGTGATGGCGATGGCCGGCATGGCGGTGGCCCGGGAACGCGGCGTCGACGTCCCGGGCCGGCTCTCCGTCACCGGCTTCGACGACACCGAACTGGCCGCCCACATCAGCCCGTCGCTGACCAGCGTCCGGACCGATCCGTCGGGGTGGGGCCGGGTCGCCGCCCGTACCCTCCTCGACCTCATCGACGGCGACGGCGGCGCGGACGTCGAGATGCCTCCGGCGCAGCTCGTCGTCCGCGGCTCCACGGCTCCACCACCCACACCACACCCACACCAACAGCCGTGACCAGTCCTCCGGGCGTTGCCTCGCCCCGGCCCGGCGCACCGTCACGGCAGTCGAGATCGGAGATCGACATGAGACGTACCGTCCCCGCCGCCTTCCTCGTCCTCTCCCTCGGGCTCACCGCAGCGTGCGGTGACGGCGGCTCCGGCACCAAGGCCGACTCCTCGGCCAAGGGGCCGATCACCATCTGGCTGTCGAACAACAAGGAGGAGCTGGCCTGGGGTAACGCGATGGTCGAGGCGTGGAACGGCCAGCACGCCGATCAGAAGATCACCGCGCAGGAGATCCCGGCCGGCAAGTCCTCGGAGGAGGTCATCGGCGCCGCGATCACCGCCGGCAACGCCCCGTGCCTGATCTTCAACACCGCCCCGGCCGCCGTGCCGCAGTTCCAGAAGCAGGGCGGGCTTGTGGCGCTCGACAGCTTCGACGGAGCCGCCGACTACATCAAGCAGCGCACCGGTGCCGCCGCCGACCAGTACAAGTCCCCCGACGGCAAGTTCTACCAGATTCCGTGGAAGTCCAACCCGGTGATGATCTTCTACAACAAGGACATCCTCGCGAAGGCCGGCGTCAACGCGGACAACCCGCCGCTCGCCACGTACGACGAGTTCCTCGCCACCGCTCGGAAGATCAAGTCGTCCGGCGCCGCGCCAGCCGCGATCTACCCGGCCCCGAGCAGCGAGTTCTTCCAGTCGTGGTTCGACTTCTACCCGCTGTTCGCCGCGGAGACCGGCGGCAAGCAACTGGTGGAGAACGGCAAGGCCCAGTTCGACTCGCCGGAGGGCCTGCGGGTCGCGGAGTTCTGGAAGAAGCTCTACGACGAGGGCCTCGCGCCGAAGGAGAAGTACAACGGCGACTCGTTCGCCGACGGCAAGGCCGCCATGGCCATCGTCGGCCCGTGGGCGATCGCCGTGTACGGCAAGAAGGTGAAGTGGGGCGCCGCGCCGGTGCCGACCTCCACGGGCAAGCCGGCGGCCGAGGTCAAGACCTTCAGCGATGCCAAGAACGTCGCCATGTACTCGGCCTGCAAGAACCGCGCCACCGCATGGGAGGTGCTGAAGTTCGCCACCAGCAAGGAGCAGGACGGGGCTCTGCTGGAGGCCACCGGCCAGATGCCGCTGCGGGCCGACCTGCCGTCGACCTACCCGGACTACTTCACCAAGAACCCGGCCTACAAGGCCTTCGCCGACCAGGCCGGGCGCACCGTCGAGGTGCCGAACACGGCCAACTCCATCACCATCTGGCAGACGTTCCGGGACGCGTACTCCGAGTCGGTGATCTTCGGCAAGCGGCCGGTGGCGGAGGCGTTCTCCGAGGCCGCGAAGAAGGCCACCGGGCTGGCCGGGCAGTCCTGATGACCGGGCCGCTCAGTCGGGACGCATCCCGGCGCGGCCCGCAGCGCTGGGTGGCGGCCGTTCTCGGCCGCCACCCGGTCGGCGCGGTTCTCGTCGCGCCGTACGCGGCGTTCCTCGCGCTGGTGTTCGCCTACCCGTTCGGGTTCGCGGTGTGGATCAGCTTCCACGACTACTTCTTCACCGCGCCGGGCGTACCGGTCGACCGGCCGTTCGTCGGGCTGGCGAACTACACCGCCGTCCTCAGTGATCCCGCCGTACGCCAGGCGTTCGGGAACATCATCGTGTTCCTCCTGATCAACGTGCCGCTCACGACGGTCCTGGCACTGCTGCTGGCGACCGCGCTCAACGGCGCCATCCGCGGGCGCACCTTCCTCCGGGTGGCCTACTACGTGCCGTACGTGACCGCGAGCGTCGCGGTGGTGGGCGTGTGGCTGTTCCTGTTCAACTCCGGCGGCCTGGTCAACAAGCTGCTCGGCCCGCTGGCACCGGACCCGTCCTGGCTGGTCAGCGAGCACCTGGCGATGCCGACCGTCGCGATCTACGTCGCCTGGAAACAACTCGGCTTCTTCATCCTGCTCTACCTGGCCGCACTGCAGAACGTGCCGAACGAACTGTACGAGTCGGCGGCGGTGGACGGGGCCAACCGTTGGCAGCGGTTCCGTTCGGTGACCGTGCCGGCCGTCCGCCCCGCCACCACGCTCGTCGTGATCGTGGCGACCATCACCGGCGCGAACATGTTCACCGAGCCGTACCTGCTCACCGGCGGCGGCGGGCCGAACGGCGCCTCCGCCTCGCCGGTCCTGCTGATGTACCAGCGCGGCATCGAGCAGGGGCAGCCGGATGTCGCGGCCGCCATCGGCGTGCTGCTCGTGATCGGGGTCGTCACCGTCTCACTGATCAACCGGCGGATC
The DNA here is from genome assembly GCF_026013475.1 of Micromonospora yasonensis. Classification (GTDB taxonomy): domain Bacteria; phylum Actinomycetota; class Actinomycetes; order Mycobacteriales; family Micromonosporaceae; genus Micromonospora; species Micromonospora yasonensis. The sequence goes on along the minus strand of NZ_JAPDPH010000053.1, from coordinate 25,596 downwards.
CTGGAGAGGCCCTGACATGACCCGCGTCGTGCCCGACATCGCGCCGCGTCCCGTGCGGCGGCGCGGCACCCAGGCTGCGGCCGGACGGGCGTCCGGCCGTGGCTGGACCGTGCTGCGCCCGGTCCTGCTCGCCGCCGGCGCGGTGGCGTTCCTCTTCCCGTTCTACTACATGCTCATCGGATCGCTGCAGGCCGAGCCGGACACCTCGCCCGCCGGCGCCCTCCCGTCGACGAACCTCACCCTCGGCAACTACCGCGACATCAACGAGCGGGTCGACCTGCTCCAGTCGCTGGTCAACTCCGGCATCTTCACCGGCGGCGTCATCCTCGGCACGGTGGTCTTCGGCGTACTGGCCGGCTACGCCCTGGCCCGGCTCCGCTTCCGTGGGCGGGGCACGCTGTTCGCCCTGGTGCTGCTGGTCCAGGTGGTGCCGTTCCAACTGCTGCTGATCCCGCTCTACGTGCTCATCGTGCGCAGCTACGGCCTGGCCGACTCCTATCTCGGCATGATCCTGCCGTTCGCCATCAACACCACGGCGGTCTTCGTCTTCCGGCAGTTCTTCCTGCAACTGCCCGACGACCTGTTCGCCGCCGCCCGGACCGACGGAGCCGGTGAGGTCCGCATCCTGTGGTCGATCGCCCTGCCGCTGGTCCGCCCGGCGCTGCTGACCGCCGTGCTCCTGACGTTCATCGGGCCGTGGAACGAGTTCCTCTGGCCGTTCCTGATCACCAAGCAGGCCGACATGCAACCCCTGGCCGTGTCGCTCGCCAACTACATGACCAACGTCGCCGCGCGGACCGCCAACCCGTATGGCGCGATCCTGGCCGGCGCCTGCGTACTGGCCGCCCCGGCCGTGGCGCTCTTCGTCGCCTTCCAGAAGCACTTCACCTCGACCAACATCGGATCTGGCGTAAAGGGTTGAACCGTTGACTGTCTCCACCGCCGTCCCGTACACCCTCACCCGACTGGGCGTCGTCATGGCGCCCGCACCGGGGGAGCCGCTGGAAGCCGAGGGGGTGCTCAACCCGGCCAGCGGGCGTACCCCGGACGGGAAGCTGCACCTGCTGCCCCGGCTGGTCGCCGAGGGGAACGTCTCCCGGGTCGGGCTCGCCGAGGTCGAGTTCCGCGACGGGGTACCGGCCGGCGTGGTCCGGCGTGGCGTCGTCCTCGCCCCCGACGAGGGGTGGGAGCGCGGGCTGAACAACGCCGGGGTCGAGGACCCGCGCACCACCTGGGTGCCGGGCCTCGGCAGCCACCTGATGACGTACGTCGCCTACGGTCCGCTGGGCCCACGCCTGGCCCTGGCCGTCTCCACCGACCTGCGTACCTGGCGCCGGCTCGGTCCGGTGCAGTTCGCGTACCAGCCCGGCCTGGATACCGACCTGAACCTGTTCCCGAACAAGGACGCGGTCTTCTTCCCCGAGCCGGTACCCGGCCCGGACGGCCGGCCCTGCTACGCGATGCTGCACCGGCCGATGTGGGACCTGGGCTGGTTCCGCCCGGGTGAGGGGGTGCACCTGCCGGCCGGGATCACCGACGAGCGGCCCGGTATCTGGATCTCCTACGTACCGGCGGAGGAGGTGCACGCCGACCTCACCGCCCTGGTCCGGCTCCGCGACCACCGCTGCGTCGCCCTGTCCGAGTTCCCCTACGAGGAGTTGAAGATCGGCGCCGGCCCGCCGCCGGTGCGGGTCGAGGAGGGCTGGCTGCTCATCCACCACGGGGTGACCGGCCACATCCCCGACACCTTCGACCCCAGCACCCAGAAGGTCGAGTACGCGGCCGGGGCGATGCTGCTCGACCCGGCCGACCCGGGTCGGGTGCTGGCCCGCACCGCCGAGCCGATCCTGGTGCCCGAGACCGAGGACGAGCGGTCCGGCACCGTCCCGAACGTGGTCTTCCCGACCGCGATCGAGGAGGTCGACGGGGTCCGGTACGTCTTCTACGGAATGGCCGACGCCAAGATCGGCGTCGCCCGGCTCGACCGTGTCCGGTGAGCCGGTGCGGCCGGGCCGCATGGCCCGATCGGCCGCGTCGGACGGGACGGCTCCGGTGACGGGCCCGGCCGCGCTGCGCCTCGGCGTCGTCGGCGCCGGCGGCTTCGCCACCTTCCTCACCGGCGCCCTGCGTGACCTGCCGGAGGTGACGGTGACCGTGGTCGCGGACCCGGACACCGACCGGGCCGGGCGGCTGGCCGGGATCCTGGCCGCCCGGCCCGTGCCGGACTGGCGGGCACTGGTCACGGCCGACGACGTGGACGTCGTGGTGGTGGCCACCCCGCCGGCCGGGCACGCGGAGACCACGCTCGCCGCGCTGCGCGCCGGCCGGCACGTCTTCGCCGAGAAGCCCCTGGCCGTCAACGAGGACGAGGCGCTCGCGATCCGGGACGCGGTCGCCGCCACCGGCCGTGTCCTGGTGGTCGACCACGTGCTGCGCTACAACCCCGTGCTGCGGGCGCTGGCCCGACTGCTCGACCCAGGGTTCGCCGCGCCGCCCGGTTCCCCGTCCGACCCGCTGCTCGGTCCGGTCCGGCGACTCGCCTTCGAGAACGACGCCAGCGACGAGGACCTCGGCCCGGAGCACTGGTTCTGGGACGAGCGGGTCAGCGGCGGGATCTTCGTCGAGCACGGCGTGCACTTCTTCGACGCGGCCGACGCCCTCGTCGGCACGACCCCCGAATCGGTGCAGGGCATGCTCGGCCGCCGCCCCGGTGACGACCTGGTCGACCTGGCGGTCGCCACCACCCGCTACCCGGACGGCGCGGTGGCGACCTTCGCGCACGGCTTCAGCCACGCCCACCGCTGCGAGCGGCAACTGATGCGGATCGACTTCGGCACCGCCGAGGCCCGGGTGACCGGCTGGATCCCGGTGCACGCCACCGTCGACCTCTGGACCGACGACGCCGGCGCGGCGCTGGTCGAGAGCCTGCCGGCCCGGGCCGGGGAACTGCTCGCCGTCGACGGCCACCGGTTGCGCGACCCGGCCGTCACGGTGGCGGTGCACCGGCACGCCGGCCCGGCACAGGCCCGGGAACGCGGCCACGAGCGGCGGCTGCCGCACCGCTGCCACCTCACCGTCGACCTCGGCGGCGAGGCCGCCAAGCCGTACGTCTACGCCGAGAGCGTGCGCGCCGCCATGCACGACCTGGTGCGCTGCGTCCGCACCGGCGGTCGGCCCGCCGCCGGAGTCACCGAGGGCGTCACCGCGGTCGCCGTCGCCGCCGCGGCCGCCCGCTCCGCCCGCGAGGACCGCACCGTCCATCTCGGACGATCCGCGGAACCCGCCACCACCGCCTGCCCGTCCTGACCGAGGAGGTACCTCGTGAAACGCCGATCGCTGCTGCTGGGCGGCCTCGCCGTCACCACCCCACTGCTGACCGCCACCCCGGCCGCAGCCGCCGCCCTCGCCGGTGCCCCGAGCGCGGCGGCACCGGAAGGGCCGCTGACCAACCTCGCCCACCTGGACTTCCTCCGGCAGCACGTCACGCCGCCGGACCAGACCGGGCACACCACCTACCGGCTCGCCGACACCCCGCAGGTCGGGGTGCTGTGGACCTACGCCGAGCCCGGCCCGGACGGCGAGTTCCGCCGGGTCGGCGGCGGCGCGTACCACCCGGACACCGACACCTGGGGGCAGGGGGCGTACAACGCCGACGACATCTCCCGAGCCGCCGTGGTCTACCTGCGGCACTGGCGACTGACCGGGGCCACCACCAGCCGGGACGCCGCCTACCAGCTCCTGCGCGGCCTGACCTACTTGCAGACCGCCGACGGCCCGTACGCCGGCAACGTGGTGCTGTGGATGCAGCCGGACGGCACGCTGAACCCCAGCGCTGAGCCGAAGGAACTGCCCGACCCGTCCGACAGCGGCCCGTCGTACTGGCTGGCCCGCACCATCTGGGCGCTCGGCGAGGGGTACGCCGCCTTCCGCGGCACCGACCCGGGCTTCGCCGGCTTCCTGCGCGACCGCCTGGATCTGGCCGTCGCCGCCGTGCAGCGCCAGGTGCTCGTCCGCTACCAGCAGTGGCAGGTGATCGACGGGGAGCGTACCCCGGCCTGGCTGATCGTCGACGGCGCCGACGCCACCGCCGAAGCGGTCCTCGGACTCGCCGCGTACGTCGAGGCCGGCGGCGGCGCCACCGCTCGCCGGGCGCTGCGCCAGCTCGCCGAGGGCATCGCCGCCCTCGCCGACGGTGGGGTGCGGGAATGGCCGTTCGGTGCGGTGCGTCCCTGGGCGCTGTCCCGCTCGGTCTGGCACGGCTGGGGAGGCCAGATGCCGGCCGCGCTCGCCCGGGCCGGGCACGCGCTCGGCGACCGGGCCCTGCTCGACCCCGCCGTCACCGACGCCGCCGTCTTCACCCCCTGGCTGCTCACCTCCGGTGGTCCGGACAACGGCCGGCTGCCCACCCGGACCGACCGGACCCAGATCGCCTACGGCGTCGACTCCCGGGTGCAGTCCCTGCTCGCCGTCGCCGACGCCACCGGACGTTCCGGATTCGGGCAACTCGCCGCCCTCACCGCCGCCTGGTGGTTCGGCGCCAACCCGGCCGGCACACCCGGGTACGACCCGCGCACCGGCCGGGCCATCGACGGCATCAACGGCGACGGGCAGGTCAACCGCAACTCCGGCGCCGAGTCCACCATCCACACCCTGCTCAGCATGCTCGCCCTGGACGCGCGGCCGGAGTTGGTCGCGCTGGCCCGCCAGAGCCGGATCGTGGAACGGGTCGGCACGCTGACCCTGGAGGCCGAGGACGCCACCCGCCGCGGCGGTGCGACCGTGGTCACCCCACCGTCGGCGTGGACCGGCGAGTCGCTGATCAGCGGGAGCTACGTCGAGCTGCCCGCCGGTGCCGGGCTGCGCTGGCAGCTCCAGCCGGCCGACCAACCCCGACTGGTGCTGCCCGTGGTGGACCTGCGCCCCGACGTACCGGCCCGGACCGTCTGGCGCAGCGACGCCGGGCCGCTCGGCGAGGTCGACCACGCCCGGGTCGGCGCCCAGGGCACCTCCCCGGCGCCGGGCGCGCTGCTCCCGGTCACCCTGCCCCGCGAACTCGCCGCCGACGCCACCGAACTGACCGCCGAGGCGACGGCCGGAAACCCCGCCACCGTCGACGCGGTCATGCTGGAGCCGCTGGTCTCCCGGCTCACCCTCGCCGGTGACGGGCACAGCACGACGCTGCTGCGCAGCGCCGCCCGGATCGCCCGGACCGCGGCGGTCACCGCCGGCACCGGGCCGGCCACGGTCGAGGTGTACGACGCGGCGGGCGCGCTCCGCTCGTGGCACACCAGCGCCGCCACCGACCTGCGGGTCACCGTGCTGCCCGGCGGCTTCACCCTGGTCCGCGGGTGACCAGGTCCACGCCGGGGGAGCCGTGGTGGCGCGGCGGCGTCTGCTACCAGGTGTACGTCCGCAGCTTCGCCGACTCCGACGGAGACGGCACCGGTGACCTGCCCGGTGTGACGGCCCGCCTGCCCCACCTGGCCTCCCTCGGCGTGGACGCCGTCTGGTTGACCCCGTTCTACCCGTCCCCGATGGTCGACGGCGGATACGACATCGTCGACCACCGCGACGTCGACCCGCTCTTCGGCACCCTCGCCGACGTCGACGCGCTCGTCGCCGAGGCGCACCGGCTCGGGCTGCGCGTCGTCTGTGACCTGGTGCCCAACCACACCTCGGACCGGCACCCGTGGTTCCGGGCGGCGCTCGCCGCACCGCCGGGCAGCGCCGCCCGCCGCCGGTACGTCTTCCACCCCGTCGACGAGGAGCACCCGGACCGGCCGCCCAACGACTGGCAGTCGGCGTTCGGGGGAAGCGCCTGGTGCCGGGTGCGCAGCCCGGACGGCGGGCCCGACGAGTGGTACCTGCATCTGTTCAGTCCCGAACAGCCCGACCTGAACTGGGACGACCCGCGGGTGTCGACGGAGTACCGGGAGATCATCCGGTGGTGGCTCGACCGGGGCGTGGACGGGCTGCGCATCGACATGGCGCACGCGTTGTTCAAGCACCCCGACCTGGTCGACGCCGGCCCCGGGCAGCACATCGAGTTCCGTCGCAACCACCTGATGCCCTTCTTCGACCAGGCGTCCCTGCATCCGCTGTACCGGCAGTGGCGGACCATGGTCGACGCGGTGCCGGGGGAGCGGGCGCTGATCGGCGAGGTGTGCCTGTTCGACGCCGACCGGCAGGCCCGCTACGTCCGCCCGGACGAACTGCACCAGGCGTTCACCTTCGAGCTGCTGGAGTGTGACTGGTCCGCCCTGGCGCTGCGGGACACCATCGGGCGCACGCTCGCCGCGTACCGACGGGTCGGCGCCCTGCCGGCCTGGGTGCTGAACAGCCACGACGCGGTCCGGACGGTCACCCGCTACGGCGGGGGAGAGCGGGGGCTGCGCCGGGCCCGCGCGGCCGCCCTGCTGATGCTGGCCCTGCCCGGCGCGGCGTACGTCTATCAGGGCGAGGAACTGGGGTTGCCGCAGGTGGACCTGCCCGACGAGGCGCTGCGCGACCCGCTCTGGGAACGCTCCGGGCGGACCGTACGCGGACGGGACGGCTCTCGGGTGCCGATCCCGTGGACGGCCGACGGCAGCACGTACGGCTTCTCGCCCGAGGCCGCCGGCCGGCCGTGGCTGCCGCAACCCGACGGCTGGGGGTCGTGGAGCGTGCAACGGCAGACGGCCGAACCCGACTCCACCCTGGCCCTCTACCGGTCGGCGATCCGGTTACGGCGCGAGGTGGCCACGGCCGGTGCCGGCGAGTTGACCTGGTGGGACGCCGGGCCGGACGTGGTGGGGTTCCGGCGCGGCGAGGGGTTCGCCTGCGCGGTCAATCTCGGCGACCACGCGGTGCCGCTGACCGGCGTCGGCCGGGTGCTGCTGGCGAGCGCACCGGCGCGACCAGCCGACGGCGCCCTCCTGCTGCCACCGGACACGGCGGTCTGGTTCGCCCCGGCGTGCCGCGATGCCGTGGGCACCGCGGACTCCGGGTCGACATGAGTGGGCAGCGTCAGAAGTCGTCGTCGAAGGTGACCGCCCCGCTCACTCCGACCTGGTACGCCGACACCCGGCGTTCGAAGAAGTTGGACAGCTCCTGCACGTCCTGCAGTTCCATGAAGGCGAACGGATTGGTCGACCCGTACAGCGGTGGGATGCCGAGTTGGGTGAGCCGCCGGTCGGCGACGTGCTGGAGGTACTGGCGCATGTCGGCCAGGGCCAGTCCGGGCACGCCCTGGCCGAGGAGGTCCTCGGCGAACTGCGCTTCGCAGTCGACCGCCTCGGTGAGCATCTGCCGGACCCGGTCGGCGAGCTCGTCGTCGAACAGGTCGGGTTCCTCGGCGCGGATGGTGTCGACGACGTCGAAGGCGAATGCCATGTGCATCGACTCGTCGCGGAACACCCAGTTGGTGCCGGAGGCGAGACCGTGCAGCAGGCCGCGGGAGCGCAGGAAGTAGACGTAGGCGAACGCGCCGTAGAAGAACAGCCCCTCGATGCAGGCGGCGAAGCAGATCAGGTTGAGCAGGAACGCCCGCCGATCCGCCCTGGTACGCAGCGCGCGCAGGTCGTGCAGGGAGTCGATCCACCGGAAGCAGAACTCGGCCTTGCGACGGATCGACGGGATGTTCTCGATGGCGGCGAACGCGGCGGCACGTTCGGTCTCGTCGGGTACGTAGGTGTCGAGGAGGTTGAGGTAGAACTGGACGTGCACCGCCTCCTCGAACAGTTGCCGGGACAGGTAGAGGCGGCCTTCCGGGCTGTTGACGTGCTGGTAGAGGTTCAGCACGAGGTTGTTGGCGACGATCGTGTCGCCGGTGGCGAAGAACGCGACGAGCCGGCTGACCAGGTGTCGCTCGGCGGGGGAGAGCCGGTCGAGGTCGGTCAGGTCGGTGTGCAGGTCGACCTCCTCGACCGTCCAGGTGTTACGGATGGCGTCGCGGAAGCGGTCGAAGAAGTGCGGGTAGCGCATCGGGCGGAGGGTGAGGTCCATCCCGGGGTCAAGCAGCATAGGTGTGGTCTCCGTGGTGGTGTCGGTCGGGGTGGTCACTGGCAGGCCTCGCACGCCTCGGGGTTCTCCAGCGAGCAGGCCAGCGCCTCCGCGTCGAGGCTCACCGGTGGAATTACGGCGGACACGGTGGCCTGCTGGATGCGGGTGGCCGGTCGGGACCGCAGGTAGTAGGTCGTCTTCAGCCCGCTCTTCCAGGCGTACAGGTACATCGAGGAGAGCTTGCCGATGGTCGGCGCGGCCAGGAACAGGTTCAGCGACTGGGACTGGTCGATGAAAGGGGCGCGGGCGGCGGCCAGGTCGATCAGCGCGCGTTGCGGCAGCTCCCAGGCGGTACGGAACAGCTCCCGCACCTCCGCCGGCAGCGCCGCGACATCCTGGACGGACCCGTCGGCGCGTTTGATCGCCGCTCGGATCGGCTCGGTCCACAGCCCGCGAGCCTTGAGTTCGGCGACCAGGGCGGTGTTGACCTGGAGAAATTCCCCGGAGAGGGTTTCGCGCTTGAACAGGTTGGACACCTGCGGCTCGACGCACTCGTAGCAGCCGGCGATCGAGGCGATGGTGGCGGTCGGGGCGATCGCGACCAGCAGCGAGTTGCGCAGCCCGTGCGCGGCCACCCGCTCCCGCAGGGCGTCCCAGCGCGCGGCCTGGCTGCCGGTGACGCCCCACAGGTCCGGTTGCAGCTGCCCGCGCGCCGCCCGGGTCTGGGCGAAGGCGGGGTGCGGGCCGTGCCGTTCGGCGAGGTCGGCGGAGGTTTCGAGGGCGGTCAGGTAGAGCTCCTCGCTGATCCGGGTGGACAGCTCCCGCGCGGCGGGGGAGTCGAACGGCAGCCGCAGCGCGAAGAACACGTCCTGCAGGCCCATCAGTCCAAGGCCGACGGGTCGCCAGCGGGGGTTGCTCGCCGCCGCCTGCGGGGTCGGGTAGTAGTTGATGTCGATCACCCGGTCCAGGAAGGTCACCGCGGTGCGTACGGTGGCGCGCAGCCGTTCCCAGTCGACACCGTCGCCGGTCAGGTGCGCGGCGAGATTCACCGAGCCCAGGTTGCACACCGCGGTCTCGGCGTCGCTGGACACCTCGATGATCTCGGTGCACAGGTTCGACAGATGCACCACGTTGCCGGGCTCCGCGGTCTGGTTGCACAACCGGTTGGCGGCATCCTTGAACGTCATCCACCCGTTCCCGGTCTGCGCGAGGGTCCGCATCATCCGCCCGTACAGCTCCCGGGCCGGTACCTGCCGCACCCACCGGCCCTGCGCCTCCGCCGTCCGGTACGCGGCGTCGAACTCCTCGCCCCACAGGTCCGGCAGCTCCGGCGCCTCGTCCGGGTCGAACAGCGACCACACCCCGTCCGACTCCACCCGGCGCATGAACTCGTCCGGAATCCAGTTCGCCAGGTTCAGGTTGTGCGTACGCCGGGCGTCCTCGCCGGTGTTGTCCCGCAGCTGCAGGAACTCCTCGATGTCCGGGTGCCACGGCTCCAGATAGACGCAGGCGGCGCCCTTGCGCCGGCCGCCCTGGTTCACCGCCGCCACACTGGCGTCCAGCGTGCGCAGCCACGGCACGATGCCGTTGGAGCGCCCGTTCGTGCCCCGGATCAGCGCCCCGCGGGAGCGGACCCGGGAGAACGCGATGCCGATGCCGCCGGCGAACTTGGACAGGTTGGCCACCTGCGCGTACCGCTGGTAGATGGAGTCCAGCTCGTCGCGGGGCGAGTCCACCAGGTAGCAGGACGACATCTGGGTGTGCCGGGTACCGGAGTTGAACAGCGTCGGCGAACTCGGCAGGTACGCCAGGCTCGACATCAGCCGGTAGAACCCGATCGCCTCGTCCGGCGTGTGCGACAGACCGCACGCCACCCGCAGCAGCCAGTACTGCGGCGTCTCCAGCACCAGCCGGCTGGTCGGGTGCCGCAGCAGGTACCGGTCGTAGACGGTGCGCAGCCCGAAATACTCGAACCGGAGGTCACCCGTCGGGTCGACGGCGTCGTCGAGTTGGCGCGCGTGGGCGGCGACGAAGGCGTCGGTCTCGTCACCGATCAGCCCTTCGGCGTGGCCGCGCCGGATCGCCTGGCTGAACGAGCCGATGCCCTGCCCGCGTACCTCCTTGTCGACGTATCCCGCCAGCAGGCGGGCGGCGAGCCGCGAGTACTGCGGCTCCTCGCCGATCAGCTCGGCCGCGGTCTGGATCGACAGTCGGTCCAGTTCGTCGGTGCTCGCCCCGTCGTACAGTCCGCTGATGGTGCGGGTCGCCACCCGCAGCGGGTCGATGTCGGTGAGGTCGGCGGTCCACCGCTCGACCGCCCGGACGATCCGGTTGACATCGACGGGTTCGAGATCGCCGTTGCGCTTGCGGACGTGCATCTGCACGCGCCGCTGCCCGGGCAGGGCGGTGTCGCCCGGCACCCCGTCAGTGGTCGGGTGGACCTCGGTGACTGTCACTACTCACTCCTCGCGAGCTCGAGACCGGATGGGCCTCGGCGCGCAGGGTGCAGACACCGCCGGACACGCGCCGGCATCGGCGGTGTCCCGTGGGCGTCGGCCGTCCCGCGCGGCCTCGGACCGTCACACACCCGGCAGGGTGTGCGACGCGCTGGCAGGTCTTCGGACTCGCGGGCCCGACCGGACGAAACCGGTCTCCTACTGGCCGTCGCTTCCCAGGCCACGGCGTGGCCCAGTGCTGATGACGGCGGTCGTTCCCACTCACCGCTGCGGGGCAGTCCCGGACTCCCACCGGGTTCCCTCTTGCCTCGACCACCCCCTTCCGAGGGTGGTCGAACCAGCTGCGTCAGACACCATATATGGCCGCCTGCCTGGTTGAGCAACACCAGATGTCGCGTCGGCGTGTCAGATCCGTCTCACTGCTGGAATCGGGTTCCGCGTGCGCGGCACGCCGGTTTCGGTGATCGGACATGGGGAAAGCCGGACGGCAGACCTGAGGGGGCAGGCCATGATCGACAGCATTGATCGGGACGGCGTTCAGCGCCTGGTCCGGCAGGAGCGTGCCCAGGTGGTGGAGGTGCTGCCCCGCCCGGAGTACGACTGGGCTCACCTGCCGGACGCGGTGAACCTGCCGTTGAAGCAGCTCGGCGCCGAGAGCACGGCGACACTCGACCGGAGCCGCCCGGTCATCGTCTACTGCCACAACACCGAGTGCGACATGAGCCCCCGTGCCGCGGTACGGCTGCGCCGGCTCGGCTTCGCACGGGTGTATGACTACCCCGCCGGGAAGATGGACTGGCTGTCCTACGGGCTTCCGCACGAGGGCGAGGCCCTGCTGGTCGGCGATGTGATCTCCCGCGACGCGCCGACCTGCCGCCTCGACGAGCGACTCGTCGACATCCGCCGCCGGTTCGACGAACCGGATTTGTGCGTCGTGCTCGACGACGGTGTCGTGCAGGGTGTGCTCCGCGGCCAGGTGCTGCGACACCCCCCGGACCAGGCCACCGCGGCGCAGGCGATGACCGTCGGCCCCACGACCGTCCGGCCGAGTGAGGAGGTGGAGGCGCTGACCGCGCGCATGCGGCACCATCACGTCAACGCGATCCCGGTTACCGGCTCGGACGGGCGCCTGCTCGGGATCCTGCTCCGCGAGGAGGCCGAATCGGCGCTGACCCGGCACCGTCAGGGGACGGCGGAGCCGGTCAGGGCGTAACCGGGCCACCCCGAGTGGCGCGGCCAGTCCTCGATATGGTGCTTCGGAGGGCCGATCGAACGACGGCCGGGGAGCCGACGTGGACGATGATGGGCTCGGGCCGTTCTTCGCGCTGGAGTCGTGGCGTGCCGGCGACGGCTGGCGGCCGCTCGACGACGTGGTGTCCGATCCGCTGGTCATCGCCGAGCGGGTGTCCACCGCCCGGACGGTGATGGCCGAGCGGGCCGGGCTGCCGGCCAGCAGGATCGACCCGCGGGCCATGGCCTCGGTGGTGTCACTCGGCCTGTTCGCCCGGCTACTGTCACCGCCGTTCGGCACGGCGGTCCGCACCGGCGTGGTGCCGGCGCTGACCATCGCGACCCTGTGGTGGAAGCCGGTCGGCGGTGGTCCCTGGCCAATGGCCACCTCGGCCGGGGAACCGACACCACCAGCACGAGCAGCATCGCCGGAATCCGTCGCGGCGCGGTTCGCCGAGCAGATCGTGGCCGGTGTCGCCGCGCCGGTGCTGGCCGTCTTCGCCGCCGAGTACCGGCTGTCGGAAAAGGTGCTGTGGGGCAACGTCGGATCCGCGCTCGGCGGCGCAGCCGGAATGCTGACCACCGGGCGGCCGGAGCTCGCCGACCGCGCGGCGGACCTCGCCGAGCGGATCCTGGCGGTGCCACCGCTGCTCGGCACCGGCCGGCTTGCGCACCCGGATCCCGATCACCCGCGCCGGTTCTTCGTGCGCCGCTCGTGCTGCCTGTTCTACCGGATCCCGGGCGGTGGCACGTGCGGCGACTGCATCCTGATCCCGGCCGACGTCCGGCGGCAGCAGTGGCGGGTGGCGCTCACCCGGTGACGCACGGCGCGTCCAGGGCCCGCCCTGCTGATCGCCGCGGGTGACGCCGCTACTTCACGCCGCCGGCCGTCAGTCCCTCAACGATCCGCCGCTGGAACAGCAGCACCGCGATGACGAGCGGAATCGTCACCACGACACCCGCGGACATCTGCGTACCGAACGGCTGGTCGAACCGGTACTGCCCGGTGAACTGGGACACGATCACGTTCGCGGTCTTCATCTCGTTCTTGTTCACCACGCTGACCGCGATGATGAACTCGTTCCACGCCGCGATGAAGACCAGGATCGCGGTGGTGAACACCCCGGGCGCGGCCAGCGGCATGATCACCTTGCGGAACGCCTGCCCGGGTGTGCACCCGTCGATCTTCGCGGCCTCCTCCAATTCGAACGGCATCTGCTTGAAGAACGCGGTGAGCAGCCAGATCGCCAGCGGCAGCGCGAAGCTCATGCTCGGCACGATCATCGCCTGGTAGCTGTTGATCCACTCAATGTCGGTGAACAGTTGCAGCAACGGAACCACCACCGCGATCCCGGGGAACATCGACATCGCGATGATTATCGAAAGGATCAACCCCTTGCCACGGAAATCCAGCCGAGCCAAGGCGTACGCGGCGCTGATGCCGAGGATCAGGGTGAGCACCGTCGTCGTGCCGGCGACGATGACGCTGTTGAGCAACGCACGGCCGAACCCGTTGCCGGACGAGAAGGCGGCCTTGAGGTTGTCCAGCGACGGCGGCGCCGGCAGGAGCGAATTGGAGAACTGGTCAGAGGGCCGCCGCAGCGCCGAGACCACCATCCAGTAGAACGGCGCCAGGCAATAAACAACAATCGCAGCCACGCCGACGTAGTACAGCGGGCTGTTCCGCCAGCGCCGCCGCTTGCCGACCCCGCCGGCGGCTGCCTCCGACCGCCCGGTCTCGGTGACCGACGTGCCTGCCGTTCGACTCATCGTGACCTCTCAATGCCGCGACCGACGATGTCGGCGCCGAGGACCCGGACGAAGACGTACGCGACGACCGCGACGTAGATGAAGAGCACCGTCGAGTACGCCGCGGCGGGACCGAAGCGCAGGTTGTTCATCTCGTACCAGGACAGGATGGACAGCGTCTCCACGGACGCCTTGTGCGGACCGATGAGCACGAACGGCAGGTCGAACATCCGCAGCACGTCGAGCATGCGGAACAGCACGGCGACCACCAGTGCCGGCTTGACCAGTGGCAGAGTGATCCGCCAGAAGGTGCGCCAGCCACTCGCGCCGTCGACCTTCGCGGCCTCGTACACCTCGGCCGGGATGACCTGCATCCCGGCGAGGACCAGCAGGCCGATGAACGGTGCGGTCTTCCAGGTGTCCGCGATCACCACGGCCAGCCACGCCTGGAAACCCTCGGTGGTCCACAGCACGTTCGCGTGGAGGACGTCGTTGGCCACGCCGTCGGCCGCGAAGATCCAGCGCCAGAGCAGGGCCGAGATGGCGGTGGGGATGGCCCACGGCACGAGAATGCTGGCCCTGACCAGGCCGCGACCACGGAACGCCTTGTTCATGATCAGCGCCATGCAGACGCCGATCGTGGTCTCGATCACCACCGTGACGACGGTGAAGGTGGTCGTGTTCCAGAAGGCGTTCCAGAACACCGCACCGGTATCGCCCTTGAAGATGTTCGTGTAGTTCTCCAGCGAGAACGCCGACGTACGGGTGATGAGGCCGGTGTCCGGGTCGATGCCCTCGATCGACTTGACGAACGAGAGCCGCAGTGCGGACACGATCGGATACCCGATCACCAGGCCGAGCACGAGCAGGGACGGTGAGACCAGGTATGCCGCCAGTCTGCCCACGCCCTCGTGCCGGCTGCGGCCACGCCCGGGTGGTCTGCGCTTCGTCGTGTCCGGCTGTTCTACCGTCACGCTCACGTGGGACCTCCTTGCCGAGGTGTACCGGGCCGGGGCGTGACGCCCCGGCCCGCCGACACGGCTACTTGCCGACGATCGATTCGAGCTTGCTCTGGAGGTCCTTCAGCGCCTGGTCGGAGGTCTTCTTGCCGGTCAGCGCCGCGTACGCCTCCTCCTGGATCGCGAGGGTCGTGTCGCCGTACTTGACCACCCGCGGACGGGCGGCCGCGTTCTCCACCGACGCCTTGAGCATGGGCAGGTACGGGAACTTCTGCTGCAGACCCGGGTCGTCGTACAGGTCGGTGTAGACCGGCGCCTCCGACGTCTTCTCCAGCTGCACCTTCTCCTCGTCCTCGCTGGTGATGAACTTGATGAACTCGAGCGCGGTGCCCTTGTTCTTGCCGAACTTGCTGATCGCCAGGTTGAGGCCGCCGAGACTGGACTTACCCGGGCCGCTCAGTCCGGGCAGCGGGGCCACCGCGAACTTGCCGCTGACCTTGCTCGAACCGTCGGTGGCGTTCGCCAGGGCGTACTGGTACGGCCACTGCCGGTGGAAGATCAGCTTGCCGTCCTGGAAGGCGCGTCGGCCCTCCTCCTCCTTGTAGGTGATGGCGTCCTTGGGGATCACCCCGGACGACAGGCCCTGCGCGAGGAAGTCCAGACCCTGCTTCGCCTCGGGCGTGTTCACGTTGGGCTTGCCCTGGTCGTCCACCACGACGCCGCCGGCGGACTGCACGGCCTCACTGAAGTTGACCGTGAGGCCCTCGTACTTCTCGAGCTGTCCGGCGTAACAGCCGATCCCGGGATTCTTCGCCTGCACCTTCTGGCAGGCCTGCTTCATCTCGTCCCAGGTCTTCGGGGCCTCGGTGACCCCGGCGGCGGCGAGCAGGTCCTTGCGGTAGAACAGCAGCCCGCCGTTGGTGCGCCAGGGCGCCGCGTACAGCTTGTTGAAGTACTTGGCCGTTTCGATCGCCGGCTTGAGCATCTTGTCCATCGGGAACGCGTCCTCGGGCAGCTGCTCGATCCACCCGTTGGCCGCGAACTCGGCAGTCCAGACCACGTCGGTGGAGACGATGGTGTACGCGTCCGACTTGGTCTGCGCATTCTGGATCAGCTGTTGCCGCTGCGCGTCGGCTGCCTCGGGCAACTCGATCAGGCGTACCTGCTCGTTGGGGTGATCCTTGTTCCACGTGTCCAACGCCGACTTGATGTAGCCGGAAGTATCCTTGCCGGTAGCCCAGGTGATGGCGCCCTTGCCGTCAAAGGTGCCTGGCTTGGCAGACGTACCGCCGCCGCCGTCGTCACCGCCACATCCGGCAACCCCCGCGACAAGCGTCAATGTGCTGAGCACCGCAACTGACACCGACGAACCGCGTCGTCCTCGCATCACAGCTCCTCTTCGCGTCGCTCCATCGCGTCGCTTCGTCGTGCCGCCGCAGAGGGTGGGGCGGCCAACGCAAACCCAGCCCGACAGGACAGGCCGCCCGCGACGGATCAGATCCTGAACGTTCAATATCCAATCCCTCTTGCCACGACCGGTCAACTGGCCGTTACAAGACCGTCATCCGGACGATTTCTCTCACCCACCCAAGCAGAAGTGAGCCGCGGCCACCACTCGGGCGACGCGGCATCGCGGTGAGCAATGTTCCGGGTGGCGACCTTGATCGCGACGACGTGGAGCGAAGCGCGCTCTGCGATCCGGCGAGTTCAGCGTCCAGTCAGGTCAGGGACGTCCGGCTCACCGTCCCGACCAGAACGGGTCCCGGCCGATGAAACCCAGCAGTTTGGTCTGGGTGTCCGCGCCGCCGGGTACCTCGACCCGGGCGCCGAACTGGCCGGAGGAGCGGATCACCTGTTCCATCTGTTCCATCTGGCCGAGGAGTCGAGCGCAGAAGTCGGGGTCCAGCCGATCGTCCTGGCCGGTGGCCCTGGCGAGATCCCAGGTGTGCATGAACACGTCGGTGGTGTAGAACCGGTCGATCGCGGCCGCCAGCGGCAGGCTGCCGATGTGCGGGTTGGTGAGTTCCCGGTGCGCCGTCTCCGGATCGTCCAGCACCGCCTGCACACCGTCGCAGTGAACCTGCCACGCAGCGACCGGGTTCTCGTCCACCGACGGCCCGGACGGCAGTTCGACGCCGGCACCGGAGACAAGGAACCCGGGGAACCATTCGGCCAGGTGACGCACGACGTCGCGGGCGGTCCAGCCGGCGACCGGGGACGGCGCGTCCCAGGACCGGGTACCGTGGACCCGGTCGCTGAACAGCCCGGCAACCTGCCGGTGTCGCTCGGCCGGGCGGTCAGACAGCGCCATCAGCGAGCATCCGGTCCAGCTTCGCGTAACCCTCGTCGACGCCGACCTCCATGCCGCTGCGCAGCCACGCATCGCGGCCTTCGAAGCTGTCGACCAGCGACTGCGTCCGCAGCCGCGTACGGCCGTCGCCCAGGTCCTCGAACCACAGCGTCTCCAGCGCGACTCCGTCGGGATCGCCCTCGAACGTGAAGGTCTGCACGATGCGGTCCGGTCGTACCTCGTGGAAGCAGCCGTGGAACCGGTATTCGGTGCCGTCGTGCGCCGAGGCGTACCGCCAGCTGCCGCCGGTACGCGCGTCCCAGTGCTCGATGCGGGTGGCCATGGCGTTGGGGCCGACCCAGCGGGCGAACAACGCGGGATCGGTGTGGGCGCGGAACAGTTGCTCGGGCGTTGCCGCGAAGTCACGAGCCGTCCGGATGACCGGCAGCGCCGGGTCGGCTTCGATGAGTGTCTCCGTGATCCTGTTCATGCTCGCCTCTCTTCATCTCCGCCAGGACGGCGTCAAGGCGGCGGTAGCGCTGCTCGACGCGGCTGCGGTGGCGCTCGATCCAGGTGTCCATCAGGTCGAGGGCTTGGACCTCCAGACGCACCGGCCGGGGCTGTGGCCCGCGCGGTCGGCTGACGAGCCCGGCGTCCTCGAGCACCCGCAGATGCTTGTAGACCGCCTGCAGCGTCATCCGGTACGGCTCGGCCAGCTGGTTCACGGTCGCGTCGCCCTCGGAGAGCCGGGCGACCATGTCGCGCCGGGTCGGATCAGCCAGGGCGGCGAAGGCTCGGGACAGCGCGTCCGTGGTCATCTCCCGCCCTTTCAACCCAATGGTTGAAAGGAGCGTAGACCGCCGCGCACCCATCCGTCAACCCGACGGTTGAAAGCGCTGCTCATGCCGTGCCGGCCGAACCACTCGGTGACGTCGGGAGCAGGACGCGCATCGCCGTACGAAGGGACGGAAAGGCGGACGACCGTCCACCCGGATCGCGGTCGACATGCTGTGCTGAGATGCGCGTTGCGAGCCCGCGCACCGGAATGCCGGTGCGTCCACACGGACCGCACCGGCATCCGGGCAATGGCGAACCACCCGGCGGATGGGTGGTGGACCGGTCAGGTCTGGTTGCCCGGGATGTTCTTGTAGTCCCGCGGGCTGACCCCTTGCGGGCGCGGGTCCTTCTGCCGCTGGCCGCCGCCCCGGTTGGCGTTCGCTGTCCCGCCCAGCGCCTGGATCATGTCGTCCTTGGTCATCTGGTCGGTGTTCTTGATACCGGCCCGTTCGGCCTGCTCGCGCAGCTGGCCGGTGGTCATCTCGGCAAGGTCGCGTGCCATGGTTCCTCCTGGGTCAATGGATGGACTGCAGTTCCCGGTAGGCGCGGGCAGGATCGTCGGTGAAGCGCTTGCCCTGCCGGTCGAGCGTGCGGAAATCGTCCAGCAACTGCCGCGATTCCGCCTCGCTGAGCTCGTTGTCCGCCTGCTGGTCGCGGCTGAGCCCGCGCTCGAGCCACTGCACGATGTCGCCCCAGCTGTGCCAGTCACCGCGTCGGTAGACGACCTCGATGTCGGACTGTTGATATTCCATCTCCGCCTCCCCCTGGCGTTGGACGGGGTCGCCGAACGCTTACCCGGGCGGTGAGGGAACCAACGTGATCAGCCCCGCGGGCCCCGGCGCTGGCGCTCACGCTTCGCGGGCGAACTCCATGTCCATCCAGTCCACCCAGGTTGCGCCGTCGGGCGAGCGCTCCCACTTCGCGGCCATCGTCTTGCCGCCCGAGTCGATGGTTAACATCGCGCGCATCGTGTCCCCGGTGAACGTCCAGACACCGGCCTCGTCGACGCTTGCCCGCATCTCGCCGTATCCGCCCTGGTCGTCGAACGCCCGCATCCGCAGCCGGCCGCCGTCGGTCGGGTCCGGGTCACCGATCACGCGGCGGTCGGGGGTGCCATGGGACTTCGGGAGACGTTTCTGCCGTGGCCTGTGCTGCGGCAGGCCCTCGCCGCAGTCGGCGGGGGCGACCGGCTCGGTCGCGGCGCCGCCGCCCGATCCGGCCGTACCGACGCGCTGACGCCCCGCATCGCCACCGCCGACCGGGTAGCTGCCAGCGTCTGCCCCTACTGTGCGGTGGGTTGCGGGCAGCTGGTCTACGTCAAGGACGAGCAGGTCGTCCAGATCGAGGGGGACCCGGCGTCGCCGGTGAGCCGAGGCCGGCTGTGCCCGAAGGGCGCCGCCACCAAGCAGTTGGTCACCAACCCGCTGCGGGAGACGCGGGTGCGCTACCGCCGGCCGCACGGGACCGAGTGGGAGGACCTCGACCTCGACACGGCGATGGGCATGATCGCCGACCGGGTCATCGCGACCCGGGCGCAGACCTGGACCGACCGCGACGATCAGGGCCGGCGGCTACGCCGCACGATGGGTATCGCGGCACTCGGCGGGGCGACCCTCGACAACGAGGAGAACTACCTGATCAAGAAACTCGGCACCGCGCTGGGCGCGGTGCAGATCGAGAACCAGGCCCGGATTTGACACTCCTCCACCGTTCCCGGTCTGGGAACCTCGTTCGGTCGCGGCGGCGCCACCACGTTCCAGCAGGATCTGCAGAACTCCGACTGCATCGTCCTGCAGGGCTCGAACATGGCCGAGTGCCATCCGGTGGGCTTCCAGTGGGTCATGGAGGCGAAGGCGCGCGGCGCCACCCTCATCCACATCGACCCTCGGCTGACCCGGACCGGGGCGCTGGCGGACCTGCACGTGCCGATCCGGGCCGGTACCGACATCGCGCTGCTCGGCGGCTTGATCAACTACGTGCTCGGCAACGGTCTCGAGTTCCGTGAGTACGTGGTCAACTACACCAACGCGGCGACGATCATCAACGAGGACTTCAAGGACACCGAGGACCTCGACGGGCTCTTCTCCGGCTGGCGGGACGACACCGCGAGCTACTCCACGGACAGTTGGCAGTACGAGGGCGTCCGCGTGGCGAGCGCGGCCGGCAAGCGGCAGCAGGGTGCGAAGGAGGCGCGGGAGGCCGGCACCCAGCGGTCGTACCAGCGGCACGCGACCGAACGGGGCCACGAGCACGGCAGCCATGGCGCGTCGCTGACGGACCTGCACAACCTTCGCCGGGACGAGACCCTGGAACACCCGCGGTGCGTCTTCCAGTTGCTCAAGCGCCACTACCGCCGCTACACGCCGGAGCAGGTGGCGACGATCTGCGGCATCCCGGAGGAACTCTTCCGGCAACTGGCCCGCGCGGTGACCGAGAACTCCCACCGCGACCGGACCACCGCCTGGGCCTACGCCGTGGGGTGGACCCAGCACACCGTCGGCGTGCAGTACATCCGGGCCGCCTCGGTGCTGCAACTGCTGCTGGGCAACATCGGCCGGCCCGGCGGGGGGATCATGGCCCTACGGGGTCACGCCAGCATCCAGGGCAGCACCGACATCCCCACGCTCTACAACCTGCTGCCGGGTTACCTGCCGATGCCGCACCCGGACTCGCACGGCAGCCTGGACGAGTACGTCGCCGACGACTCCGCCGACACCGGCTACTGGGGCAACATGCGCGCCTACGCGGTCAGCCTGCTCAAGGCGTACTGGGGGGACGCGGCCACCGCCGACAACGACTTCTGCTTCGACTACCTGCCACGCATCACCGGCGACCACAGCACGTACCAGACCGTGCAGGCGCAACTCGACGGCACCTGCAAGGGCTACTTCCTCAACGGGCAGAACCCCGCCGTCGGATCGGCCAACGCCCGGGCGCAACGGCTCGGCATGGCGAACCTCGACTGGCTGGTCGTCCGGGACTTCTCAATGATCGAGAGCGCCACCTGGTGGAAGGACGGCCCGGAGATCGAGTCCGGCGAGCTGCGGACGGAGGCCATCGGGACGGAGGTCTTCTTCCTGCCCGCGGCCGCGCACACCGAGAAGGACGGCAGCTTCACCAACACCCAGCGGATGCTGCAGTGGCACCACAAGGCGGTGGACCCGCCCGGCGACGCCCGCAGCGACCTGTGGTTCTGGTACCACCTGGGCCGGCGGATCCGGGCGAAGCTGGCCGGTTCGACCGCGGAGCGGGACCGCCCCGTCCTCGACCTGAACTGGAGCTACTCCACCTCCGGCGCGCAGCAGGAGCCCAGCGCCGAGGAGGTGCTGCAGGAGATCAACGGCCGGCAGGCGGACGGTTCCTGCCTGTCGACGTACGAGTAACTCTCCGACGACGGCTCCACCGCCTGCGGCTGCTGGATCTACTGCGGCGCGTACGCCGACGGGGTGAACCAGACGGCCCGGCGCAAGCCGCACACCGAGCAGAACTGGGTGGCGCCCGAGTGGGGCTGGGCCTGGCCGGCGAACCGCCGCCTGCTGTACAACCGCGCCTCCGCCGACCCGGAGGGCCGGCCGTGGAGCGAGCGGAAGGCGTACGTGTGGTGGGACGCCGAGAAGGGGAAGTGGACCGGCCACGACGTACCGGACTTCCAGCCGACGAAGCCGCCGGACTACCGGCCGCCCGAGGGCGCGAAGCGGCAGGACGCCCTGTCCGGCATCGACCCGTTCATCATGCAGGCGGACGGGAAAGGCTGGCTCTACGTGCCCGCGGGGCTGTCCGACGGGCCGCTGCCGACGCACTACGAGCCGCAGGAGTCGCCGGTACCGAACCTGCTCTACGGACAGCAGCGAAACCCGGCAAGGCAGCTGAGCCGGTGGCGCGACGTCGACCCGTACCACCGCCAGCGGCGGCGAGCCCGGCAGTGCGGTCTTCCCGTACGTGCTGACCACGTACCGGCTCACCGAGCACCACACGGCCGGCGGGATGAGCCGGTGGCTGCCGTACCTGTCCGAGCTGCAACCCGAGATGTTCTGCGAGGTCTCCCCGGAGCTGGCCGACACGGCCGGGCTGGACCACCTCGGCTGGGCGACCATCGTCACCGCCCGCGCCGCCATCGAGGCCCGGGTCCTGGTCACCGACCGGATGGTGCCGGTACGCGTGCACGACCGGATCGTCCACCAGGTCGGGCTGCCGTACCACTGGGGGCGCAACGGCATCACCACCGGCGACTCCGCCAACGACCTCACCCACATGGCCCTCGACCCCGACGTGCACATCCAGGAGGTCAAGGCCCTGACCTGCGACATCCGGCCGGGCCGCCGACCCCGGGGCCCCGACCGCCGGCGGCTGGTCGAGGAGTACCAGCGGCGGGCGGGCATCAGCGCCACGACCGGCACGACACACCGCACCACCGAGAGGCTCGGTAAATCCGGATGACCGACAACCTGCTGGAGGGGCGCGAGGACCCGGCCCGGGACTCGGGCTACCCGCAGCCGCCACCACGGATGGGGTTCTTCACCGACACCTCGGTGTGCATCGGCTGCAAGGCGTGCGAGGTGGCCTGCAAGGAATGGAATCTCATCCCGGACGACGGTCTCTCGCTGCTCGGCATGTCGTACGACAACACCGGCATGCTGGGCGCCGACACCTGGCGGCACGTGGCCTTCATCGAGCAGGACCGCCCGCTCGGCCGGCAGAACAACGCCGTCGCCCTCATGCCGGTCGGACCGTCCTCGGCGGCCCGCAACGCGCAGGTCGTCGCGGCCGGACTCGGCGACCAGCACGGCGCCCGGCTCGGCTCCGAGACCGGCGCGACCCGACTCGGGCCGAGCCCGGACGGTGGACCCGCGCAGCCGGTCACCGCGGACGGGCGCACCGAGTTGCGCTGGCTTATGGCCAGCGACGTGTGCAAGCACTGCACGCACGCCGCCTGCCTGGACGTGTGCCCCACCGGCAGCTTGTTCCGGACCGAGTTCGGCACCGTGGTGGTGCAGGAGGACATCTGCAACGGCTGCGGTTACTGCGTGCCCGCCTGCCCGTACGGGGTGATCGACCAGCGCAAGGACGACGGCCGCGTGTGGAAGTGCACCCTGTGCTACGACCGGCTGTCCGTCGGGCAGGAGCCCGCCTGTTCGAAGGCGTGCCCCACCGATTCCATCCAGTTCGGCCCCGTGGACGAGCTGCGCGAGCGCGCCGCCCACCGCGTCGAACAACTGCACGACGCCGGGGTGGTCGAGGCCCGGCTGTACGGTGCCGACCCGGACGACGGCGTCGGCGGCACGGGAGCGTTCTTCCTGCTGCTCGACGAGCCCGAGGTGTACGGCTTCCCGCCCGACCCGGTCGTGACGACCCGGGACCTGCCGGCGATGTGGCGGCACGCCGTGATCGCGGCGGTCGGGGTGGCGGCCACCGCGCTGGCGGCGTTCGCGGGAGCCCGCCGGTGACCGCCGGGCCGCCGTCCGGCACCGAGGTACGCCGGGACGGGCTGCACCGGGTCGCGCCGGGACGAGACGCGCTGATCGGCTCGCGAGGCGGCCGACGCCCGGGCCGCGGCGGCGAGGTCGTGCCGCCGGCCGAGTTCCGGTCCTACTACGGTCGGGCGGTCATCAAGCCGCCCGTGTGGAAGGCCCACAACATCGCCGGCTACCTCTTCCTCGGCGGGGCCGCCGGAGGTGCCACCCTGCTGGCTGCCGGCGCCGACCTCACCGGACGACCGGACATGCGCCGCGCCGCCCGGCTCGTCTCCGCCGGTGCGACCGGGCTGTCGCTCGCCGTCCTGATCGCCGATCTCGGCAAGCCCGAGCGCTTCGTGCACATGCTGCGCGTCGTCAAGCCGACCTCACCGATGTCGATCGGCACCTGGCTGCTCAGCGGCCTCAGCCCGCTGGTGGCGGTCGCCGCGCTCGACGAGGTGTCGGGCCTGCTGCCCCGCCGTTGGGCGGACCTGGTCGGGCGGCTGGCCCGGCCCAGCAGGCTGGCCGCCACGGCCATCGCACCTGCGGTGACCACGTACACCGGTGCCCTGATCGCCAACACCGCCGTACCCGCCTGGCACGGCGCGTACCGGGAACTGCCGTACCTGTTCGGCGCGAGCGCCCTCGCCGCGGCCGGTGGCCTGGTGGCCGCGGCCTCCCCGACGAGCGAGGCGGCGCCGGCCCGGATCGCGGGCATCGCCGGGTCGGTCGCGGCGCAGCTCCTCGACCGGGCCGTCCACCGCCGCCTCGGCATGCTGGCCGAGCCGCTGACCAAGGGCCGTTCGGGTCGGCTGCTCCGGGCCTCCCGCTGGTGTGCGGGGGCGGGGATCGCGCTGCTGACGGCGTCGGCGGTCCGGCGGAGCCGCACGCTGGGTGTGGCCGGGGGACTGGCGTTGGCCGCCGAGTCCGCACTGACCAAGTTCGGCTACTTCCATGCGGGCACCGCGTCGGCGGCGGACCCGAAGTACACGGTGGTGCCGCAGCGCGAGCACGCCCCGGCAACGCCGGCGTGAACCGGCGTCAACGGTGTCCGAACGCCTCGCTGACGTCGTTCGGTGAGTTGAAGCGGTCCGCCGGCAGGCTCTCCAGCGTACGGATCGCCGTGGCGTCCGCGCCGTTGTCCCGGGCATGCCGCACCAGCGTCCGCTTGTCGACCGGATAGTCGATACCGCGGAGGTACTTCTGCAGCTGGATCGGATTCGTCATGGGTTGATCCCTACCCGCTCCGGCGGCCGGCATTCCGACCAGCGGTGACGGAGCGCCTGGGACACGAGTTCAGGCCGATGCGCGAACGAGCGCGGTCGCGAGATCCACGGCCTGCCGCGCACCCGCCGCGTCGTGCACCCGGACCACCCGGGCCCCCAGGTGGACGCCGAGGGCGCAGGCCGCGACGGTGGCCGGGGCCCGTTCGTCCTTGTCCAGACCCAGCAGGCGGCCGAGGAAGATCTTGTGCGACGCGGCGACCAGGACCGGACGGCCCAACGTGGTGAACCGGTCCGTGCCGGCGAGCAGCTCCACCGACTGCTGCCAGGTCTTGCCGAGGTCCAGTCCGGGGTCGACGATGACGGAGTCCGGATGGACGCCGGCCCGCAGCGCCCGGTCGACGAGCCCGGCCAGCGCCGTCCGGACGTCCGTCACCACGTTGTGGTAGACCGGATCGGGATCCGGGACGCCGGGTGGCAGCCGGATGTGGGTGGCCACTGCGGCGGCGTCCGCGGCGGCCACCGCCGGGAGGTAGTCCGGGTCGCGGAAGCCGCTCATGTCGTTGCCCAGGGCCGCTCCCGCGGCGAACGCGGCCGCCGCCACGGCACCGTGGCGGGTGTCGACGGACACCGGGACGTCGAAGCGCTCCCGCAGCGCGACGACGGTCTCGACGACCAGGTCCCGCTCCTGCTCGACGGTGACCTCCCGGACGCCGACGCCGCCGGCCCGGGCGCCGACATCGAGCACGTCGGCGCCGCCGGCGACGAGCTCCGCGGCGCGGCACAGCAGCGCGTCCAGGTCGTAGTGCCGTCCGGCGTCGTAGAAGGAATCGCGGGTACGGTTCAGGATGCCCATGACCAGAGCCCGGTGGGTGAGGTCGTACTCCTGGCCGCCCATTCTCAGCCTCATCGGGTCGCCTCCCGGCTCGCTCCGGTGGCCACCCGGTCGGCGAACCGGAAGCCGGCCGCCACGGCGTGGTCCATGTTGCCCTCCTCGTACCGCCACCCGCCGAAGCGGCCGGTGGAGACGATGTCCCGCCCGGCCAGCCAGCGTTGCACGACGTCCAGCGCGGCGTCCCGGCCGAGGGTGGGGACGGGGTACGTCCGGCGGTGGGTGGACCGCCAGACGCCCAGCACCCGGTCGCGGTCCTCGATCAGGCCGACCCGACGGAGACCGGCGAGCACCCGGGCGGCGATGGTGTCGGCCGGGACCGGCCGGTGGGCCGAGGTGGAGGTCTCGGTGAGCAGCAGGGTCTGCCCGGGCCGAGGGGTGACGTGGGGGGAGTAGTTGGACAGGTGGGTCACCCGGTGGAAGGGCACGTCGGGGTCCGGATAGTAGACCCAGTTGCGGCCGGGCGTCGGTGGCCGGTCGACGGCGACCGCGACGATGTGGCTGCCGGTGGCGACCAGTCCCGCGGC
>NZ_JAPDPH010000521.1 GCF_026013475.1 Micromonospora yasonensis | reverse complement strand
GCCCCCGAAGCCATCCAGTCCGCCCACACCGCCCTCACCGACCACGGCCTCACCGCCCGAATCGTTCCGGTCAGCTACGCCAGCCACTGCCCCCACGTCGAACCGCTGCACGCCGAACTCACCGGCGTCACCATCGACCCACACGCCGCCAGCACCGCCTTCTACAGCAGCACCCGCCAACAGACCATCCCCGGCTCGGAA
>NZ_JAPDPH010000520.1 GCF_026013475.1 Micromonospora yasonensis | reverse complement strand
GTCGGTGCCGGGGATGGTCTGTTGGCGGGTGCTGCTGTAGAAGGCGGTGCTGGCGGCGTGTGGGTCGATGGTGACGGCGGTGAGTTGGGTGTGGAGCGGTTCCACGTGGGGGCAGTGGCTGGCGTAGGTGACGGGGATGATTCGGGCGGTGAGGCCGTGGTCGGTGAGGGCGGTGTGGGTGGCGTGGATGGCGTCGGGGGT
>NZ_JAPDPH010000052.1 GCF_026013475.1 Micromonospora yasonensis | reverse complement strand
GGGTCCGGGTCCAGGTGCTCGACCGGCCGACCACCGAGCGGGCCGGCGTGGCCGGCCTGCTGGTCACCGTCGGGGCGGCACGCGCCGGCCGGGTGTCGGTCGAAGTCGACTACTCCTCGTTCCGCGCCGCCTTCGGCGGGGACTGGGCGTCCCGGCTTCACCTCGTGCAGCTGCCGGAATGCGCGCTGACCAGCCCGCAACGCCCGGAGTGCCGAGCCGAGCGGGCGCTGCCGACCCAGAACGCGGTTCGGGCCGGAAAACTCACCGCCGACATTTCCCTCGGTGCGACGGCGACCCTGCTGGCGGTCACCGCGGCACCGGCCGGCAGCGCCGGCAGCTACTCGGCGACCTCGCTGGCCGCCTCGGCATCCTGGGAGGCCGGCGGTTCGTCCGGCGACTTCAACTGGACGTACCCGATGGACGGACCGCCAGCATTCGGCGGCCCGGAGCCCGACCTGAACATTTCCTACTCCTCGGGCAGCGTGGACGGCCGGACCGCCGGCACCAACAACCAGGCGTCGTGGGTGGGCGAGGGCTGGGACCTCAACGAGGGTTTCGTCGAGCGGCGGTACAAGTCGTGCTCGGACGACGTGACGACCACTCCGAAGCCGTACGACCTGTGCTGGGAGACCGACAACGCGTTCCTCACCCTGAGCGGCCGCACCATCGAACTGGTCAAGGACGACACCACGGGCGCTTGGCGGCTGCGCAACGATGACGGCTCCCGGGTGGAGCGGTTGAGCGGTGCCACGAACGGCGACAACGACGGTGAGTACTGGAAGGTCACCAGCCGCGACGGCACCCAGTACTTCTTCGGGCTCAACCGGTTGCCCGGCTGGACCACCGGCAACGAGGTGACGAACTCGGCGTGGACCGCGCCGGTTTTCGGCAACGACACCGGGGAGCCCTGCCACGCCTCGACCTTCGCGACGTCCTACTGCGACCAGGCCTGGCGGTGGAACCTCGACTACGTGGTCGACCCGGACGGCAACGCCATGTCGTACTTCTACACCACCGAGACCAACTACTACGGTCGTAACCTGACCGCGTCGGCCGGGACCGCTTACCACCGTGGCGGCTACCTGACCCGGGTCGACTACGGCCAGCGCTCCGACACCATGTATTCGGCGCCGGCGCCGATGCGGGTCGACTTCGGCGTCGAGGAGCGGTGCGCGGCGGGTGCGACCTGCGGCACCGGTGCGATCACCAAGGACACCGCGAAGAACTGGCCCGACGTACCGTACGACCTGGCCTGCGCTGCGGGCGCGACCTGCACCAACCTGTTCGCCCCGACGTTCTGGACGCGCAAGCGGCTGGCCAGCGTCACCACCCGGCTGTGGGTCTCCGGGACCACCTACCGTGACGTCGACACCTGGACCCTGGGCTACCAGTTCCGCGACCCCGGCGACGGCACCTCGCCGGCGCTGTGGCTGGCCTCCATCACCGACACCGGCAAGGTGGGCGGCAGCATCGCCCTGCCGGCCGTCACCTTCGAGGGCACCCAGCTAGAAAATCGAGTGGATGCGCAGGAGGGCATCCCCCCGATGTACAAGTGGCGGGTCACCGACGTGTACGACGAGTCGGGCGGGCACGTGCGGGTCAACTACTCGGCCAAGGAGTGCACCCGGGCGGCGCCGCCGACCCCGGACTCGAACACCAGCCGGTGCTTCCCCCAGTACTGGACGCCGGAGGGCGCCACGGCGCCCCAGCTCGACTGGTTCCACAAGTACGTCCCGATCCAGGTCCTCTCCGACGACCAGTCCGGCATCGCCGGGATCGAGGAGACCGACTACGAGTACCTCGGCGGCGGGGCCTGGCACCACGACGACAACGAGCTCACCCCGGCCAAGTACCGCACCTGGAGCGAATGGCGCGGGTACGGCCGGGTCCGGGTCACCCACGGCGCGTCGGGCGAGGTGCGCTCCCAGCGCGAGACGCTCTACCTGCGGGGCATGGACGGCGACAAGTTGACCAGCGGCGCCCGCAGCGTCTCGGTGACCGACTCCGAGGGGGTCGGGGTGGCCGACCACCCGGCGCTCGCCGGGTTCGTCCGGGAGTCGATCACCTACAACGGGGTCGGCGGCGGCGAACTGGACGGTGAGATCGACGATCCGTGGATCTCGGCCGCCACCGCCACCCACGGGTCCACCAGGGCATACCTGACCGGAGTGGCCAAGAAACGCAACCGGATCGCGTTGGCCTCCGGGTACCGGCGCACCGAGACCCGGACCAGCTTCGACTCGTACGGCCTGCCGACCCAGGTCAGCGACCTGGGCGACACGTCGACGAGCGCCGACGACGAGTGCAACCGGACCACCTACGCCCGCAACACCGGGGCCTGGATGGTCGACTACGAGGTGCGCGTCGAGCGGGTCTCGGTGAACTGTTCGGTGAGCCCGTCCCGTCCGGCGGACGTGCTCTCCGACGTCCGGACCTTCTACGACGGCTCCACCACCTTCGGCACCGCGCCGACCCGGGGCGACGAGACACTGACCCAGGAGCTCGTCGACTATGCGGGCGGCACCCCGACCTACGCGCAGGTGACCCGGGCCAGTTACGACAGCTACGGCCGGCCGCTGACCTCGTACGACGCGCTGAACCGGAAGACCAGCACGGCGTACACCCCGGCCAGTGGCGGGCCGACCACCGGCGTCGCCGTCACCAACGCGCTCGGACACACGACGACCACCACGCTGGAGCCGGCCTGGGGCGCGCAGGTCGCCACGGTCGACGCCAACCTTCGCCGTACCGACCTGATCTACGACCCGCTCGGCCGGCTCACCGCGGTCTGGCTGACCGACCAGTCCAAGTCCGGCGGTGAGCCGGCGAACCTGAAGTTCTCCTACCTGGTGCAGGCCTCGGGACCGAACGTCGTGACCACGCAGAGCCTGCGCGACGACGGCGGCTACGACCCGGCGTACGCTTTCTACGACGGCCGGCTGCGGCCGCGGCAGACCCAGGAGCCGGCCTCCGGCGGCGGCCGGGTGGTCACCGACACCTTCTACGACTCCCGTGGCCAGACGGTGAAGACCAACGCGCCGTACTGGAACAGCGCGGCCGCCGGCACCACCCTGCTGACCGTCGCCGACAACGCCGTGCCCGCGCAGACCCGCTTCGTGCAGGACGGCGACGAGCGGGAGACCAACCAGATCCTGCTCTCCTACGGCGTCGAGAAGTGGCGTACCACCACCAGCTACGGCGGCGACCGAACCACCGTGGACCCGCCGGCCGGCGACCCCCCGACGACCACGATCACCGACGCCCATGGGCAGACCATCGAGCTTCGCCAGTACACCTCGGGGTCGCCCACCGGCAGCTACGACGCCACCACCTACACCTACACCCGCTCGGGTGACCTGGCGACGGTCACCGACGCGGCGGGCAACGTCTGGCGGTACGCCTACGACCTGCGCGGGCGCAAGGTGCGCGACGACGACCCGGACAAGGGAACCACCACCTACACCTACGACAACGCCGACCAGCTGCTCACCGAGACCGACGCCCGCGGCACCACCCTGGCGTACAGCTACGACGGCCTGGGCCGCCGGACCGGCCTCTACGAGGGGTCGACCGCCGGACCGAAGCGGGCCGCCTGGACGTACGACACCCTGGCCAGCGGTGCGGTGGTGAAGGGCCAGCCGGCGACGGCGACCCGGTACGTGAACGGCAACGCCTACACCACCGCGGTCAACGGCTACGATCTGCGCTACCGTTCGCTCGGCAGCACGGTCACCGTCCCGGCCAGCGAGGGCAACCTGGCCGGCAGCTACCGGGTGAACACCGGCTACACGGCCACCGGGCTGCCGCTGTCCGCCTCCTACCCGGCTGCCGGAGGACTTGCCGCGGAGACCCTGCGGTACGGCTACGACGGTGACGGCCGGTTGCAGACCGCCCAGACCGGGCTGGCGACCATGCTGACGGCGGCCAGCTACACCCCCTACGACGAGCCGGCGCAGTACACCCTGCAGGCGGTTGCCGGGAAGCAGGTCGCCCAGACCTTCTTCTACGACGACGCGACCCGCCGGTTGACCCGCTCCCTGGTGGACCGCACGGTCTCCCCGACGCACCTGGCCGACGTCAACTACAGCTACGACCCCGCCGGCAACGTCACCCGGATCGCCGACACGCCGCTCGGCGGGACGGCCGACACCCAGTGCTTCAGCTACGACTACCTGCGTCGCCTGACCCGGGCCTGGACGGCGACGGACAACTGCGCCGCCGCCCCGAGCCCGTCGGTGCTGGGTGGGCCGGCCCCGTACTGGCAGTCCTGGACGTACGACAAGACGGGCAACCGGCTCACGGAAACCAACTACGACACCACCACCGGCGCCGGGGTGACCAGCACCTCGACCTACCCGACAGCCGGCTCACCGCAGCCGCACGCGCTGTCCGCGGTGGCTACCGCGGGGCAGACCAACTCGTTCAGCTACGACAGCACCGGCAACACCGTCGGCCGGAATGTGGCCGGCTCGGCGCAGATCCTGACCTGGGACCCCGAGGGCCTGCTGGCCTCGGTGACCGAGGGCGGCAAGACCACCGACTACCTGTACGACGCGGACGGCAACCGGCTGATCCGCCGGGACGCGAACGCGGTCACCCTCTACCTCGGCGGCACCGAGCTGAAGTTGACGAAGGCGACCGGGGCGGTGTCCGCCACCCGCTACTACCCGCTCGGCTCCGTCACCGCGGTGCGGACCGCCGCCGGCCTCACCTTCGAGGCCGCCGACCGGCACGGCACCGCACAACTGTCCATCGACGCTGGTGACCTCGCTGTCATCCAGCGCCGTTACCTGCCCTTCGGCAAGCTGCGGGGGGCCATTCCGAGCTGGCCGACCGAGAAGGGCTTCGTCGGCGGCACCGTCGACCCGACCGGACTGACCCAGCTCGGCGCCCGGGAGTACGACCCGGTGACCGGACGGTTCATCTCGGTCGATCCGCTGATCAACCACAACGAACCGCAGCAGATGAACGGGTACGCCTACGCCAACAACACCCCGATGACCGAGAGCGACCCGGACGGTCGCTGGTCGTACGACCCGGTCGGCGGCCACTACTGCGACGCCTGTGGCGGCTACGACACCCCGAACGCCCACAAGAGCAAGCCCAAGAAGAAGAAGTCGACGAAGAAGAAGTCCTCGGGCTCGGGCGGCTCGCACTTCTGCGACGGCTGCGAGTACGGCGGCAGCGGCAACCACCACTACCACCCGAAGCGCAAGAAGATCTCGCCTGCCTACCTGCACATGTACGACCAGAAGAAGGCGGCCGAGGCGCGGCGGCTGGCCCGCGAGTACGCGGCCAAGAAAGCCCGGGAGGAGGCCGCGAAACGGGCCCGGCTGGCCGCGCTGAAGGCCAAGAAGGACCAGTGGATGCACTGCATGGCCCGGTACGCCGGCTACACCAGCATCTGCGGCAAGGATCCGATTCCGCGACATGGTGGCCTCTACGACCATCTCTACAAGCACGTGGGCATCAGTTGGACGCTCTGCGTAGGAGTGTGCGGGAAGATCAAGTTCCAGAACGGCAAGGTCAGCGTGAACGGATCGTTCAACAGCAACCCGGCCACGCCCGGCATCGGCTCGGTGTTCCCGACCATCTCCTACTCCCACCGGTCCCACGGGCGCCACGACACCAGCGTCTCGGGCAGCATCGGTCGATGGGGTGGCGGTTACGGCATCGACGAGAAGACCGGCAAGATTGATCCGGACGACTGGGACGTCTCGGTCGGCACCAACCCCGCGGGTGGGTTGATCGGCACCGACAACCGGGGCATTTCGGGAGGTGGAGTGAGCGGGACCTACACCATCTGGAGCAAGTGTCTACGCGGCTCCTGCCAGTAGCCGCACGTGAACCGGCTGGCCGTCGTGGCGATCTCGCCACGGCGGCCAGCCGCGTTCCGCCAGGCCCAACCCGGCAAGCGGTGGAAGCATGGATCGCGGCAACCCGCCGTCTTGTCGACGCGGGTTGGGGAACCCTGACGAGGCCGCCGACGACAGCCCCGTCCCGCGTACTCTCTCGAACGATCTGCCGGCGCCGGTCGGGCGCAACGACATCGCACCCCCACAGACACCGCTGCCCGGCATGATCGTGTCGATCATGCCGGGCAGCGGTCATGCCCAGGGGATTCGCCAACAGCGTCCAGAATGGATCTGGGATTCGCCGTTGGATCCAAATCCGGCACCCGGATTACCCGTTCTAGGCTGCATGACGAGGCGCTGGTTTTCAACCGGAATTGGCCGCGCTGCGGGCCACCACATTAGTTGTTGGAAAACGACCACAGGTAGTCGAGCGGCATGGTGGCATAGTTCTGAAGAATGCCACCACTCACCTCTTTCCTGCCGGACTCGCTCCAGTCGAAGTTGCACCTCGCCCAGGTGCCAGCGGTATGAGGGTTACGGCAGTACCGGTCTCGCACGCCGAATTCGCTTTCGATGTACGCCATCGCTGCGAAGCCGTCGGCGTGGTTGTCCTTGACGTACACGTAGTCACCGTAGTAGTCGACGCAGACAATAGTGGAGCCGTAGTACGCCGACGCGGTAGTGCACACGCCGGCCGGGTACGCGACCTTCACGCCGGTTTGACAGGACGCGTTTGAGCTTTCACATGCAACGAAGTAGAGGTCACCGCTGGCCATGCTCGGCGTCGAGGTAGCGAACACGGTGACGGCCGTGACCGCAAGGGCGAGGAGCCCGGACCGGATCCGCCGGCTCCAAGCGCGCCGGAGGGGTGAAAGGCCCACAAGGACCGTCTTCATGCGACTCATCAACAGCATCCATTCTCTGGACATGAACGCGACAACAGTCGTCATCCTCCCAACAGAATCCGGTCATCAATCATCAATGCCGACTATTCTTGAACGAATCTTGAGCTAACGGCCCGGCCACGCGCGGTACATGCGCCAGTTGACGCTCTGCGATTGGGGTGGAGGCGTCGAAACCGGCAAGGGTGGGAGCCGTCATGCCTGCACCATCCACGGGAGCCGCAATGACAGGCTGCGTTACCGCACTCCGGCTCGTCTTCGACTATTGCAAGGCAGCCGGTCATCTGCAGGGCGCCCGTTCGGTGGGTCGCGGCAGTTCCGGCAGGTCCAGCCGAGACCCTCCGATCTCCCTTCCGGTCAAGCGGAGGCCTCGACTCGGGTCGGGAAGGCCGTGGATTCGTCGTAGAGCTGGCGGGTGGGTCAGGCGCTGGTGCAGGCAACGGAGGAACCGGTTGGGTCGCCCTCGACCGAGTCCTTCGTCTCGCGCACCAGCAACGCCGGGCCACCGACGTGCTGCCCCGCATGATCACGACGATTGACGGAGCCGTACGGCGGCCTTCTCGACACCTGCACCATGACGGTCCGCTCGTGCCGTCTTTAGTGTCATGCCACGTACGCTCTTCGGCCGCGCGGTCCCCAACCTGCGCTGAGGGTCGCCAAGGGAGATGCCAAGGGAGAATGCGGTGAGAACGAAACCCCTCGTGGCGGGTGCGGTCGCTCTGGCGACGGCTGTCGTAGTGCAGCTGTATGGAGCCGGCGCCGCGTCCGCCTACGAGCCGCCAGACTCGGGTCCGTCGGACAACTCCGCCCATGGCGGTCCGGCCATCGACGATGTCCACAATGTTCCGACGACCGCCGTCGCGGGCAACGTCACGTTCATCGACAACGTCAGGGGAGTCAGCGGCTACTCGGCGCTGAACTTCATCAACTACGACAAGTACGGCTACGACTTCATGTTCGCCAACGGCACCGGCGGCCTCGCCGTCTGGTCGCTGAAGGACCCCGAGCACCCGGCCCTGGTCTCGAAGATCACGGCGGCCGAGCTGCGCCTGCCGGGGGACACCCAGGACAGGTTCTGGGAAGGCGAGAACATGACCGTCGACCCGAAGCGCAAGCTGGTCTTCCTCATCCGGGACCCGCGCGGCTTCGGCGGCACCGTCTCGACCGGTCAGTCCGGCGTCTACATCGTCGACGTCAAGAATCCTTGGAAGCCGGAAATCGTCACCTTCCACCCGATTCCGGCCGGGCACACGGCCACCTGCATCAATGACTGCAAGTACCTGTGGTCGGTCGGTCCGGCCAACACGGGGACGCCAGGCCAGGACCCCTCCTGGAAAGGCGTGCCGGTGCGGGTGACCGACATCCACGACATCAAGCACCCGTACACCTTCGACCAGGCGGTCGATCTCGGTCGGCACGACGGGGTCACCGACTACGTGCACAGCGTTGACGTCGACAAGGACGGCATCGCCTGGGCCTCCGGTGAGGGTGGCGTGCGCGGCTACTGGACCGAGGGCAACCACTACGACCCGGTGCAGAAGCGCAACCGCGTCGCGACGGCGTACGACCCGGTGCCGTACGCGGGCGGGACCGTCGTCGCCACCAACCCGGAGGGCACCGCCTTCTTCGACTTCTTCGACCATAACGCGTACCACAACACGGAGAAGGTCGGCGCCTTCGACAAGGGCGAGCTGCTCTACATCACCAACGAGAACATCACGACCTGCTCACGGGCGGGGGAGTTCAAGATCGCCTCGTTGAAGGGCAGCTACGACGGCGAGGGCTGGCGTTCCACGCCGGAGGATCCGTTCCGGCTGGAACTGATCAGCCACTGGTCGCCGTGGGGCAAGGAGGGATCGGCCACCACCGGTAGCTGCTCCGCGCACTGGTTCACGGTGAACGGCAACATCGTGGCGCAGGGGTGGTACGGGCAGGGCACCCGCTTCATCGACGTGTCGGATCCGAGGAACCCGACCCAGGTCGGCTATTTCCGCGTGCCGTCGGGGCAGGGCGTGACCGGTGGTTCGGCGTCGGCCGTCTACTGGCACAACGGGCTGGTCTACGTCGCGGACTACAGCCGGGGTGTCGACGTCCTGCGGTTCGACGGCAAACTGGCCGGCGCGCCGGACGAGAAGATCTGTTGGAACTCGTGCGACAAGTAACCGTCTGAGCGAAAGCACCGGCCCGAGCGTGGCGACCGCTGCGCCCGGGCCGGCTTTCGATGGTGACGGACATGGAGGTAGATCGGTGCGACGCAGAGGTGCCGTGCGCGTGCTCGCGCTGGGCGCGGCCGCGCTGGTGGTGAGCGGTCTGCTCGCCGCGTGCTCTGCCTCTGACGAGGGCGGGGGCGCCGCGAGGCTGCGGGGCGAGATCACGTTCGGGGTGCTGGCGCCGCTGTCAGGCGACATGGCTGAGCGTGGGCAAGACCTCGTCGACGGGGCGCAGCTGGCTGCCGCTGAGCTAAACGACCAGGGCGGGGTGCTGGGGCGGCAGGTGAAGTTGGCCGTCGAGGACGGCGGCTGCGCGCCGGCGACCGGCGAGCAGGGGGCGACGCGGCTGGCCGCCAAGAGCGTCGCGGGGGTGGTCGGCGGGCTGTGTGAGAACGCGGCGGTGGCGGCGGCGAACGCCGTGGCCGCGGAGGGCACGCCGTTCCTGGTCTCCTCCGCACGCGCCGACCGGCTGATCGAGGCCGGGTTGCCGTCGGTGTTCCCGATGGAGGGAACGGTCTATCAGGAGGCGCTGGCCGCGGTGCACTGGATGGGCTACCGGAGCGCCCAGCGGGTGGTGGTGCTCGCTGACGGCTCGCCGGCGTCACAGCGGCTGTCCGGCCTGGTGACCGACAGGGTCAAGGCCGACGGCCTGACGGTGAGCAGGCAGAGCGCCGAAGCGAACCGTCCTGATCTCGCGGGGCTCGTCAGCACCGTCACCGCTGCCAAGGCGGACTTCGTCTACTGGACGGGG
Source organism: Micromonospora yasonensis (assembly GCF_026013475.1). Classification (GTDB taxonomy): domain Bacteria; phylum Actinomycetota; class Actinomycetes; order Mycobacteriales; family Micromonosporaceae; genus Micromonospora; species Micromonospora yasonensis. The sequence goes on along the minus strand of NZ_JAPDPH010000052.1, from coordinate 27,511 downwards.
GCAGCGGAACCAGGTGGACGACTGGTGAGCGCACTACGCCAGGCCGGTTACACCGGCTATTTCATGGCCTCCTCCGAGTCGGACAGCCCCGAGTTCCTACAGGCCGCCGGCGCGGCGGCCGAGGACGCGTTCCTCACCACGGCCGCGGGCCCCCGGCTTCTCCCGGCAGCGGCCGACTGGGCAGCGCGCTTCAAGGACCGCTTCCGACGGGACCCGGGCCGTGACGCCATGCAGGCCTACGACGCGCTCCGCGCGATGGCACAGGCGGTGCGCCAGGCGGCGGACACCGCACCGTCGAAGGTCGTCGACAACCTCCCGCGGCTCGAAGGCTTCACCACCTTCACCGGGACGCTCCGCTTCGCCGCCGATCACTCGCTGAGGTACGACAACTACGTCATCGCCCAGGTCCGCGGCGGCACGTTCACCCTGGCCAGCAAGCTGCGTACGGACTAGGTCGGATGACGCGCAGCATGTACCCCGCAGGCCAACGCTGGGCCCGGCTGGTCACGCGGCTGGCGGTGGTCCTCCTCCTCGCGACCGGCGGCCTGGTCACGGACCTCGCGTCCACCGCGCATCCGGCGTACGCCCACGCCTACCTGCTGGAGACCTCGCCGGTCGACGGCGAGGTGCTGACCGCGCCCCCGGCTGAGGTCCGGCTCCGCTTCAACGAGGCGGTCAGCTTCAACGAGCGGTCGATCCAGCTGCTCGACACGACGGCGAAGAAGCTGGCGATCGGCACCCCTGGTCACGTGGACGGGAAGGCCAACACGGCGCGGGTCAGCCTGCCCACGGATCTGACCGAGGGAACCTACGTCCTGGCCTGGCGGGTCACCTCCGCGGACTCGCACGTGGTGTCGGGTGCGCTCAGCTTCAGCATCGGCCAGCCGAGCGCAACGACCGCCCCGGTGGAGCAGGACGCCCACCGAGCCGTCCTCGTCGTCGACGCGGTCGGCCGCGCCCTGGCCTTTCTCGGTGTGGCCCTCGCCCTCGGTGGCGCCCTATTCGTCGCCGTGCTCTGGCCCGCCGGCCGCACCGACCGCCGCGGCCGGCGCATCGTGTGGTCAGGATTCGCCGTGCTGGCCGCCGGCACCGTGGTGGTCCTGCTCGTACAGGGGCCGTACGCCGCAGGCACATCGCTGGCCGGAGTGTTCGACCCCGACCTGCTCGGCGCGGCGCTGTCCACGCGGTTGGGCCACGCCCTGCTGGCGCGGCTGGTGATCGTGCTCGCCCTCGGCGTGGCCTTCGGGATCGCCGTACGCCCCAGCTCTCCCGCCGCCACCACCGGGACGGCCGGCGCCGGAGCGGCCGGCGCCACCCGCCGGATCGTCCTGCCCGCGGTCGCCACGGTCGGCGCCGTCGCCCTGACGCTGACCTGGACGCTGGCGGATCATGCGCAGACCGGCGTGCAGACCTGGCTGGCCGTGCCGGCGACCAGCCTGCACCTACTCGCCATTTCCCTGTGGCTGGGCGGCCTGATCACGCTCGCGGCCTGCGTCCTCATCCCGCTCGGGAGGCGGGCGACCACCCCCGTCATCACCCTGGAGCCCGCGCTGCCGAGATTCTCCCGGCTCGCGCAGATCTGCTTCGCGATGATCGCGGCGACCGGCGTCTATCTGTCCTGGCGGCAGGTGGGGACGTGGGCCGCGCTCGGCGCAACCGACTTCGGACGGCTGCTTCTCGGCAAGCTCGCCGCCGTCCTCGCCGTGGTGGGTCTCGCCGCCGGAGCGCGGCGGTTCGTACGGCGACGCAGCCGCGAACCCCTCGGCCTCGACGCCGTCCCCTCCGCCGCGGTGCGCCGGCTGCGCCGCTCGGTCGTGGGCGAGATCCTGCTCGGGGTCGCAGTCGTGTCGATCACGGCCGTCCTCGTCAACACCGCCCCGGCCCGCACCAGCTACGCGCCGCCGGTGCACACCACCGTCCCCATTCCCACCAACGCCGTGGACCGGGCCGGCCCGGCCGCCGGGCTGCGGGACGGCTCGGTCGAGGTGAAGATCGAGCCGGCGAGGTCGGGCAGCAACGTGGCCGACATCTACCTCACCGGGCCGGACGGCTCGCTGGTCGCGGTACCCGAGATCTCCGGCCAGCTCGAATCACGGGACCGCGAGGTCCCGGCACTGCCCGTCAACGTCTCCGCGGCCGAACCCGGTCACTACGTGGCGAACTCGATGTCCATCCCCTTCCCGGGGGCCTGGGTGCTGCGGCTGGACATCCGAGTCTCCGATTTCGACGAGACACCCGTGCGCGTCCCGTTCACGGCACGGTGAAAGGTTGGTGACACATGCGAGGCGCTGACCGGAAGGCGTCCCGGAGCCGATCGACCGCAATCGCCGTCGGCTTGCTCGCCCTCGGCGTCCTGGCGGGCTGCTCCAGCGGGAGTCCGGCACCCCTGGCCAAGCCGCCCTACACGGTGGACTCCGTCCGGTTCGGCCTCGTCAGCCCCGGTGACCTGGGCGAAGGCGCGACCGAGATCAAGGACGAGGGCCACTCCTCGCACGTCGTCTACACGCCCCCGAACAGCATCCCGACCTGTCCGTACGTCCAACGGTCCGAGGACGTCAAGGTGAATGTGGAGCCGGCAATCGAGCCGGTGGGTGGCAATCCGACCGGACGGACCATCGTCGCGCCACAGCGTGTGGGACCGTCGTCGCTGCCGGTCGTCACACAGGGCGCGGTGGTCTTCCAGAACTCCTCGCTCGTCGACGACACGATGAACACCGTCCTCGCCGAGGCCACCAAGTGTCCGGCGGCGTTCAGCGTGCTCGGCGGACCGCCGACCGTGGTGGGCGACTACAAGGTCGGCAGCCGGTCGATCGAGATCAACGGATGGAAAGGGTTCGCCCAGCATCTCGTACACACCTCGCCCCCAGAGGTGAACCCGGACACCTACGACGATCTGGTCACCGTTGTGGTGCACAAGGCGAACGCGATCATCTACGTCGGCTACGCCCAGATCAAGTCCGTGGGCAAGCGCGCCGACTCCGACGAGAAGGTCAAGGCGTTGATGAAGACCACGCTGGCCCGCCTCGGCTAGCGCGAGTATCTGCGCCGGAACGCGTACGGCGGCTGCAGCCGCCTTGTTCGAATGATGATTCTCGACGAATGGAAAACTGGAGAACGCCCATGCTTCGCCGAGCCGTACGTGGCCTCGTAACCGTAGGCGTGGCGGCCTGCCTGGTCGGCGTCATTCCGACGGCGGCGTTCGCGCACGTGACGGTAAACCCGGGCACGGCCAGTCAGGGCGGCTACGCCGCCCTGACGTTCCGCGTTCCGACCGAAAGCGACGACGCGAGCACCACCAGGATCGAGGTGCAGTTCCCGACCGACTCCCCGCTGGCCTCGGTCTCGGTGAAGCCACACCCCGGCTGGTCCTACGAGATCACGAAGAAGAAGCCGGCCACGCCGATCAAGGCGCACGGCGCGCAGATCAGCGAGGTCATTGACAAGATCACCTGGACTGTGGCGGACCCGCAGTCGGCGATCAAGCCGGGGGAGTACGACGAGTTCTCCGTGAGCGCCGGACCACTGCCCGCGACCGACCAGCTGGTATTCAAGACGCTCCAGCACTACAGCGACGGCGAGGTCGTGCGCTGGATCCAGGAGCCAGCCCCCGGTACCGACGAGCCGGAGCGGCCCGCGCCAGTGCTCCGGCTCGTGCCCGAGGTGAACCCGGCATCGCCCCCGGCGACGGGCGCCGAGCAGGCGGCTGTGGCCGTGGGCCGCGCGCCTACGACCCAGTCGGATGAGGGGGTCTGGTGGGCGGTCGGGCTGTCCGTGGCCTCGCTGGTGATCGGCCTCGTGTGCGCGACGATCACCGTGCGATCGCGCCGGACGCGATAAGCCACAACGATCACGTCGTGGAGCAGGGTTGTTGCCAGGCGCGCGGCGCGGTCCAGTGGCGCAGCATGGCGACGATGCGGAACAGGAACACCAACACCGCTGCGCCGGTGGCGACGACGGGCATTGGCAGGTCGGTGTCCCGCGCGGTGATGTCCCGAAGCACCCCGCCACCAACGGCGGTGGTGATCCCCAGCAACACCGCCTGCAGCGAACCGAGGTGGAAGTCGAGGGCCTTGAGGGTGCCGGTGACGCAGAACAGCCCGAGCCCAGCGGCGTCGAAGACCAGTACCGTGAAGGCCAGCCGCCGTACCACGGGATGGACGAAGAACGTCACCACCGCAGCGACCAACGGGATCACCAGGTAGCTGATGTTTGTGAAGGCGGCTGGCGGCGTGTCCCCGATGATCAGGTCACGCAGAGGCCAACCAGCTCAAGGATGTCGATGACAGTGCGTGCTGTCACGCCCTCTCCGTCGGAGAGGACGCTGCCAACGCGCCGAGGGTGAGAGGAGATGAGACGGGGCGTTCGGCGAAGCCGGAGGTGCGGGAGGCCTCTTGACCGAGGATGCAGCCGACGGCGTAGCCGCAGGTACGTGCCTGGCAGTAACCCATGCCGGCTCGGGTCAGCATCTTCGCCGACCGGCCGTCGTGCGCGTCGAGGTCCTGCTGCATGGACCGCAGCGCCCCGAAAGAAACCTCCTCGCAGCGACAGACGGTCGTGTTGTCGGACAACCGGTCCACCCATCCTGCGGGCACCGGGTGGGACCGGTGCATCGCCTGCGCGAAGCGGCGGAGCGCCGCCCGCGAGCGGCGCAGCCGGGGTGCGACGGACGAGGCGCCGGCCGCGACGGTACCGGCGATCTCGCCTTCCACCGTCGCAAGCGCGGCGCCGCCCACGCCGCAGGCTTCGCCGGCGACAAAGACGCCCTCGACCGATGAGCGCTGCTCGTCGTCGACCTCGCACACCAGTGACCCGTCGACATCCACGCGCGTCGCGCAGCCGAGCGCCAGCGGCAGTTCCAGTTGCGGGGTGAAACCCCAGCCCACGGCCAGCACATCCACCGCGATTGTGCGCTCACTCCCGGATACCACCCGGCCCTTGCGGTCCAATCGCATGGTGGTAACGCGTTCCACGGCGTCCGTGCCGTGGGCGGAGACCACGACGGACCGGGTATGGACCGGGATGCGGTGCCGCGCCAGCATCCGGGCGTAGCTGGCACCCTCACCGAGCTTGTTCACATTACGGATCACGGCGCCGAGTTCACTCAGCCACGCCAACGGGGAGGCGGCCTCGTGAACGCCCAGGACGTTCGCTCCCGACTCTGACAGGCCGGCCGCGACCGGAAGCAGGAAGGGGCCGGTTCCGGCCACCAGCACCCGCGGTCCGGCAACGACGCCGTGGCCCTTGAGCAGGGCCTGCACACCCCCTGCCGTCATGACGCCCGGAAGATCCCACCCGGGGAACGGGATCTGACGGTCGTACGCCCCCGGCGCGAGGATGAGCCGACGGCTGCGGAGTTCGACGGCTCGTTCGCCCCCACCGGTCCGGTCGATCACGTGCACGACGAAGCCGTCGGTGTCGCGGGTGACCGTCCACACGTGGTGCTCGGAGAACTGGGCGACGGCCCGGAGTCCGGCCACAAGACGGTGATATGTCGCCAGGCCATGGTGAAGGTGGGCCACCTCGGCGGCGGACACGCCATCCTCGCTGGGGGCCGGGTGGCGCCAGTACTGGCCACCGGGCGCCACGCCGGCGTCCACGATGGCCGTACGCGCGCCGGCGCGGGTGGCGCTGGTCGCGGCGGCCAGTCCGGCCGGCCCGGCGCCGACCACCAGCACGTCGAACATCCGCTCAGACTTCGAGGTCACCGTGACCGGTTCCTTCCTGCGTGCTGACCTCCATGCCCGGCTCGGCGAGGCGGAGGCAGGCGCGTTCGTTCGGGCGCCCGTCGACGACGAGGAGGCAGTCGAAGCACACGCCGATACCGCAGAACAACCCGCGCGGCCGGCCGGCGCGTCGGGTGCTGCGCCACGACCGCACCCCGGCCGCGGTCAACGCGGCGCCCACGCTCTGCCCCGGCCGGAAGGGGATCTGGCTGCCGTCGAAGGAGAAGTGTGGCTGGCTCATTCTGCGGTCACCTGCGCGAACCTCGATGGCGCGAACGCCGAGGGGTCGATGTCCGGCTGATCGTTGGTCAGCATCTGGCTGATCAGCTTGCCGGTCGCCGGGGCGAGACCGATGCCGGCGCCTTCGTGCCCGCAGGCGTGGAACAGCCCGGGAATCCGGGGGTCTGGACCGATGACCGGCAGGTGGTCTGGGCAGTAGGGGCGGAACCCCCGATAGGTCCGCATGAGCCTTACGTCGGCGAGGAAGGGGAAGAGGCGTACCGCCAGGGAGGCCAGTCGCCGCAGCACCTCCACGGACATGGTGTCGTCGAACCCGACCCGCTCCCGGCTCGCGCCGATGAGGACCGTTCCGCCCTGGGTACCTTCGACGACGGTGGACGTCTCCAGCCCGGCGACGTCGGACGCGACGTTCTCGACGTAGTCAGCGGAGTACACCTTGTGCCGGACCACCCGGGGCAGCGGCTCGGTCACCAGGATGAACCCGCGGCGGGGGAGGATCGGGATCGGCGCGCCGAGCCGCTCGCCGACCTGACCACCCCAGGTTCCGGCGGCGTTGACGACCGCGTTGGTGGGATAGCTGCCGGTGCGCGTCCGGACCGCCGTGACGCGCCCGTCCGGACCCCGTTCGGCCGCCACGACCTCCTCGCCGCGGACCACCGTGGCGCCGAGGGACCGGGCCGCCGCGAGGAGTGACACCGCCGCCAGTACCGGCTGTACCTGCATGTCCTGGGGGTAGAGGACTCCTCCGGGCAGGTCCGGGGCGAGGTTCGGCTCGTGGTCGTGGAGCTGGTCCGCGCGCACCGCGACCGTCTCCACGCCGGTGGCCCGTTGCCCCTCGGCGAACCGGGTCAGGGCCGCGACTCCTGGATCCGAGGTGGCCACCACCAGGCCACCCTTCTCTTCGAGTTCGAACGGGTCGGGGCCGAACTCGGCGGCCAGTTCCAGCCAGCGCGTACGGGACGCCAGGGCCAGGTTCAGTTCGGGGCCGGGTTCCTTGTCCGAGACGAGGATGTTGCCCTCACCGCGGCTTGTGGTGCCGCCAGCCACCGTCCCCCGCTCGAGGACAGCCACCGACAGTCCCTCGCGCGCGGCATAGTAGGCGCAGGCGGCCCCCACGATGCCCGCTCCGACGATGACCACATCAGGCATGCCGTTGCTCCGTCCAGCGCTGGTAGGCCAGATCGGCCACCACGAGGTCCTGCCAGCCCATGCCGACGCTCTTGAAGACCGATGAACCGGCGGTGGGTGCCAGGTGCACCGCGTCGCGAAGCTCGATGAGGCTGTCCTCGCGGACGACGCCGGCGCGTACGGCCTGGATGATGTCACCCGCTTCGCGCAGGGCGACGCCGTGGGACTCGACGACCACCCGTTCGGCGGAACTGATCGTCGCGTTGTCTAGTTCACGGGCGTCCGGCTCGTGGGAGCCCACCGCGACGGCACAGGTCCCCGGGCGCAACCGGCGGCCGTCGAACAGCGGCTGGCGGGCTGTGGTGGCGCACACCACCACGTCCGCATCCGCGACGTCGTCGTGGCTGCCCACGCGCGCGTCCAGACCGCTGTCCCGGACCCTGACGACCAGGGCCGCCGCGCGGTCGTGGTCCCGGCCGACCACCGTGACGGTGCCGAGGGGGCGAATGGCCCGCAGCGCCTCCACATGCCCCCACGCTTGCGGGCCGGAGCCGAACACGACCAGGTGCCGCGTCTCGGGCGCGGCGAGGTGGTCCACCGCGACTGCGGAGACAGCAGGGGTTCGCAACGTGGTCAGGGCCGTGCCGTCCAGCAGCGCCACCGGGGTCAGCGTGACCCGGTCGTACAGCACGTAGAGCGCCTGGACGCGGGGGAGTCCGCGGTCGGAGTTGCCCGGAGCCACCGTGCTCAGCTTCACGCCCACGACGGCCGCGGTCTCGGCGGGCATCAGCAGCAACTGTCCGTGCTCCACGTCGTGAATGGAGCGCTGCAGGGACGCCTGCGGATCGAGCCCGCCGGACAGGGCCTTCGCCAGTACGGCGACGGCATCGGCGAACGGCACCAGGCCGAAGATGTCGGCCTCGTCGAGGTACGGCAGTGTCGCGGTCATCGGCTCTTCACCATGATGGTCGCCGCACGGGGTGCGGAGTGGGCGAGGACGGCGGCTCGTGTGCCGGTGTGCAGTCGTGCCAGATCGTCGTGGGCGAGCTGCACGATGGGCAGTGCGGTGTCGTAGATCTCGGCGGCGACGAGGGCCCCGATCACCAGGATCGCGTCGCACTCGGCCAGGAGCAGGGCCGCCGGCGCGTGGCCCGACCGGATTAGCTCCGCGAGCACTGCGGTGGAGGAACTGGAGCCGCGCCCGGCCTGCATCGTGAGGACCTGCCCGGCGACCGTGGAGCCGCGTTGCGGATGGTGGGCGTCGACGATTACTCCGCAAGGGTCGACCCCGCCCCAGAACGAGAGCGGCTCGTCGAGCGCGAGTACGGTGCCGTTCGCCTGTCCCGGGTGAAGGGAGCGGCCTGACAGCGTCACCGGATCATCCCCACAGCCGCTCATCGCGTACCACCCTCCCGGCTCTCGCCGAGGCGACACACTCGGCCAGGCTTCCCAGTACGGTGTCGATGCCGAGGTTCGCCGGCGCGTACCAGGCCCACTTGCCCGAGTTCGTCATCACGGTGCGGATCCCGTCGCGCAGCACGGGCGTCACGTACGTACAGGTGTCGGTGAGGATGCGGCCACCCGCGTCGCGCACCGCGTCGGCGTACCCGCGTGCCTCCGCCTCGGCCAGCACGGCCCGGCTGGTCGACACGAACACGTCAACCGACGAGCTGAACGACGCGCCGCCCCGCAACTGCAGTGCCAGCGCCGCGAACTCGGCGAGCGAGAAGTGCGGGGTGCCGAGGCTGATGGCGTCGAGTGATGTGGTGGCGGCGGTACTCAGCCGCTCGCGCGCTCGCCTGAGGTCGGGTGCCGTCACCGGCACCGTGGTGGCCTCCGGCCCGAGCACCGCGTCCAGCGTCGGCGCCTCCGGGGTCACCCCCACAACGTGGAACAGCGCGACGCCGCCGGCGGACGCGGCGGTCGCGCCGAGCGCCTTGAGCCGGTCCTCGGTGACCCCGCCGTCGTTCAGGTCGCCCGGCAGACCGGTGAGCGCCGCGACCCGGGTTCCGGCGAGCTCGCCGAGCAGCGCCCCGATCGCGGGCCAGGCGACGTCGTCGTCGAGCAGCGCAGCGGGGACCGCCGAGAAGTCGAGCACCAGCGCGGCGGCGCGGTTTCGCTTCAGGTGCAGGCCCGAGTAGGGGACCCGGCCGGCAACGCCGGCGGCGATGTCGATGAAGTCGCCGTACCGGTCCGTGCGCGCCCCGAGTACCGAGTTGACGAAGGCGATGGCGTTTGACTCCGCCCAGGCCACGTGGCTGCCTTCTGTCGGGCGGTGGCCGGACTGGTACGGCGCGCACGACCAGATCGGCTCGCAGCCGAGGGCCACGTGCGCGTCCATCAGGCGCCGGCCGTTCTCGGCCACCTCGGCGTCGGCGCGTACCAGTCCGGGATGCAGCAGGTCGAGCGAGCCGACGTTGAGCGTCGTGCGCACCCGCACCCGGGCGCCGAGGGAGACCAGCCGCTCGGTGAACTCAAGCCCCGCCACGCCGTGGTACAGGCAGCCGTCGGCGTGCGCTGACTCGATCGGCACCAGTCGTTCGGCCCCGTTCGCGCGCGCGACCCCGACGATCAGCCGCATGCACATCGCGGTGGCCGGGCCCTGCTCGCCGGCCAGCATCGACTGCTCCTCGGCCGTGAGGACCAGGCCGTCGTCGCCGGGCATCAGGCTCCTTCGCCGGGAGCCAGGGTCACAGTGTGGAGCGAGGTGAAGAAGTCCTGCGCGGCCTTGCCCTGCTCGCGGCCGCCCACGCTGGATGCCTTTTCGCCGCCGAACGGCAGGTAGAAGTCGACCCCGGTGGTCGGTGCGTTGACCTTCACCAGGCCGGCCTCCAACGCGTCCGCCGTGGCGAGCGCGGCGGTGAGATCGCGCGTGTACACGCCGGCGGCGAGTCCCTGTGGAACATTGTTGGCCACCGCCACCGCTTCCTCGAGCGTACGCACCGTGTGCAGCGTGGCGATCGGCCCGAACACCTCGTCGCACGCCAGCGGGTGGTCGGCGGGGACGTCCTCGAGCAGGGTGGGACGGACGAACCAGCCGGGGTCGTCGGTCGCCGTGCCGCCGGTCAGGAGACGGGCCCCGGCCGCGGTCGCGCTGCCGGCGGCGGCCAACACCTTGTCCCGGGCGGCTTCGGTGATGACCGGCCCCACCGCGGTCGTCACCTGCGCGGGGTCGCCGAACCCCAGCGCCTCGATCGCCGCGACGAGCGCGTCCCGCAACGGCGCGGCGTCCCCCACGACGATCACCCGCTTGGTCGCCGTGCACTTCTGACCGGCGAATCCCATCGCGGCCGCGGCGATCTGCCTGGCGGTGGACTCCACGTCGGCGTCGGGCAGGACGATCGCCGGGTTCTGGCCGCCCATCTCCGCCTGTACCCGCACCCCGCGGGCCGCGGCCGAGCGCACCACGTCGCCACCGACCGCCGTGGATCCGGTGAACGACACCACGTCGGCCTCGGCCACGATCGCCCGACCGGTGTCGCCGTCACCGGGAAGGACCGTGAACAGCCCTCCGGGCAGGACCTCGTCGAGCAGGGTGGCCAGCCGCAGCGCCGTCGCCGTCGCGTCCGGCGACGGCTTGAGGACAACGGCGTTGCCGAACGCCAATGCCGGTGCGGCCTTCCACAGCGGGATGGCGATCGGGAAGTTCCAGGGGGTGATGAGCCCGGCGACGCCGAGCGGTCGACGCCGGGTGAAGAGCAGACCGAGGCTCGACGGTTCGTGCATCGCGCCCACCGGGTCGTACACCTGCTGGGCGTAGTAGCGAAGGATGGCCACCGCCCGAGCTACCTCACCGCGCGCTTCGCCGAGTGGCTTGCCGACCTCGCGAACCGCCAGTCGGGTCAGTTCGTCGGAGGCTGCCGCCACGGCGTCGGCAGCGTCGGACAGTGCCTGTGCCCGCGCGGCCGCGGGGCCGCGCCCCCACCGGGCCTGGGCCGCGCGCGCGTGGGCGAACGCCTTGGCCACCTCGTCGGCACTGGTCACGGGCGCCTCGGCAACGAGATCTTCGGGTGCGTGCGGTGAGTAGCTCTTGATCACGAAGGCTCCCTCAGCGTCGGTACGTGGGCCGGGTGGGATGAGGTCAGGTCAGAGCAGGAAGCCCGCCGGGAACGGGTCGTCCGGATCCAGGAAGTACTGTGCGGTGCCGGTCAGCCAGGCGCGCCCGGTGATGGTCGGGACCACTGCGGCGACGCCGCTGGCCAACTGGGTCTCCTCCACGAGCCGGCCGATGAAGCGAGTCCCGATGAAGGACTCGTTGACGAAGTCGGTGTCCAACGCCAGCTCGCCACGTGCGTGGAGCTGCGCCATGCGGGCGCTCGTGCCGGTACCGCACGGGCTCCGGTCGAACCAGCCCGGGTGGATGACCATCGCGTGGCGCGAATGCCGGACATCCGAGCCGGGAGCGATGAGCTGTACGTGGTGACATCCGCTGATGTCGGGGTCGTTGACGTGGACCGGGCGGTCCTGTTCGTTGATCGCTTCCATGATCGCCATCCCCGCGTCCAGCAGCGCCTGCTTGTGTCCCCGGTCGAACGGCAGGCCGAGGTCTTCGAGCTGGACCATCGCGTAGAAGTTGCCGCCGTACGCGAGGTCGTAGCGGACCGTCCCGAACCCGGGCACCTCGACCGTCGCGTCCAACTGGTGGGAGTAGGACGGCACGTTGCGAATCGTGACCGCCTTGGCCGCGCCGTCGGCGACGGCGACCTCCGCGACCACGAGGCCGGCGGGCGTGTCCAGGCGGATCGTCGTGACCGGCTCGGTCACCTCCACCATGCCGGTCTCCACCAGCACGGTGGCGACCCCGATGGTGCCGTGTCCGCACATCGGCAGGCAGCCGGACACCTCGATGTAGAGCACGCCCCAGTCGGCGTCGGGCCGCGTCGGCGGCTGCAGGATCGCTCCGGACATGGCGGAGTGCCCGCGTGGCTCGTACATCAGCAGGGTGCGGAGGTCGTCGCTGTTGTCGAGGAACCAGCGTCGGCGTTCCATCATCGTGGCGCCGGGCAGTGGTGCCACGCCGCCCGTGATGACCCTGGTCGGCATGCCCTCGGTGTGCGAGTCGACGGCGTGCAGCACTCGGCGTGCGCGCATGTCTCAGGCCAGTCCGGCTTCGAGGGCTGCCTCGGTCGCGGTGCGGACTCGCTGCTCCTGCTCGGCGGTCAGCGGCTGGCGCGGCGGGCGGCAGACGCCGCCGTTACGGCCGACGATGTCCATGGAGAGCTTGATCGCCTGTACGAACTCGGTCTTCGAGTCCCAGCGCAGCAGGGGGTGCAGCAGCCGGTACAGCGGCAGCGCGGTCTCCAGGTCCCCGGCCACGGAGGCCTCGTAGAGCGCCACGGTCGACCGGGGAAAGGCGTTCGTGTATCCGGCGACCCACCCCTTGGCGCCCGCGATGCCGACCTCGAGGACGACGTCGTCGGTGCCGATCATCAGGTCCAGTCCGGGCGCGAGCTCCGAGATCTCGTAGGCCCGACGCACGTCGCCGCTGAACTCCTTGACGCCCACGATGAGGCCCTCGTTGTACAGGGTGGCGAGGATCCGAGGCGTCAGGTCGGTCTTGGTGTCGATCGGGTTGTTGTACGCGGTCACCGGCAGGCCGGCCTTGTTGATCTCGCGGTAGTGCTCCAGCACGGCCCGCTCGTCCGTGCGGTACGCGTTCGGGGGGAGTGCCATGACGGCCTGCGCACCGGCCTCGGCCGCCTGCTCGGCCCAGCGCCGCGACTCCAGGGCGCCGTAGGCGCCCACGCCCGGCATGACGACGAAGCCCTCGGGTGCGGCCTGGACCGCCACCTCGACGACCTTCGCGCGCTCCTCCGTGGTCAGCACCTGGTACTCGCCCAGGGATCCGTTCGGGGTCACTCCGTGGCAGCCGTTCTCGGCCAGCCACCGCACGTGGTCGGCGTAGGCGTCGAAGTCCACGGACAGGTCGTCGCGGTAGGGCAGGGCGGCCGCGACGAGCACGCCGTGCCAGGGGCGGGTACGGGCAGCGGGGGAAGCAGTCATGTCAGAGCCCTTTCGTGACGGTCAGTAAAATATCACACAGCAGCTCGCCGTCCTCAAGTCAAGCTTCGGTAACACCTCTACGTGCGCCTCTAGAGCGGCGATGTGCTCTGTGCCATAGTGCTGTGCTACGTCACACAGCAGTGCTGCCAATCGCTACTTGGGCCGTCCGGGTGGTCGGTCCTTGAGGGAAGTGGGTTCGGACAATGACCGCATACCTGACCCGCCGGCTGTCGCGAGTCGCCCTCGTGGGCGGCGCGGCGGTGGCCGCCATGATGCTCTCCGCCTGTGGTAACGGGCTCGCCTCGGGAGGGGGCGGGTCGTCGGACAATGGGCCGATCGTCCTCGGCATGCTGACTCCGCTGTCGGGGAGCAGCTCGGCCATCGGGCCGTACATGAAGAACGGTGCGCAACTCGCCGTCGACGAGATCAACGGCAAGGGCGGCGTCAACGGGCGCAAGCTCGAGCTCAAGGTCGAGGACGAGGCGTGCGACGCCAAGAGCGCCACGGCGGGCGCCAACAAGCTGGTCACCGAGGGTGTGAAGATCTCGGTCGGCGGCTACTGCTCGGGTGCGACGCTCCCGACGCTGCCGATCTTCGAGAAGGCCGACGTGCCCATGCTCATCCCGGCCGCCAACTCCAACGAGCTGGTCAAGCAGCACAAGAAGAACGTGTTCCTGATCAACGGCACCGGTGTGCAGCAGTCCGATGCGGCGCTCAAGTTCATGAAGAAGGTGGGTGCCACCAAGGTCGCCCTCATGGACGACAACACCAGCTACTCCAAGGACATCGCGGACACCACCGCCAAGCTGCTGACGGGCTCGCCGGCGCTCGCGGGACGCGAGTCGGTCACCGCGGGTGAGAGCGACTACAGCGCCAACGTCCACGCCATCCTGAAGAGCCAGCCGGACTTCATCTACTGGACCGGCTACTACCAGGAGGGCGGCCTCATCATCCGCCAGCTCCGGCAGGCCGGCTACACCGGCAAGATCATGGTCGCCGACGGATCGGTCGACCAGAAGCTGGTGGACATCGCCGGCCCCACGGTCGCCGAGGGCGTCTTCGCCACCATGACGCAGACCCCGGACACGATCCAGGGCGCCGACAAGTGGATCGCGGACTACAAGAGCAAGTTCGGCGCCGCCCCCGGTCCGTACTCCACCCAGGCCTACGACGCCGTCCGGGTGGCCGCCGAGGCGGTCAAGCAGGCCGGCTCGACTGACGGCAGCGCCGTCATCAAGGCGCTCGAGGGGATCGACGGTTTCCAGCTGTTCTCCGGGCCGCTGAAGTTCACGCCCGACCACACGCTCTCCAGCGGTGGCTTCCAGATCCTCGCGGTGGAGAACGGCAAGATCGTCCTCAAGGACACCCTGCAGTAGATCGCCTGCTCCCGGCGGCGCCCTCCCAGGAGCGCGCCGCCGGGGCGTTCCCCGAAGGACTCCCATGACCCAACTCATCTGGAACGGTCTCTTCGTCGGATCGTTCTACGCCCTGGTCGCGCTGGGCTACAGCATGGTGTACGGCATCATCAGGCTCCTCAACTTCGCCCACGGCGACCTGTACATGCTCGGTGCGTTCACCGGTTTCGGCGTCCTGAGCGTCGCCGGCGGGCTGGTGACCGGCCTCGGCTTCGTGGCGCTGCTCATCGTCCTGGTCATCTCGATGCTGGTGACCGGAACGGCCGGCCTGTTGCTCGAGCGGATCGCCTACCGTCCCCTGCGCAGCGCGCCCCGGCTCTCCGTACTGATCACCGCTGTGGGCGCCTCGTTCGCGCTCGAGTACGGGATGCGCCTGGTGGCCGGGCCCAACCCGGAGGTCTATCCGGTCCGGCTGGCGGGCGACTCGATCAACCTGCTCGGCGCCCGCATCACCATCCAGCAGGCCAGTCTCATCCTGATCGCGGTCCTGCTGATGGCCGGCCTCCAGTGGCTCGTCATGGGGACCGGGACCGGGCGGGCCATGCGCGCCATCTCCCAGGACCCGACGGCGGCCCTGTACATGGGCATCAACGTCGACGCCATCATCGCGCGCACCTTCTTCATCGGCTCCGCCCTCGCCGGCGCCGCCGGCGTGATGGCCGGCGGTTACTACGGGAAGATCGACTTCCTGATGGGGTTCATCATCGGGCTCAAGGCGTTCACCGCGGCCGTCATCGGCGGCATCGGCAACATCAAGGGCGCGATGCTCGGCGGCCTGGCGCTCGGCCTGCTCGAGTCGCTCGGCACCGCCTGGATCGGCGGGCAGTGGCGCGACGTCTTCGCCTTCGGCTTCCTCATCGTCTTCCTCACGCTTCGTCCGACCGGCATCCTCGGCGAGCGCGTTACGGAGCGTGTCTGATGACCACCAATTTCGCAACGTCACCCGCCCGCGTCCGCGCCCTCTTCGAGCGAATCCAGCAGAACCGCTACCTCGGCCTGATCGGACTGGCCGTCGCGTTGCTGGCGCCGTTCGTCACCGCGACCAACTACGCCCTGTCGGTCATGACCTCCGCGCTGCTCTTCGTGATGCTCGCGGTCGGCCTCAACATCGTCGTCGGCTACTGCGGCCTGCTCGACCTCGGGTACGCCGCGTTCTTCGCCATCGGCGCCTACGTCAGCGGCATCCTCGCCACCAGGTACGGCTGGCCGCTGCTGGCCACGGTGCCCGTCGTCATCGTCGCGGCGGTCGTCGCGGGCATCGTGATCGGTGGGCCCACCCTGCGGCTACGCAGCGACTACCTGGCGATCGTGACGCTCGGCTTCGGGGAGATCATCCGGATCACCGCGAACAACCTCACCATCACCGGTGGGCCGTCCGGCATCTACGGGATCCCCGGCATCACGCTGCTCTCGCTCGACCTGAGCAGCCCGGTCGGCCTCTATTACACCTGCGTGGTCGTCGTCGCCCTGGCCGTCCTCGGCGCGGCGCGGCTCGGACGCAGCCGACTCGGACGCGCCTGGCGGTTCATCCGCGAGGACGAGGACGCCGCCGAGGCGATGGGCATCAACACGTACCGGGTGAAGCTCGCCGCCTACATCGGCGGCGCCATCTGGGGTGGCCTCGCCGGCATCCTCTTCGGCGCCCAACTGTCCGCCATCTCCCCACCGAGCTTCACCTTCCTGTGGTCGGCCCTCATCCTGATGGCCGTCGTGCTCGGCGGCATGGGCTCGACGCCCGGCGTCGTGCTGGGCGCCATCGTCATCAGCGTGCTGCCCGAGCTTCTCCGGCAGGCCGCCGACTACCGGTACTTCATATTCGGGATCCTGCTCATCATCGTGATGATCTTCCGTCGGCAGGGACTGTGGCCGGCACGGGCCGCGGAACGGCAGTCCCGGCGTGACATGCGCAAGGCCAAGGAGCATGACCTGCCCAAGGCCAAGGAGGTGGTGCCGTGAGCACGCAAGAACCCGCACCGCTGCTGCAGGTGCAGGATCTGCACCTGGACTTCGGCGGCGTGAAGGCCGTGGACGGACTGACCCTCCAGGTCAACGAAGGCGACGTCCTCTCGATCGTCGGACCCAACGGTGCCGGCAAGACCAGCGCGTTCAACTGCATCACGGGCTTCTACAAGCCCACCGGTGGCTCGATCACCCTGGAAGGCGTCGACATCACCGGCCTGCGACCGTCCGCGATCGCGGCCCGGGGGACCTCGCGCACCTTCCAGAACCTGCGCCTGTTCGGTGAGCTGACGGTGCTCGACAACGTCCGCGCCGGGATGCACCTTCGGCTGCGGCAGAACGCCCTCGACGCGCTACTGCACACGCCGCGGTTCCGGCGCTCGGAACGGGAGGCGACCGACGAGGCGAACCGCTGGCTCGACTTCGTGGGCCTGCGCGGTGACCGTGGAGGACTGGCGCGGAACCTTCCGTACGGCGAGCAGCGACGCGTCGAGATCGCCCGTGCCCTCGCGCGCGGGCCCAAGCTGCTCCTGCTCGACGAGCCCGCCGCGGGCCTCAACTACGGCGAGAAGAACGAACTGCTCGATCTGCTGCACCGCATCAGCGTGCTGGGCATCGCCATCGTGCTCATCGAACACGACATGGACCTCGTCATGCAGGTGTCGCGCCGGGTCGTCGTGCTGAACTTCGGCCGGGAGATCGCCGACGGCACTCCCGAGGAGGTACGCCGCAATCCGGCCGTGATCGAGGCGTACCTCGGCAAGGACGACGCGGACGAAGCCACGAGCGAGGAGATGAGCCATGAGTGAGGCCACCGGCCGCCGGGCACTCGAAATCAACGCTCTCGACGTCCACTATGGCCGCGTCCACGCCCTCCGGGGCCTGACCCTGACCGTCGGCGAGGGCGAGATCGTCACCCTGCTCGGCAACAACGGCGCGGGCAAGACCAGTACGCTCGCCACGGTTTCCGGGGTGGTGCGGTCCACCGGCGGCACCGTGCGCGCGTTCGGCACGGACATCACCAAGGCCAAACCCTGGGAGATCGTGGGCGCGGGGGTGGTGCACGTGCCGGAGGCGCGCCGCATCTTCTCCCGGCTCACCGTCCACGAGAACCTCCAACTCGGCGGCTACCTCGTGAAGGACGTCGCCGCGGTCAACCGCCGGATCGACGAGGTCTACTCCCTGCTACCCCGGCTGGCCGAACGGCGTAACCAGCAGGGCGGGTACCTGTCCGGCGGCGAGCAGCAGATGCTCGCCGTCGGTCGCGCGCTGGTCGCCGGGCCCAAACTGCTGATGCTGGACGAGCCCTCGATGGGGCTCGCACCACTCGTGGTAGCCCAGATCATGGACCTGATCCGCCGGATCAACGCCGACGGCACATCGGTGCTGCTCGTCGAGCAGAACGCGCGCGCCGCACTCAAGATCGCTCACCGCGCGTACGTAGTGGAGAACGGTGTGATCACCCTGCAGGGAGCGGCCCGCGAGCTCGCGCGCGACTCCCGCGTGGTCGAGGCGTACCTGGGGGCCTGAGGCGATGCCGGACATTCGTGCCACCGACTACCACACGGCGGGAGAGCCGTTCCGCATCGTCACCGAAGGCGCCCCGGAGATTCCCGGCACCACCGTGCTGGAACGGCGCGAGCACGCCCAGCGCGACGAACAGGTCGACGCGGTGCGCCGGCTCCTGGTCAACGAACCTCGTGGCCACGCCGACATGTACGGCTGCTTCGTCGTGCCACCGGACGACGAGGGCGCACACTTCGGGGTGCTGTTCTGGCACAAGGACGGCTACTCGACGGCGTGCGGACACGGCACCATCGCGCTGGGTGTGTGGGCCGTCCGGAGCGGGCTCGTGGACGCCGCCCCGGACGGGGAAACCGACGTGGTGATCGACGTACCGTCAGGTCGCGTCACGGCCACAGTCTCCTGTGCGGCCGGCGAGGTCCGCGGGGTCAGCTTCCGCAACGTGCCCGCGTACGTACTGGGCCAGGGCATCGCCGTGAACACCAGCCGGGGCCCGGTGCGCGCGGACATCAGCTACGGGGGCGCGATCTACGCCTCCGTCGACGCCTCGGTCCTCGGGCTATCGGTCAGCCCGAAGCACTACGGCGACCTGCTGGCACTCGGCCGTGAAATCAAATGGAAACTCAACGAGACCGAATGGGCCCGGCATCCGAGCGAACCGCGGCTTGACGGCATCTACGGCACGATCCTGTTCGAGGATCTCGGCCGGCGGTCCGGCGGCCCGCACCAGCGCAACATCACCGTCTTCGCCGACGGTGAGGTCGACCGGTCGCCGTGTGGGTCGGGCACCTCCGCGCGGGTCGCGCTGCTAGCATCATCGGGGCAACTCGCCCCTGACCAGGTGCTAACGCACGACTCGGTGGTCGGAACACGGTTCCTGGGCCGCGTCGTGCAGGAGCTGGAAGCAGAGGGCCGCCCGGCCTACGTTTCAGAGGTGCGAGGGATGGCCTACCGAACTGGCGAACACCATTTCGTCCTTGAGGCCAACGATCCCGTCGGACTGGGATTCGCGCTGCGATGAAGAGGACAAGGAGTGACACCGTGACGGACGCCACCGGGCGCCTGGCCCCGGACGCGCTCTCTTTGCCGCAGTTAGGGGGCCGGCCCAACCTTCGACAGGAGATCGCCCATGCCCTGCGTGGCGCGGTCATCACGGGACAGATGCGCGCCGGCGTGCTGTACTCCGTGCCGACGCTCGCAGAGCAGTTCGGTGTCTCCGCCACGCCCGTGCGCGAAGCGATGCTCGACCTCGCCAACGAGGAACTGGTCACGATCGTTCGAAACAAGGGCTTCCGGGTCAAGGAGCTGAGTGACCGGGACCTGGACGAGATCACCTCGCTGCGCGCGCTGATCGAGGTGCCCACCGTGGCCGAGATCGCCCGGGCCATCAACGAGCCCACCCGCGCGGCGGTCGAGGAGCTGCGTCCCCTGGCGAGGGAGGTGGAGCGGCTCGCCGAAACCGGCGACCTCATCGGCTATGTCGAGGTCGACCGGCGTTTCCATCTCTCGCTGCTCGCCCTCGCCGGCAACCGGCATCTCATCGACGTGGTCGGCAACCTACGGGCCCGCAGCCGGCTGTACGGCCTGCAAGGGCTCGCCGAGCGTGGCGAGCTGGGGCGTTCGGCCGCCGAGCACGAGCAGATCGTCGATCTGGTGATGGCCGGCGATGCGCCGGGGGTGGCGGCGCTGATGCGACGCCACATCGGCCACGTCCGCGGCTCCTGGGCCGGCTACCACGAACCCTGACCGCCAACACCACGCAGGATTGAGTACGTGAGCTCCGAGACCCTGTTGTTGTTCGTCCTGGCGGCCGTCGCGGTCATCATCTTCGCGCGGTGGCTGGCCTCGCGCACCTGTTCGTCGCCGGGGCGACGTTGGCCGCGGTCGGCGCGGCCGTCGCGCCCTCCGACCCGGTAGCGGCGCTCGCGGTGGGCCGGCGGGTGAATCTTCCACCAAAGCTGGTCACCATTATTCAGGGTGAGGGGCTGCTCAACGACGCCACCGCGTTGACGATCCTCAGCGTGGCGGTGACCGCAGCCGTCAGCGGTACGTTCTCCTTCCCCGCGGCCGCTGGACAGTTCGTTCTCGCGGCGGCCGGCGGGCTCGTGGTGGGCGCCGTGATCGCGTGGGTGTTCGTCTGGCGCGGTACCCGGCCCGCCCGTGCCGGGTTCACCCGGAACGGCCGGCAGATTCGCCCCCGCCGATATCGTCGCCTGGGTGCGTGCCTGCGGCGCGGACGACGCCGCCCAGGACTTGCTGCGGATGCTCGGCGAGGTCCAGGCCGTGCACCGCGACTGGCGCCGCCGAATGCGGCAGGGCCAAGGGACCTGTGGATTCCCGGGCCCTCGTCCAACCGTGGCCAGGGCGGCGCGTGATCTATTGTGCCGGTGGTCCATGGAAGCGGATGGTGTGGCCGTGGCTTCCGCTCGCGGGTGAGGCAAGCCATGCCAGGTAGTCGCCGAGCATCCGCAACTGCTGCCGGGTGTGCTCGTCGTTGCCGAGCTGACCGGGGATGATCACCTGGTTGATGCGTGGACGCCCTCGTGTGGCCCGCCAGTTGCGCTGTATCAGATGCGCCAGGTCGCTGTTGGCTTCCCCGTCACTGGCGCAGTGCAGGGCGGTGTAGCTGCCGTTCGGGTCGATGAGGGGCAGGAAGGCGTCCATCACGGCGGCGTGCAACCGGACGACAGATTCGGGTCGGCCTCGGTGACCGCCGTCGGGTTCGGGGCGTTGGGCCGGTGGCGGCGGTACGGCGCACACGACCGCGGTGAGGTCGTCGATGGCGTTGTCGATTTGCAGGGCGACGTCGGCGGCGCCGGATGGCGTACCGATGTCGCCGAGGAACCCGGCGAGCTCGGGCTGCAGGTCGGCGGGCAGGCTGTTGCGCAGCCGGGTGAGGTTCTCGGGCCGTCTGGTGGGCACGAGCACGTGGGCGGCTTGGGCGAGCATTGCCTCCACGACTGCGCGTCCGACGCTACCGGTCCCGCCGATGACGACGACCGTGAGGTCGTCGAGTAGCGGCTCCTGGCTCCCGCTCATCGTCCTCCCTCCCGAGCGCCGTCCAGCCGGTCACGGGAGGCACGCGCGGCGTCCCAGATCAACTCGTCCATGGGACCAGTGAGCCGGACGATGGTGATTATCGTATCCGGGGGCGGTCGGCGCGCGAGGCCGATCCGGTGGGCGACGGGGCTGCCCGGGACCGGAAGGGACGTGTCGGGTGATGCCGGAGACCGTCGAGACGATGTTCGCGGACGTAGTCAATCGCAACCCGGGTGAACCCGAGTTCCACCAGGCGGTACGGGAGGTGCTGGAGAGCATCGGGCCAGCCCTGGCCCGTCACCCCGAGTACGTGCACGCACGGATCGTCGAGCGGATCTGTGAGCCGGAGCGGCAGGTCATCTTCCGGGTGCCGTGGGAGGACGACCGCGGCCGGGTCCGGGTGAACCGCGGTTTCCGGGTGGAGTTCAACAGCGCGCTGGGCCCGTTCAAGGGCGGGCTGCGCTTCCACCCGTCGGTCTACCTGGGCATCGTCAAGTTCCTCGGCTTCGAGCAGATCTTCAAGAACGCACTGACCGGTCTGCCGATCGGGGGCGGCAAGGGCGGCGCGGACTTCGACCCGAAGGGCTGCTCGGACCGGGAGGTGATGCGCTTCTGCCAGAGCTTCATGACGGAGCTGTACCGGCACATCGGCGCGCAGACTGACGTGCCGGCGGGAGACATCGGCGTCGGTGGCCGGGAGATCGGCTACCTGTTCGGCCAGTACAAGCGGATCACCAACCGGTACGAGTCGGGAGTACTCACCGGCAAAGGCCTGTCGTACGGGGGCGCGCAGGTGCGCCGGGAGGCGACCGGGTACGGCGCGGTCTTCTTCGCCGAGGAGATGCTGAAGCAGGCCGGGGACGGCCTGGAAGGCAAGCGGGTGGTGGTCTCCGGCTCCGGCAACGTGGCGATCTACGCCATCGAAAAGGTGCACCAGTTCGGCGGCCGGGTGGTGGCCTGCTCCGATTCGTACGGGTACGTGCTGGACGAGCAGGGCATCGACCTGGAGCTGCTGCGGGAGTTGAAGGAGGAGCGCCGGGTCCGACTCGACAACTACGTCAAGCACGTGCCGGACGCGGTGACGGTCTCCGGTCGTACCGTCTGGGAGGTGCCGTGCGACCTGGCGCTGCCGTGCGCGACACAGAACGAGATCGGCGGCGCGGAGGCCGCGGCGCTGGTGGCCGGCGGCTGCGTCGCGGTGGTGGAGGGGGCGAACATGCCCACCACGCCGGAGGCGGTGCGGATCCTGGGCCGGGCGGGGGTGAAGTTCGCTCCGGGCAAGGCGGCCAACGCCGGCGGCGTGGCGGTGAGCGCACTGGAGATGCAGCAGAACGCCAGCCGCGACTCGTGGACGTTCGCCCAGTCGGAGCAGCGGCTGCGCGAGATCATGCGGGACATCCACGCCCGCTGCTGGGCCACCGCGGAGGAGTACGGCCTGCCGGGCGACTACGTGGCCGGCGCGAACATCAACGGTTTCCGGCGGGTGGCGGAGGCGATGCTCGCGCACGGCGTGGTGTGAGGGCCAGTACGGACCGGGCGGGACGGCTTGGGCGCAGCGCCGCCAGCTCCGACCTTGGCCGAAGGGACGGCGCCGCGGGGCGGGCCTGCTGATGGGGCCCGCCCCGTCGCCGCACCTGGCTCAGCCCTGCCGAAGCTCACCCGCAGCTCCCTGTGCCTGCCCCTGTACCTGCTGGGCAGCCGACTTGGCCTGGCCCTGAACGGCGGACGCGCCGCGTACGGCGGTCGACCCCACCGCTTGGGCCGCATGCTTCGCGGGCTCGCGCAGGTTGTCCCGCATCTCGTGGCCGACCTGGCTTGCCTGCTCGCGCAGCTCGCCGGAATGCTGGCGGGCCATTCCCTTGGCCTGGCCGGCCCACTGCCGCTCGGAGCGGCTGGCCGGGATCAGCGCGGAGACCAGCAGCCCGGCGCCGAAGGCGATCAGGCCGGCCGCCAGTGGGTTACCCTGCGCCTGCTGCCGGGACTGCTGCCCGAGTTCGCGGGCCTGGTTGCGCATCGACCCGGCGGCGGCCGACATCTGCTGGCCGGGGCCGTGCCCGTCCATCGGTGTGCCCATCACCTTCTCCTTGACCCGGGTGACCGCCCCGCGGGCCTGGTCGACACGGTCACCGGCGATCCGCCGCGGGTTGACCTTGTCGCTCAGCGCGTCGACGTCACTGATCAGTTCGTTGCGGGTCTGCTCTATCTGCTGTCGGATCCGGTCCGGATCGGTCGGCATGTTTGCTCCCTTCCGGCTCGCTCACCGGCCGCGTAGGGCGTCCGGCATCTGCCGTGCGGTTTGTTGCGTCCGGGGCAGTACCGCGCGCAGCTGCCGCAGCTTCGTCCGCCCGATGGCAAGGAGGATGGCGGCGATGATCGCCCACACTCCCGCCACGATGAGTGCCGCCCAGCTCTGGTCCATCACGTTGGACAGACCCCACCAGGCCGCGTACGAGACGAACAGAACCGTCAGGAAACCGGCCAGCGCGGCGCCACCGAACATGCCGCCGGCCTTGCCGGCCTGGGTCGCCTCCTCGCGCATTTCCGCCTTGGCCAGCTCGATCTCCTGGCGGAACAGCGTCGACACGTCACGGGTCACGTCACCCAGCAGCTCACCGACCGACTGGGTGCGCTCCTTCTCCGGGGCGCTCACAGTGCCACCCCACCCGGAATGTTCGTCTCCCGCTGGCTCTCCAGCGGGACGTTCTGCGCCCGCGCCGCCCCGGTGTACCGGTCTTCGCCGGTGTACGGAGCTTCGACCGCTTCCTGGGACGCCTGTTGGCCGGTCGGTTGGCCAGGCTGCGGGGTCTGGCCCATCTGTTCGCTTGGCCGCCTCCCGTTCCCGGAAGCCAGGTTCCGGGTGAGCCGGCCGACCAGCACTCCGGCCACCGCCGCGCCGGCGAGAAACATCCCGGGGTGCTGGCGGGCGTACCCGCGTACGTCGTCCATCACCTCGCCAGGTTCACGCTCGTCGAGCCATCCGGCGGTCCGATCCGCGGCCATCGCCGCGCGCCGGACAGCCTCACCGGCCATACCGGTATCTCCGCCGCGATCGGCCATTGAACCCAGTTCCCGGCCGATACCACGCAACCCCTCCGCGGCCCGATGCTGCTGCGTCCGGGCCTGGTCATGCAGCTGCGAAGTGGCTTCCCCGGTAAGGTGCCGAGCCTCCTGCCGCGCCTGCGCGGCCACCTGCCGGCCCTGCTCGGCGGCAGCGTGACCGACCTGGCCACCCGCCTGCGCCGTCTGCTGGCCCACCTGGGACGCCGCCCGACGGGCCTGCTCAGTGGTGTCGCCCGGCGGTCTGCTCTGGTTGATCGCCGTCATCGTGTGCTCCTCTCCTCGGCTCCCGGCCGCGTGCGGCCCGGAACGCCACCCGCGTACCCTCACCGCCTCACCACATTCACAGCTGGACTGGGAACAAGAGCCGTGAAGTCGCCCTTACGAGCGACGTCCGATTTGGGTTCAACCAGGGCGGGGGCTATCGCGCCCAGAACGACCACGAATGCCGCGAAGCATCCGATCAGCACCATGCCGCCAAACGCGCTATGGCGAAATCGAGGCAATCCGTCGGACCGTCATCGGAGCGCTCTATGCCCTCAGCTCGCAGTGGCAATGGGTGCTGCGCTGCCCGTACTGCGGGCACCAGCAGCAGATCGCCTGGGCGGCTCCGCTCCTTGGCTGACCTATGCTCGCGGTCATGTCCCTGGTGAGTGCGGGCGGCGCGAGCCGCTGGTTCGGGTCGGTGGCGCAGTCCACCGGTGATGCGCAGGTCTTCGTCTTCCCGCATGCCGGTGGCATCGCCGCGTCGTTCATGGAGTGGCAGGCGATGGCTGAGCCGGAGCTGTCGTTGCAGGTCGCGCTGATGCCGGCCAGGGGGATCCGGATGCACGAGCCGCCCGTCGACGACGTTGCGGAGCTGGTGGATCAGCTGACGACGGCGGTCATCGAGCGGGCGTCGGGGCCGTTCCTGCTGTTCGGGCACAGCCTGGGTGCGCTGGTGGCGTTCGAGGTGACCCGGGAGCTGCGCCGCCGGGGCGCGCCCGATCCGCTGGCGCTGCTGGTCAGCGGGGCCGAGGCGCCGCGGACCCGGCTGATCAAGCAGCGCTATCACGAACTCGACGACACCGGCCTGATCGAGGCGTTGCGCGACTTCGGGGCCACCCCGGCCGGATTGCTGGCGGACCGGGAGATGATGGAGGTCATCCTGCCGGGTATCCGGGCCGACTTCGCCCTGTCCGAGCGGTACGCCTACCGTGCCGAGCCGCCGCTGCAGCTGCCGGTGCACGTGCTGCTCGGCGACGGGGACGAGCACGTAGACCTGGACCGGGCGGCCGGGTGGGCGCTGGAATGCGCGGCCCCGCCACAGCGACATGTGTTCGCCGGCGGGCATTTCTTCCTGACTGACTACCAGTCGGAAATCTTGGACCTTATGCGGGGCATCGTCGCCAGTCACACCGCTGTGGCGTAATCGTCGACAAAGGAGGTGTAAGGACTCTTTCCCACACCAGGGCTTCCATGGTGTCGGGTGTTCGACATGGCGGGCCGGCGAAATGCGGTGCTAGAGTTCGCCATCCGTTCATCGAAGGGGACGTCGCTGAAGAGGCGGCAAACCGTTGCGTGCGCCGAGGTGCTAATGAGCCCGTCGTACTTGCCGTCCTTGGATCTGCGTGAGTACTTGCACGCGGTGGCGACCGTCCACCCCGAACTGCGCGAGGTGCTTGATTTCGAGCGCCCGGGTGCGGCTGTGGCGCTGGCGGAGTTGGCCGCCACGGTGAGCGAGTTTGACACCGACTCCACCGGCCGGGGCGACTCTTATCGGCGGGCCCAGCGCGACACCCTGGTGCGCTGGACCGGAATGCGGCAACTGCTGGACCTGGCCGCTCCGGCCGGATCCGAGCCGGTCACCCTCATCCTGGACGTGCTCGGCGGCGACGGCACCGTGGCGCGCGCGGCGAGCAGTCAGTCCGCCTGTTTCGAGTCCAAGCTGGCGTTCATCACCGGCGACCTGTCCGGCCACATGGTCGACAAGGCGCTCGCGCACGGCCTGCCCGCCGTACGCCAGGCCGCGCACTTCTTGTTTCTGCGCGACGCCAGCCTGGACGCGGTGCTGCTCGCCTACGGAACGCACCACATCCCGGCGCACCAGCGGCCGCTGGCGGTGGCGGAGGCGGCCCGGGTGGTCCGCCCCGGTGGCCGGATCGTGCTGCACGACTTCGACGAGTCGAGCCCGATGGCCGGATTCTTCGGTGAGGTGGTGCGTTCGCACGCCTCCGGTGGCCACGACCACCAGCATTTCAGCCGGTCGGAACTGGCCAGCCTGTTCGCCCAGGCCGATCTGCCGGTGCGCATCGTCGACCTTTATGACCCGCTGATCGTGCGCGCCGACACCGCGCAGTCCGCGTACGCGCGGATTCGCGACTATGTCGGCGACATGTACGGGGTGCGGGAGTTTTTCGCGACGCTGAGCGACGACGAGGTGTGGCGGTTGCTGACGCACCACTTCGACCACACCGGCTACCTGGCCGCGCTCGGTGGCCGTGACGGCATCCCGGCGCGGCCGGTGGTCTACCGGGCCGACGGGCAGTTCGTCGCCGAGGTGCCCCGGATGGCGATTGTCGCGGTCGCGACCAGGACGGCATGACCTCCATGTCCAACCCGCGCTACCTGCTCGATCTGGTACACCGGCCCTCGGGCGCCGACGCCGGCCGGCCCGCGATCGTCGCCCCCGACGGCGAGCTGAGCTACGCACAGCTGTGGCAGCGGATCGGCGCGACGGCCGAACTGCTGCGGCGGGCCGGGATCAGGCCGGGTGACCTGGTCGGCCTCTACCTGCACCGGTCCGCCGACTACGTGACGTCGCTGCTGGCGACGCTCGCGGTGGGCGCGGTCGCGGTGCCGGTCGATCCCGAGCTACCCTCCGGCCGGGCCGAGCAGATGCTCGCCATAGCCGCACCCCGGCTCGTCCTGTACGCAGATCGGCCCGCTACCGTCGCCGCCGCGGCGGGCACGGGCTGGCGCGATGTGCGTACCGCCAAGGTGGTGGCGGGGACCGATCTGCTGGATCGCGCGGGCTGGCTGCCGCCGGGGGAGCAGGCCGCGCTGGTGTTGTTCACCTCGGGTTCCACCGGCCAGCCCAAGGGTGTCGTGCTGCCGCACGCCGGGCTGGTCAACCGGCTGGCCTGGGGCCACGACTGGTTCGGTTTCGCCGCCGACGACCGGGTGCTGCACAAGGCGTCGATCGGGTTCGACGCGTCGGTGCACGAGATCTTCTCCCCGCTCATCGCGGGTGGCGCCGTGGTCATCGCGGGGCCGGGCCTGCAATTCGACAGTCTCGGCCTGGTCCGGCTGATCCAGCGGGAAGCCGTCACCACCGCGCATTTCGTGCCGACCATGCTGCGGCACGTGCTCGACGAGCCGGAACTCGCCGGATGCGCCACGTTGCGGCGGGGGGGGGGTGGGCGGTGTGGGGGGGGGGCGGGG
>NZ_JAPDPH010000519.1 GCF_026013475.1 Micromonospora yasonensis | reverse complement strand
AGGACATCTCCTGGGCCGGCCTGGCGCTGGCCGTCCTCGCCGGGCTGGCCAGCACCTGGTGGCTGCGCCGTCGCGCCCGGCGGCTCACCGGGGAGGCGGTGCCCGACGAGGCCACGCCGGTCGCCGCCGGCGACTGCTGACACGACGAAAGGGCCCGACCCCGTTGGGTCGGGCCCTTTGCGTCGCTCCTGTCGGTTCCGG
>NZ_JAPDPH010000518.1 GCF_026013475.1 Micromonospora yasonensis | reverse complement strand
CGGTCCCGAGCCGGTGAGGGGCGTGGGAATCGCTGCCGGCCGCCGGTCGTTACACCCCCGGGCCGCCCGAGCAGGTCACCCCCGATCGCCGGGCCCGCCCCCTTTTTCGAGACTCACCCCCCCTTTCGCGGCACGCACCGCACCCCCTCGCGTGCGCCGCCGCACACCCCCGAACAGGAAGGCTTCACCATGCGTACCGATC
>NZ_JAPDPH010000517.1 GCF_026013475.1 Micromonospora yasonensis | reverse complement strand
GCCTCGGTGACCGGGCAGAAGGACGCCAACGGGGCGTATGTGGGCAGCGCGACGGTCACGCTCTCCGCCATCGACACGGAGTCCGGGGTGGCCAAGGTCGAGTACTCCCTCGACGGCGGCGCCTACGCGACGTACTCCGCGCCGGTGACGGTGAACCAGGCGGGCCAGCACACGGTCAGCTACCGGGCGACCGACAAGGCCGGCAACACCTCGTCGGC
>NZ_JAPDPH010000516.1 GCF_026013475.1 Micromonospora yasonensis | reverse complement strand
GGCAGGCTGACGGCTGCCCAGTCCGCAACGCCGCGGGTGGCGATGTTGCGGGCTGCGTTGACGTCGGCGTGCTCAGCGAAGCCGCACGACGTGCATCGGAAGGTGGATTGGTTGGGGCGGTTGGCTTTGGCGATGTGCCCGCAGGCGGAGCAGCCCTGCGAGGTGTATTTCGGGTCGACGTGGACGAGTGCCACTCCGGCCCGGGTCGCTTTGTAGGCGAT
>NZ_JAPDPH010000515.1 GCF_026013475.1 Micromonospora yasonensis | reverse complement strand
CGTTGGCGGTCTGCTCGTCGTTCAGGTCGATCTTCGACTGCGCGCCCTGCACACCATGCGGAATCAGCTTCCCGGCGTCCGGCTTGTCCGCCTGCACCGCCACCGGCTTGCCCTGCACCGGACCGGAGTCGGCGTGCGCGGCGATCGGACCGGCGAACACACCACCGGCAAACGCCAGACCAGCAACACCCAGCACACTCTTACGCAGCAGCATCGTGTTCATCACAAA
>NZ_JAPDPH010000514.1 GCF_026013475.1 Micromonospora yasonensis | reverse complement strand
AGCCAGTACAAGGACTGGTTCAACAAGTGGGCGGTCACCCGAGTGACCTCGACCGACCCCACCGGCGGTGCGCCGGCGCTGTCGACCAGCTACAAGTACCTGGGCGGGGCGGCGTGGCACTACGACGACAACGAGGTCGTCAAGGCCAAGTACCGCACCTACGGCCAGTTCCGCGGCTACGCCAAGGTCCAGACCCTCAACGGCGACGGCGTCAACGACCGCCGCACCC
>NZ_JAPDPH010000513.1 GCF_026013475.1 Micromonospora yasonensis | reverse complement strand
CACGCTGAAGCTGGCTCCGCACTGCGTCTACGAGCTGAGCTTCGCCGACAAGAAGTCCGGCACCGGCCTGCCCACGATCAAGCAGGAGATCACGATCAAGGGCAACGACGCCACGATCAAGCGGGACTCCGAGGACGCCTTCCGGATCTTCCGAGTCGCCGACGGCGGCGACCTGGCCCTGAAGGACCTCACGGTCAAGGACGGCAACGCCGCCGAATTCAAGTACGGC
>NZ_JAPDPH010000512.1 GCF_026013475.1 Micromonospora yasonensis | reverse complement strand
GACCAGGCGGCGGTCGACGGGTACGCCGCGCGCTGGGAGGACATCTCCGGAGGGAGCCGGGGGCCGGGCTACGTCCCGGCCCCCTCCGGTATTCCCGGTGGCCGCAGCATCCGGCTGAACGTGGTCGGCGACCTGGGCGCGGCGAGCTGGCGGCCGGTCCGGCTCACCCCCGGCTCCTGCTTCTCCGTGGCCGCGGGCGCGCCGCTGCCGATCGGCGCCGACGTGGTGGTC
>NZ_JAPDPH010000511.1 GCF_026013475.1 Micromonospora yasonensis | reverse complement strand
TGCTGGTGCCGCTGGTGGACATCAGGAGCAGGATGTCGTCGGGGCGGCCGTGGGCGCGGACCTGGCGGGCGTAGACCTCGTGGTAGCCGTAGTCGTTGCTGATCGCGGTGAGGGCGGAGGTCTCGGCGTGCAGGGCGATGGCGGACAGGGGTTCGCGGTCGTCGCGGAGTTTGCCGACCAGTTCGGCGGTCAGGTGCTGGGCCTCGGCGGCGCTGCCGCCGTTGCCGGCCACCAGCAGCCGCCCGCC
>NZ_JAPDPH010000510.1 GCF_026013475.1 Micromonospora yasonensis | reverse complement strand
CTCACCACCGACTACTGGTGGGACAACCTCCGCCAACCCGTCCACTTCCACCCCACCCTCCAACACCTACTCACCGACGGGCACCACACCCTCATCGAGATCAGCCCCCACCCCCTACTCGCCCCCACCATCGACGACGCCACCGCCCTGCACACCCTCCGCCGCGACACCGACCCCTGGCACACCCTCCTCACCAACACCGCACACCTACACACCCACACCACCCACCCGATCACCTGGACCCGGCTC
>NZ_JAPDPH010000051.1 GCF_026013475.1 Micromonospora yasonensis | reverse complement strand
CCCTCGCCGGCCTCGGGCCGCCCCCGCTCCGCGACGGCGACCGGCTGCCGCTCGGCCCGGGGCTGGCGGCGGCGCTGCTGCCCAGCATGGTCTCGGTGGTGGCGGCGCCGGACCCGCAGCCGTGGCGCCGGCTGGCGCTCGGTGTGGTCGCGCTGGCCGCGGTGCTCGCCGGGGCGGTCCGGCGCTGGCAGGCGCCGGTGGTACTGGGCGCGGCCGCCCTGGTGCCACTCGCGCTGCACGAACTGGCCCGGGGCTGGGACCTGCTGCCCCGGTGGATCTTCCTGGGGCTGGGCGGGCTGGCGCTGATCGGGCTGGCCGCCACCTACGAGCGGCGCCGCCGCGACCTGGCCCGGCTGCGCGCCGTGGTGGGCCGGATGGGGTAGGGATAGCACCACCTGCGGTTGGGGGGTTGCCGGGATTACCCAGCGCAACCATCTTGTTCAGACTTGGTGACGGAGAGTCGCGCCGCCGGCGTGACCCACGACACCGGAGAGCAGGATCGGATGACCTCACCGACGTTGACGGCACCACCGACCCGGCGCGGCAGCGACTACGCACAGTTGTCCCGCCGGGTGGCCGGAGCCGGCCTGTTCGAGCGCCGGCCCGGCTGGTACGCGGTCCGGATCGCGCTCACCCTGGGCGTCTTCTTGGCCGGTTGGGCGCTGGTGGTGGCGGTCGGTGACTCGTGGTGGCAAGTGCCGCTGGCGGCCGGGATGGCGGTGGCCACCACCCAGGTGGCGTTCCTCGGGCACGACGCCGGCCACCGGCAGATGTTCCGTCGGCGTGGCCCGAGCGAGCTGGCCGGGCTGGTCGCCGGCAACCTCGCCGTCGGGCTGAGCTACGGCTGGTGGGTGGACAAGCACAACCGTCACCACGCCAACCCGAACCACGCCGACGAGGACCCGGACGTCGGGGCGGGCGCGCTGGTGTGGACGTACGAGCAGGCGGCGGCGACCCGTGGGTTCGGCCGGTGGCTGGCCCGGCGGCAGGCGTGGCTGTTCTTTCCGCTGCTCCTGCTGGAGGGGCTGGCGCTGCACGTGGCCAGCGTCCAGGCGCTGGTCGGCCGGGAGCCGGACGGCCGGTGGCGGACCCCGGTGCGGCACCGCGCGGTGGAGGCGCTGCTGCTCGTCGCGCACGCCGTCGGCTACCTCGGCCTGCTGTTCGCGGTGATGTCGCCGGGGAAGGCCCTGCTCTTCGTCGCCGTCCACCAGGGGTTGTGGGGGCTCTACATGGGGTGCGCGTTCGCGCCCAACCACAAGGGCATGCCGATGCCGACCGCCGACGACGACCTCGACTTCCTGCGCAAGCAGGTGCTCACCTCGCGGAACGTGCGGGGTGGCCGGTTCGTGGACGTGGCGCTGGGGGCGTTGAACTACCAGATCGAGCACCACCTCTTCCCGAACATGCCCCGGGCCAACCTGCGCCGGGCCCAGCCGATCGTCCGGGCGCACTGCGCGGAACACGGCATCCCGTACGTGGAGACCGGGCTGGTCGAGTCGTACCGGCAGGCGCTGGCGCACCTGCACGAGGTGGGCCGCCCGCTCCGGCGCGGCTAACCCGGCGGGTCGGCGCGGGCTCCCCGCCATGCCGGAACAGGGGCCCGGCCGGCCCTGCCGGTAGGGTCGTCGCATGGCAGACGTGCTCACCGCCGAGGCGGTGCGGGACGAACCGGGCGGGTCCACCCCGGCCCGGCGGATCGACGACATCGTCCGGAGCGCCCCATGAGATTCGAGATCAGCAAGGTGCTGGACGCCATCGAGGGGCGGGTCACCACCGACCCCTCGCTGGCTCGCGCCGTGGTCGACCTGGCCGAGGTGATCCGCTGGCAGGACCTGGACGGCGGCCGGCCGGCCAGCCTGCTGCGGCTCGGCATGGTGATCGACGCCCTCGCCCGTGAGCTGGGGGAGGACAGCGTGCCGGTCTACGCGATCGTGCACCGGGCCCTGCTCTCCGACGCGGACCTGACCTCCAACGAGCGGATGGTGGTCCGCCGCTGGGCCGACGACGGCCTGGTCGAGGTGCTGGACCACCCGGGTGACCGGGTGCTCGAGGTGGCCGACCTGCTCGGCCTGCCGGTGCTCAGCCGGGTCCGGTTCGACGGGCTGGGCGGCCGCTACCCGTGGCTCGGGCAGGCCGGGCGGGTGCTCGCCCCGGTGCCCGGCGCCGGTGGACCGGTGTTCATCGCGCACGTCGGCGGCGGGCAGAGCCCGGCCTCCGGCGGCCGTTCGCCGGCCGGTGCGAAGCTGCTCACCCGGCAGTGGCGCTGCCCCGAACCCGGGTGCGCCCTCTTCGGCGGCGGCGGGGGTGGCGGCGCCTTCGCCGACCTGGCCCGGGCGGACCGCGCCCCGGCCGGCCAGCCCCCGCCCACCCTGCGCAACGGCGTGCCGACCTGTCCCCGGCACGGCGCCCGGCTCGGCGACGCCGGGCCGCGCCCGCGTACGGAGGTGCTGGCGGTCCGGATCGGCGGGCTGGTGCGGCGGCGGTTCGCGCTCACCGAGGCCCAGCCGGTGCTGGTCGGCCGGGCGCCGGACCCGGCCGACGGCATCCTGCTCGGCCAGTGGCTCAACGACGAGGCGCGGCGGTGGATCAGCCGCAGCCACGTGCGGTTCGAGCTGAGAGTGGGTGAGGTGATCGTGACCGACATCAGCACCAACGGCTCGGGCGTCCGGCCCGGCGGCTCGATGGCCGAGGCGGACCGGATCGCGCTCGCCCCGCAGCAGTCCCGGGTGCTGGCCGAGGGGGACGTGGTCGAGCTCTACCCGGGCGTGCAGGTCGGCCGGGCCGACGAGCTGCCCAGCGACGCGAAGTTCAGCCCGACCTCGGTGATGGCCGACGCGCCCACCATGGCGATGCGGCTGCCGCGCCCCTGACGCCGACGACGAAGGGCGCCGGGACCGTCATGGTCCCGGCGCCCTTCCGCGTACGGCGGGATCAGCCCGCGAGCACGGCGGCGAGCTGGGCCACCGCGTGGTCGATCTCCTCCTCGGTGATCACCAGCGGCGGGGCGAGCCGGATGGTCGAACCGTGGGTGTCCTTGGCCAGGACGCCTCGCTCCATCAGCCGCTCGCAGGCCTGCCGGCCGGTCATCAGCGCCGGGTCGATGTCCAGCCCGGCCCAGAGGCCCCGGCCCCGGACCGCGACCAGGCCCTTGCCGACCAGGCCGCGCAGCCCGGCGTGCAGCCGCTCGCCCAGCTCGGCCGAGCGCCGCTGGAACTCGCCGGTGGCCAGCAGCCGGACCACCTCGGTGGCGACGGCGCAGGCCAGCGGGTTGCCGCCGAAGGTCGAGCCGTGCTGGCCCGGCTTGAGCACGCCGAGCACGTCGGCGTTCGCGGCCACCGCGGAGACCGGCACGATGCCCCCGCCGAGCGCCTTGCCCAGCAGGTACATGTCCGGGACGACGCCCTCGAGGTCGCAGGCGAAGGTCGCGCCGGTGCGGCCCAGGCCCGACTGGATCTCGTCGGCGATGAACAGCACGTTCCGCTCGGTGCAGACCTCGCGGACGCCCGGCAGGTAGCCCTCCGGCGGGACCACGACACCCTGCTCGCCCTGGATCGGCTCGAGCAGCACGGCGACCGTGTTCTCGTCGATCGCGGCGGTCAGCGCGGCCAGGTCGCCGTACGGGACGACCGTGAAGCCCGGGGTGTACGGCCCGAAGTCGGCGCGGGCGTCCTCGTCGGTGGAGAAGCTGACGATGGTGGTGGTCCGGCCGTGGAAGTTCCCCTCGGCGACCACGATGTTGGCCTGCCCCGGGGTGACGCCCTTGACCTGGTAGCCCCACTTGCGGGCGACCTTGATGCCGGTCTCCACCGCCTCGGCGCCGGTGTTCATCGGCAGCACCAGCTCCTTGCCGCACAGCGCGGCCAGCTCGCGGCAGAAGTCGGCGAACTGGTCGTGGATGAACGCCCGACTGGTCAGCGTGAGCCGGTCGAGCTGCGCGTGCGCGGCCTCGATCAGCTTCGGGTGGCGGTGGCCGAAGTTCAGCGCCGAGTATCCGGCCAGGCAGTCCAGGTAGCGGCGGCCGTCCACGTCGGTCAGCCAGGCGCCCTCGGCGGACGAGATCACCACGGGCAGCGGGTGGTAGTTGTGCGCCGTGTGCCGCTCCGCGTCCTGGACGGCGGACGGCGTCCGCAGCATGTCGTCGATGATCACTTGATTGCCTTTCCCTGACGGAGTCGCAACGTGCAGCACTTCGGTCCGCCGCCGGCCTTGCGCAGCTCGGACAGGTCGATCCCGATGGTCTCGTAGCCCCGGTCGCGCAGCTTGGCGGCGAGGTCGGTGGCCTGGGCGGGGAGCACCACGTGCCGCCCGTCGCTGACCGCGTTCAGCCCCAGCACCTCGGCGTCGGCCATGGTCGCGTGGATCGCGTCCGGGAAGAGCCGGCGCAGCACCGCCTGGCTGCCCGGCGAGAACGCCTCCGGCAGGTACGCCACGGTCCGCTCGTCGAGCACGGTGAGCGCGGTGTCCAGGTGGTAGAAGCGCGGGTCCACCAGCTGCATGGTGATCACCGGGTAGCCGAAGACCTCCTGGAGCTGGGCGTGTGAGGCGTGCGCGGTGCGGAACCCGG
The DNA here is from genome assembly GCF_026013475.1 of Micromonospora yasonensis. Lineage (GTDB taxonomy): Bacteria > Actinomycetota > Actinomycetes > Mycobacteriales > Micromonosporaceae > Micromonospora > Micromonospora yasonensis. The sequence continues at coordinate 32,833 of NZ_JAPDPH010000051.1, read as the reverse complement.
TGCCGGCGAGCAGGTGGTCGCCGGCCAGCAGGACGTCGCCCTCACCCTCGTTGACGTGCTTCGGGTCGTGCATCTCGAAGCCGGCCGTCTCGAACCAGGCGCGGTAGGCGGGGGCCTCGTCGGCGCGCTGCGGGTCGCGGAACTGCACCGCCATGGCCTTGCCGTCGATCACCGTGCCGCCGTTTGCGGCGAAGACCATGTCCGGCAGGCCGGCGACCGGGTCGATCAGCTCGACCTCGTGGCCCAGGTCGACGTACGTCTGGCGGAGCCGCTCCCACTGCCGGATCGCCAGGTCGGCGTCGACCGGCGCGGTGGGGTCCATCCACGGGTTGATCGCGTAGTCGACCGCGAAGTACGTCGGCCGGCACATCAGAAAGCGCTGGCGGATGGCGTCCATCGTCATGTCGTGCTCCCAGTGTCGGGCGCGCCCGGCCACGGTCGGCCCACGGGCTGGCGCCGTGGTCCAACGGTATGTGGCCCGGGCCGACGACATCCACCGCGAGAAGTTGCGTACGGCGACGGATCGTTGCGTCTGGTGAGCTTCCCCCGGCGGATCGTTGCGTCATCGATGTGGGGACACGCTTCGGGGGCGGCGAAACCGCCGCCCCCGAAAGAGGTGGTGCCCGGCCGGTGAACCACCAGAGCTGATCGGGCGTGCCGGAGCTGCGCCGGCGCGCGGGACAGTGCCCGTCAGAACCAGTTGGCAAACTGTGAGTCGAGCCACTCGCGGAACCGGCCCACCCACTCGCCGTCGGTGGTCGGCCAGTCGAACTGGCCGGTCATCGCCACGACGCCGAGCACCACTGCGGCGATACCGACCACCACACCGATCAGCGCGTCGGTCTTGCCGGCCACGTGCCGGCGGCGGGTGGCGATCAGGCCCAGCACGGCGAGCACCGCGCCGACCGCGCCCAGCCCGATGCCGTACCCGGCGAGGGCGCCGGAGAGCACGAACAGGGCGCCGACCACCGACACGATCAGCCCGAGCGTGGCGAGCAGGCTGGCCCGGGGCTTCGGGCCGACCGCCACAGGGGTGGTGTCGACGTCGCGCCGCTCGACCGGCCGGTCCGGCCGGCCGTCCCCGTCCAGGTCCGCGGCCACCGGGCGGTCGGGCCGACCGTCCCGGTCCAGGTCGACGGTGCGCTCCTCGGCCGGGTCCGGGGCGACCGCGGTGCCGGTGCGCGGGGCAGCCGAGCCCAGCGGCCGGCCGGTCATCGTCCGCTCCGCGTCGCGGTCGGTGGCCGCCGACTGGCCGTCGGCCCGGGCCGCGACCGGGTTGTCGTCGTGGGCGTCAACGACGCCGTCGCCGTTCACATCCGCACTGCGCGCCGGAGCGTTCCGGCGGTGCAAAATCTTCACTTTCGTCACCTCCTGGTCAGAGCGCGGAGGCCGCGCATGACACTCAGGACGTACCCCGCCGGGGATAAGTCGACACCCGTCGACGGGTCGCACCTCCCGACCGGCGTCGCCCAGGCGGCCGGGGCTACCGTTGCCGGCGTGCCAGAGGGACACACCATCCACCGGCTGGCGGCCCGGCACGCCGAGCTCTTCGCCGGCGACAAGGTGCACGCCGCCAGCCCGCAGGGCCGCTTCGCGGAGGGTGCCGCCCGGCTCACCGGAACCGTCCTCGACGGCACCGAGGCGTACGGGAAGCACCTGCTGCACCACTTCGCCGGCGAGCTGACCCTGCACGTGCACCTCGGGCTCTACGGCAAGGTCACCGACGGCCCCGGCGAACCCCCGCCCCCGGTCGGCCAGATCCGGCTGCGGCTCGCCAGCGACCGGCACTGGCTGGACCTGCGCGGCCCGACCGCCTGCGAGCTGCTCACCCCGCCCGAGGTGACTGCGCTGCGCGGCCGGCTCGGCCCCGACCCGCTGCGCGCCGACGCCGACCCGGACCGGGCGTACGCGCGGATCCGGCGCAGTGCCACCCCGCTGGCCGCGCTGCTGCTGGACCAGTCAGTGGTGGCCGGCACCGGGCTGATCTTCGTGACGGAGGCCCTGTTCCGGGCCGGGCTGCCGCCCACTCTGCCCGGCCGCGAACTGGTCCCGGCGGGCTGGCGGGAACTCTGGGCCGACCTGGTCGCGCTGATGACCCTCGCGGTCGAGCGGGGCCGGATCGACACCGTACGGGAGATCCACCTGCCGGAGGCGATGGGCCGCGCGCCCCGGGTCGACCGGCACGGCGGCGAGGTGTACGTCTACCGCCGGCCCGGCGCGCCCTGCCACGTCTGCGGCACCGGGGTCAGCCGGGGCGAGTTGGCCGGCCGCAACCTCTACTGGTGCGCCACCTGCCAGGCCGGCTGAGGCCTTACCGGAACCGCTCACTCCTCGCCGAGCAGCCAGCGGACCACCTCGACCTGGTTCGGGAAGACCTGCCCGTTGCCGATGCTCCACGCCGTGGTGTGCACGATGGTCCAGGCCCGGACCCGTTCCCGGTCCAGGCCCAGCTCGGCGCTGAGCCGGTCCAGCCGGTGCCGGACCGCTGCCGGCGAGTGCCCCAGCTCCATCCCGCGCACGATCGGCACCGGCCCGAACTCCCGCTCGCCGACCAGGGGCTTCGGGTCGATCGCCAGCCACGGCTCCCGGCTGGCCCGGAGCACGTTGCCGGCGTGCAGGTCCTGGTTGACCAGCACCTGCTCGCCCTGGCTCGGCACCAGGTCGGCGAGCAGCCCGAGCGCGACGTCCACCAGCCGCCGCTCGTACGGCCGGTTGGCCTCCGCCCAGTCGGCCGGGATCCGCTCGGCCCAGCCGGCCGCCTCCTCGGCGAGCGGGGTGAACGGCGGGCCGGCCGGCACACCGAGCCGGGGGAGCAGCGCCACCACCGCATCCAGGGCTGCCTCGGGTGACAGTTCGGACAGCGGGGTGCCGGGCAGGCAGCGCTCCACCAGCAGCGCCCGCCGCTCCGGGTCGTGGGCCAGCAGCCGGATCGCGCCCCGGCCGGCCCAGTGCGCCAGCGCCGCCGCCTCGTGCACGCTGTCCTCGTCCGGGTACTGGAGCTTCAGCACCGCCGGGGTACCGTCCGGCAGCTCGGCCGGTACGGCCAGCGAGGCGAAGGCGTACCCGAACGGGGGTCCCACCACCCGGAGGTCCCACCGCTCGACACACTCCGCCAGCCGGTCCGGCAGCACGGCCCGCCAGGCCCGGCCGGCCGGGATCCGTTCGGTCCACCGCAGGCTCTCGGGGATCTCCATCCGGCCATCCTCGGCGCTGTCTCCCGGTCGCGTACAACCGTTTCCCGGGCGCTGGCGTCTGGAACAGCGAATCCCACGGAGGTGGCCGGATGCCGGACGCATCGGACCAGGAATACATCGAGTACGTCACCGCGCGCCTGCCGGCGCTGCGGCGGCTCGCGTACGGACTCTGCGGCGACCGCGACCAGGCCGACGACCTGGTGCAGGAGACCGCCACCCGGCTCTACCTGCGCTGGGCGCGGATCGGCGAGGTCGAGCAGCTCGACGCGTACGTCCGCACGGTGCTGGTCCGGCACTTCCTGGACACCCGGCGGCGCGGCTGGTGGCGGGTGCACCTGTTCGGCGGGCCGCCCGACGTGCGATCCACCGAGGACCGGGGCGCCGAGGACCGCACCGTGCTGCGGGACGCGCTGGCTCAGGTGCCGCCCCGCCAGCGGGCGGTGCTGGTGCTGCGTTTCCTGCACGACCTGCCGGTGGAGGAGGTGGCCCGGACGTTGGGCTGCTCGGCCGGCACGGTCAAGAGCCAGACCTCGCACGGCCTGGCGGCGATGCGACGGCTGCTCGGGGACCGCGAGCTGGCCGGCCGGACCGGAGAGGAGCGTTGATCATGAGGACCGATGACGAACACGTCGCCGACCGGCTGCGGTGGCTGGACGACGAGCCGGCCGGCCCGCCCCGGATCGACCTGCCGGGGGCGATGCGGGAGGCGCGCCGGCGGCGACGTAACCGCCGGGTGGCGGCGGCCGGGGCCGTTGCGCTGGGCGTGCTGGCGGTGGCCGCGCTGCCGGCGGCGCTGCACGGGGACGGGCGGGCGGCGCCTGCGCCGGCCGCGAGCCCCAGCCCGTCGATGCCGTTGCCGGAACCGCGGCCGACCGGCCCGTGGCAGGGGGTGTGCAGGGCCGAGCTGCTGCCCGTGCCGGGCGATCCACGGGCCGCGGTCACCGGCGGTGACCCGGACGGCCGGTGGCTGGTCGGCCGTCGGGCCCCGCAGGGGCAGGGTCGGATGGATTTCGGCCTGCTGATCTGGGAGGGGGACCGGGTCCGGGAGGTCGAGCTGCCGGGCTCGATGCAGGAGTTGAAGGATGTGAACCGGGCAGGCCTGGCGGTGGGTTCATCGTTAGCGGCCGGCAACGAGTGGCAGGCGTGGGCGGTGCGCAACGGTGAGGTCATCGGTCTGCCCGGGTTGACGTCCGGGGGTGCGACGGCCGTCAACGACGCCGGCCGGATCGTCGGCTACCGCAATCTGCTTCCCGGGAAACCCTGGATCCGACGGCCGGTGGTCTGGGACTCATACCGGAGCCAGTCGGTCGACCTGCCGCTGCCCGGCCCGCAGTGGGAGGGCACGGCCGTCGGCATCGACGAGGACGGCACCATCCTGGCCGCGATGTCCGACGGGCACCCGGACAAGCCCACCCGCGCGGTGGTGTGGCGTCCGGGCGCCGCCCGGCCGGAGGTGCTGCCGTTGCCGCGGGTGCCCGGCGGGAAGGCCGACCGGTTCCTGCCCCTGTCGTTGGCCGGTGGCTGGGTGACCGGCACCGCCGAACGCGACACCAAGGTGGTTCCCCGGAACGGCATAACCAGGTACCCGGTGCGGATCGACCTGCGGACCGGGCAGGCGGACGTACTGAAGGGCGTCCTCTGGTCAGGGACCGGCAACGGTCGGGGCTGGATGGCCGGTTGGGTCTCCGATGACGTCCCCGGCATGATCACCGACACGAGGTCGGTGAAGCTGCCCGTGCCGGACGACTGGCGCGGCGAGCGGCAGGGCGGGGTGACCAGTTTCAGCGACGACGGCCGGGTGCTCGGCGGGAAGCTCGAGCGCAACGACCAGGACGTCCGGCCGGTCCGCTGGACCTGCCGGTGACCGGTCCGGGGGCGGTCCCGCACCGCCCCCGGACCGGAGCCCTCAGCGCAGCCGGCGGATGTCGCCGTACGCCCGGTAGAAGCCGCCCCGCCCGGACTCCCGGACCTCGGTGACCAGGTAGCGCGCCCCCGGCTCGCGGATGCCCTTGGGAAACTGCACCGACCAGCCGCGGTGGTAGCCGTCGGAGAGCACGTGGATGCGCATCCGGCCGCCCTGCTCGACGCACTGCACCACCACGCCGGACCGGTCGTCGGTGGTCACCTCCACCGATGTCCAGGCGGCCGGCTCGGGCATGCGGGCCGGCGCCTTGACGTCCACCACGTCGGGCACGTCGCCCGCCTCGGCCGCCCGGATCGCCGGCTCGCTGGCGTCGATGCAGGCCAGGTGGCCACTGGTGGTCACCACGTAGAGCCGCTCCTGGTGGTACTGCATCGAGTACGCCGAGCCGCAGCCGGTGCCGAGCTTCCACAGCCGGTTGCCGGCCTCGTCGAAGCAGTAGATCGAGGAGGCGCTGTCCCCGGCGAAGACGTACCGGCCGCCCTCGGCGGTGGCGCAGGAGAAGACCGCGGCGTCGCAGCGGTACGTCCGCTCGGCCCGTCCGTCCTTGCGCAGCCGCACCACCTCACGGGTGCCGGTGCCGGCGAACACGGTGTCGCGCTCCTGCCAGCCGAAGAGCACCGCCCCGGTCCGGGTGTGCCACAGCTCCTGCCCGGTCCGCCAGTCGTAGCCGGTGACCCCCTGGGAGTGGCCGTGGTAGAGCGCGTCGGTGTCGCAGCGCACCATCCAGGCGGACCGGCCCCGCCCCGGCCGGCGCCAGAGGAACTCGTCCTCGTGGTCGATCGCGGCGATCCCACCCTCGCGGTCGGAGACGCCGAGCACGCCGTCGTGGATGTCCAGCCAGTAGATGTCGATGTCCGGGGCGATCGCGTACGCCACCCGGGGCACCTTGCCCGACAGGTCGTAGACGTTGCCGTCGTCGCAGCCCGCGTAGATCCAGGCGTCGTCGGCCACGATGCACTTCACCCCGTCGGGGAGCCGGACCTGGTTGAGCACCCGGGCGTCGTGGTCCAGCGTGGTGATCACGCCGTACTCGTTGCCGACCATGCAGGTCTGCCCGTCGATGAAGATGCCGAACGCGGGCGCCCCGGAGTGGTAGCGCCAGAGGACCGGGGCGGTGCGGGCGGTGGAGCGGGTGCTCACGATCTGCCGGCGGGACACCGCCCGCTTCTGGCGTACGCCGCGCACCGCCGGGGCGTACCCCTTGCGGATCTTTTCGCCGATCTTCTTCGCCGCGGCGGCCCGGGCCCGGGCGTTGTCCGGGAAGGTGCTGGTCTTCACCTGGCCCTGGTCGCCGATCCGCCCGTAGCGCACGGTCATCGCGGTGTCGTCCACCGCGATCTCGTAGAACTTGTGCGCTCCACCGTCCACTTCGGACAGTTCGAGGTAGGTCGTCTCCTGTGACATGGGGATGCCTCCGAGGGGAAGTGCCGGACCCGGCAACGCGACAGCGCGCACACGCTAACCCCGCCCCCCGACAAGAACGGGTTGTTAAAAGGGGGCCCCTGCTATGCGAAAGGCGTTAAGAAGGGGCCCTTCCTTACCGGCGGCCGGTGCCGGCGAGGGCGTCGACGGCCTTGCGGGCGGCGATCAGCACCGGATCCCAGACCGGCGCGAACGGCGGGGCGTAGCCGAGGTCCAGCGCGGTCATCTCGTCCACCGTCATGCCATTCCACAGCGCCACGGCCAGCGCGTCGATCCGCTTGGCCGCCTCGGACCAGCCGACGATCTGCGCCCCGAGCAGCCGGCCGCCGGGCCGTTCGGCGATCAGCTTGACCGTCATGGTCCGGGCGCCGGGGTAGTAGCCGGCCCGGTTGGTCGACTCGGCCAGCACCGTGACGAATTCGAACCCGGCCGCGGTGGCGTCCCGCTCGCGCAGGCCGGTCCGCCCCACCTCCAGGTCGCAGACCTGGGTCACGGCGGTGCCGATGACGCCGGGGAAGGTGGCGTACCCGCCGCCGATGTTGATCCCGGCGACCCGGCCCTGCTTGTTGGCGTGGGTGCCGAGCGGCACGTGCACCGGCATACCGCTGACCCGGTGCAGCGTCTCCACGCAGTCGCCGGCGGTCCAGACGCCGGGCACCCCGGGCACTCGCATCCGCCGGTCGCAGCGGATCCCGCCGGTCGGTCCGAGCGGCAGGCCGGCCGCCGCGGCGAGCGCGGTGTTCGGGCGTACGCCGAGACCCAGGATCACCACGTCGGCCGGGATCGGCCCCTCGTCGGTGACCACCGCGGCGATCCGCCCGTCCCGAGCCTCCAGGCCGGTGACCCGCAGGTCGGTACGGATGCCGATGCCGAACCCCCGCATGGCCTCGGCGACCAGCTCGGCCATGTCCGCGTCCACCGTGGACATGGGCTGGTCGGCCTGCTCGACCAGGTTGACGGTGAGCCCGCGGGCGACCAGCGATTCGGCCATCTCGACGCCGATGTAGCCGCCGCCGACCACCACCGCGTGGCGGGGCCGCGGGTCGCGTTCCAGCCAGTCGAGCAGCGCGGTGCCGTCGTCGAGGGTCTGCATGCCGAAGACCCCGTCGATGTCGTCGCGCACCCAGTCGGGCCGCACCGGCACCGCGCCGGTCGCGTACACCAGGTTGTCGAAGCCCGCGCGGACCGTGCCGCCGCCGGCCAGGTCCCGGGCGACCACCTCGCGGCGGTCCAGGTCGATGGCCGTGACCTCGTGCCGCAGCCGGACGTCGATGTCGAACGTGTCGCGGAAGGTCGCCGGGTCGCGGGCGATCAGCTGGTCCCGCTCCGGGACCAGGCCGCTGATCCAGTACGGGATGCCACAGGCCGAGTAGGAGGTGAAGTGCCCCCGCTCGAAAACCACGATCTCCAGGTCGGCGGGGTTCCGGCGGCGCCGGGCCTGGGACGCCGCCGCCATCCCGGCCGCGTCCCCGCCGACGACGATCAGCTGTTCCGCCACGCAGCCCATCCTGTCACGGGGAGATCGAGCGCGGGCGCGGTCGCCGTGCCGGGACAGCTCGGGGCGGACCCGGTCGACCAGCCGGTCCAGCAGCTCCGCAGGCTCAGGTTTCTCTCAGCGACTTCACGGGCAGGACCGGGGGTTCGGCGGGGTTCCCGCGACTACGATGGGCCCGGCCTGACGCCCGGCCCGCGTCGGTCACCGGCAGTGAGGGAGGCGGCGTTGACCTCAAGCACCGCGTCACGGAAGGTGAACGACGCCCGGCGTGCCGGCGGGGGGTGGCGACGCCAGGTGCCGCGGGCGTTCGCGACCCTGCTCTGGGTGGTCGCGGTGGTCTGCGCGCTGGCCGCGGTGAGCAGTGCCGCCCGGCTGGAGTTCCAGCCGGTCCGGAAGGCGATCGACGCGCTGCTGGTGCCCGCGCCGGCCAACCTGGCGTACGCGGTCTTCCTCGGCACCCTCGCCTCGGCGGTGCTGCGCCGCAAGCGGCTCGCGTACTGGGTGCTGGTCGCGTACTTCAGCCTCACCCTGCTGGTCGGCCTGCTGGCCGGGGTGGTGCTGCTGACCGTGGGGGGCAATGATCTCACCGACGACGCCGGGGAGCGGCTGTTCGACACTCTGGAGACGGTCGGGGTGTGGGTCGGCATCGTCTTCGCCGCCGTCGCGCTGGCCCTGCTGCTCGCCGCCCGGCGCGAGTTCTACGCCCGGGTCCGCCGCGGCAGTACCTTCCGGGCCCTGGGTGTCTTCCTCGGCCTGGCCGTGCTCTCCGTCGGGCTCGGCTACCTGCTGCTCCTCATCGAGCCGGGCAGCCTGCACACCTGGTCGGACCGGCTGGGGTACGCGGTCGAGAAGGTGTTCGGTGGCGCGATCACGCTGGACCTGACCCGGAAGGGCCACGCGCCCGGCTGGGTCAACCTGGTGCTCGGCGGGCTCGGCGCGATCAGCTTCGTGGCCGGCCTGTTCACCCTGGTCCGGTCGCAGCGGGCCAACGCGGTGCTGCACCCGGACGAGGAGGAGCGGATCCGCGAACTGCTCGCCCGGTACGGCGACCGCGACTCGCTCGGCTACTTCGCGACCCGCCGGGACAAGGCCGCCATCTTCTCGCCGAGCGGCAAGGCGGTGATCACCTACCGGGTGGTCAACGGGGTCAGCCTGGCCAGCGGCGACCCGGTCGGCGACCCGGAGGCGTGGGGCCCGGCCATCGAGGCGTGGCTCGGCCAGGCCCGCGAGTACGCCTGGACGCCGGCGGTGCTCGGCGCGAGCGAGGCCGGGGCACGGGCGTACCACCGGCACGGGCTGAAGGTGCTCCAGCTGGGCGACGAGGCGATCCTGCTGACCCGCGAGTTCGACCTGGACGGCCGGGACATGCGTCCGGTGCGCCAGGCGGTGCACCGGGTGGAGCGGGCCGGCTACACCGCCCGGGTACGCCGGCACGCGGAGATCCCGCCCGAGGAACTGGCTCGGCTGGCCGGCCTGGCCACGGCGTGGCGGGACACCGAGCAGGAGCGCGGCTTCTCGATGGCGCTGGGCCGGCTCGGCGATCCGGCCGACGGCGAGTGCGTGCTGGTCGAGGCGCGGGACGGTGAGGGCCGGGTGTGCGGCCTGCTGTCGTTCAGCCCGTGGGGCGCGCACGGGGTATCGCTGGACCTGATGCGCCGGGACCGGAGCGCCGAGAACGGCGTCACCGAGTTCATGGTGGCGGCGCTGCTGGCGGGCGGCCCCCGGATCGGCGTCGAGCGGGTCTCGCTGAACTTCGCGGCGTTCCGCTCGGTGTTCGAGCAGGGCGCCCGGATCGGCGCCGGCCCGGTCATCCGGCTCTGGCGGGGCCTGCTGCTCTTCTTCTCCCGGTGGTGGCAGCTGGAGTCGCTCTACCTGTCCAACGCCAAGTACCAGCCGCACTGGACGCCGCGCTACCTGTGCTTCGCGGAGCGCCGGGAGCTGGCCCGGGTGGGCATCGCGGCGGCGGCCGCCGAGGGCTTCCTGGCCCTGCCCGGCGGCCGGCCCGCCCCGCTGCACGGGGTGCCGCCGGCCGGCGGCGGCGTCGGTTACGTGCCGCCGGCCGCCGCGGCGGTCCGGGCCGTCCCGTCCGAGCCCGCCCCGGTGCAGCGGCCGGAGCAGGTCCGGGTACGCCTGGCCAAGCTCGACCGGCTCCGCGCCGAGGGGATCGATCCGTACCCGGTGGGCTACCCGCGGACGGAGCGCTGCGCGGCGGTGCGGGAGCGGCACGCCGGACTGGCCCCGGACACCGGAACCGGGGAGACCGTGGCGGTGGCCGGCCGGGTGATGCTGGTCCGCGACCACGGCCGGGTGCTCTTCGCCACCGTGCGGGACGGCAGCGGCGATCTCCAGCTGATGCTGGAGCACGACCTGGACCGCTGGCGGGCCGCCGTGGACATCGGCGACCACGTCGGGGCCACCGGCGAGGTGTACGCGACGAAGCACGGCGAGGTGTCGGTGCGGGTGGCCGACTGGCAGCTCACCGCGAAGTGCCTGCATCCGCTGCCGGACAAGCACCACGGGCTGGCCGACCCGGAGGCTCGGGTCCGGCAGCGCTACCTCGATCTGGCCATCAACGCCGACGCGCGGGACCTGCTGCGGGCCCGCGGCGCGGCCCTGCACAGCCTGCGCTCCGCGCTGGTCGGGCGGGGCTTCCTGGAGGTGGAGACGCCGATTCTCCAGCGGGTGCACGGCGGGGCCAACGCCCGCCCGTTCGTCACCCACAGCAACGCGTACGACCTGCGGCTGAGCCTGCGCATCGCGCCCGAGCTGTACCTGAAGCGGCTGGCCGTGGGCGGGGTCGAGCGGGTGTACGAGCTGGGCCGGGCGTTCCGCAACGAGGGCGTCGACGCCACCCACAACCCGGAGTTCACCGTGCTGGAGGCGTACCAGGCGTACGCCGACTACCACGACATGCGGGCGCTGGCCCGGGAGCTGATCGTGGCGGCGGCGGTGGCCGTGCACGGCGAGCCGGTCGCCCGCCGCCCCGGCGGCGAGCTGGTCGACCTCGGTGGTGAGTGGCCGGCCCGTACGGTCAACGAGGCGATCTCCACCGCCCTGGGCGAGGAGGTCACGGCCGACACCGACGTGGCCGCGCTGCGCAAGTTCTGCGACGCCGCCGGGGTGCCGTACGACCCGCGGTGGGAGCGGGGCGCGGTGCTGCTGGAGCTGTACGAGCGGTTGGTCGAGGCGCGCACCGAGGTGCCCACGTTCTACCTGGACTTCCCGACCGACGTGTCGCCGCTGACCCGGCAGCACCGGCGCGACCCGCGGCTGGCCGAGCGGTGGGACCTGGTCGCCTTCGGGATGGAGCTGGGCACCGCGTACACCGAGCTGGTCGATCCGACCGAGCAGCGGCGCCGGCTGACCGAGCAGTCGCTGAAGGCCGCCGGCGGTGACCCGGAGGCGATGGAGCTCGACGAGGACTTCCTCACCGCGTTGGAGTACGCCATGCCGCCCACCGGCGGCCTCGGACTCGGCGTGGACCGCCTGGTGATGCTCCTGACCGGCCGCTCGATCCGCGAAACCCTGCCCTTCCCCCTGGTCCGCGAATCCTCCTGACCCCGCCCGACGAGCGGGCCGGCGGGGGTGACAGCGGGTTCTAGGCTGGGCGGCGTGCCGGGGGTGCTGGCGGTGACGAGCGCGTGGGCGTACGCCCTCGCCCAGCTCACCGTGCTCGCGGACCGCCCGGCGACGCTGCTCGCCGGCGCGGCGGTGGCCGCCGCGCTGCTGCTGGCCACGCTGCTCGCGCTCCGGTCCCGGGCGGTGCCCGGCGCGCCCGGCGCGACCCGGCACGCGACCGCCCTGCGGGCCCGGGCCCGGGGCCGTCGGGTGCCCCGGCAGGCCGACCCGGACGCCGCCGGCCGGCCGCGTCCCCGCGCGCCCGGCCTGCGCCCCTCGGCCGCGTAGCGCTCCGCCCTCCCCGGTCCCCGCCGGGCACGGCGGGCGGCTGCGCGGCCGGTTCCGTCGTCATCCGTCCCGATCGGACGCGTCGTCCCGTCGGGGCATCCGGGTATCGGACCGAGGGGTTCCCCATGCTTGCCTTCGCACCACTGCACACCGCGGCGTCCGTCGCCGCCACCGTCGTCACCTGGCTCGCCGACACGCTCGCGCCGCTGGCCGGCGGGGCCGCCACGGCCGCCGCCATCGTCCTGTTCACCGTCGGCGTCCGGCTGCTGATCTCGCCGCTCAGCCTGGCCCAGGTCCGCGGGGAGCGGCGCCGCGCGGCGCTCGCCCCCGAAGTCCGCGACCTCCAACGGAGGTACGCCGACGACCCCGCCCGCCTGCAGAGTGAGCTCTTCGCGCTCTACCGGCGGGCCGGGGCCAGCCCGGTCGCGGGCTGCCTGCCGGCGCTGTTGCAGGCGCCGTTCTTCCTGGTCATGTACCGCCTCTTCGCCACCGGTGACGGCCTCGACGACTCCAGCTCGGCGAGTCTGACGCCGCGCAGCGACCTGGAGCCGTCGGGCGCGCTGCTGGACGAGAAGTTGGCCGGGGTCCCGCTGGGCTGGCACCTCGGCGACGGGCTCTCCGTGGCCGTGGTGGCGGTGTTCGGGGTGCTGCTGGCCGCGTTGCTCGCGCTGGCCTGGTGGTCATCCCGGCGGGCCCGCCGTGCGGCGGCCACCGGCGCCGTGGCCGGTACGCCGACCGAGGGGCCGGGCGCGGCCGCGCTGGCCCGGGTGCTGCCGCTGCTGCCGTACACCACCGTGCTGGTGGCCCTGGTGGTGCCGCTGGCGGCGGTGCTCTACCTGGTCACCGCCACCGCGTGGACCGCACTGGAGCAGGCCGTGCTGCGCCGGCCGCAGCCGGCATCCATCGACGTGCGTTGACAAGGCGGGGGCCGGGGGCGTAGAAAACGCTCCAGAGAGCGCTCTCTTGCCCCCGTCCCGCAGAGAGGCATCCCGATGAATCCTGCCCCGGCGGCCTCGGCCGCCCCATCCACCCTGCGCCGCCCACGCCGGCGGCTCGCCCTGGCCGCGTTCGCGGTCGCCACCACCACCGTCCTCGCCGCCGTCTCCGTCACCGCCCACGCCGCCGTGCCGCCGCCCCCGACCGGCTGGAGTCTGGTGTGGAGCGACGACTTCACCGGCGCGGCCGGGACCCTGCCCTCGTCCGCCAACTGGATCATCGACACCGGCACCAGCTACCCGGGCGGCCCGGCCAACTGGGGCACCGGCGAGATCCAGACGTACACCTCGAGCACCGCCAACCTGTCCCAGGACGGCGCCGGCAACCTGCGGATCACCCCGTTGCGCGACGCCGGCGGCCGGTGGACCTCGGCCCGGATCGAGACGGTCCGCACCGACTTCAAGCCGCCGGCCGGGGGAGTGCTGGCGATCGAGGGCCGGATCCAGATGCCGAACGTCACCGGCGCGGAGGCGGCCGGCTACTGGCCGGCGTTCTGGTCGCTCGGCTCGCCGTACCGGGGCAACTACCAGAACTGGCCGAGCATCGGCGAGATCGACGTGATGGAGAACGTCAACGGGCTCAACCAGGTCTGGGGGACGCTGCACTGCGGCTACGCCCCGGGCGGCCCGTGCAACGAGTTCAACGGCCTCGGCAACACCCGGGCCTGCCCCGGCAGCAGTTGCCAGTCCGCCTTCCACACCTACCGCACCGAGTGGGACGCCTCGGTCACTCCCCAGCAACTGCGCTGGTACGTGGACGGCCAACTCTTCCACACCGTCAGCCAGAACCAGGTCGGTGACCCGTACTGGGGCCAGATGACCAACCACGGCGGCTACTTCCTGCTGCTCAACGTGGCGATGGGTGGCTCGTTCCCCAACGGGGTGGCCGGCTACGGCACGCCGACCTCGTCGACCGTCTCCGGCCGGCCGATGCTGGTCGACTACGTGGCGGTCTACGGCAGGGGTGGTGGCGGACCGTCGCCGACCCCGACCACCCCGCCGCCGGGCGGCACGGTCGACGCGTACTCGACCATCCAGGCCGAGGCGTACAACGCCCAGAACGGGGTGCAGGTGGAGGCGTGCGCCGAGGGTGGCCAGAACATCGGCTGGCTCGCCAACGGCGACTGGGCCCGCTACGACAACGTGGACTTCGGCGGCACCCCGCCGAAGGATTTCCTGGCCCGGGTCGCCTCCGGCGCGTCGGCCGGGGTGAGTGGCCTGGTCGAGGTCCGGGTGGACAGCCCGACCGCCCCGCCGATCGGCAGCTTCGCGATCGCCAACACCGGCGGCTGGCAGAGCTGGCGCTCGGTGCCGGGCAACATCGGCGCGGTCACCGGGCGGCACACCGTCTACCTGACGTTCAGCAGCGGCCAGCCGGCCGACTTCGTCAACGTCAACTGGTTCACCTTCCGCCACTGAGGTGACAGGAGGGGCCCCTTCTGACCGCCTGGTGCCGGTGAGGGGGCCCCTCCTGACACTCCCTCTAGACAGAAACAGTTAACACTCTTAATAATGGGCGCACGTCGACGGTTGTAAATGCCTCTCCACCACCACAACGGTCCCTGGAGGACGCCGTGAGACTCCGCTCCGCCCGCGTGGCGACGTTCGCCGCCGCGCTCGCCACCGCCCTGGTGGCGGCCACCGTGCTGGCCGCGCCACCCGCCTCCGCCGCCACCGCCGCCTTCGTCCGCACGTCCAGCTGGGACACCGGGTACGAGGCGAAGTTCACCGTCACCAACAACAGCTCCGCCAGCATCTCCTCGTGGAACGTCCAGTTCGACCTGCCGTCCGGCACCACCCTCGGCACGTTCTGGGACGCCCTGCTGACCACCTCGGGACAGCACGTCACCGCGGTCAACCAGTCCTGGAACGGCACCCTCGCCCCGGGCGCCAGCACCACCTTCGGCTTCGTCGTCAGCGGCACCGGCGACCCGATCAACTGCATGGTCAACGGCGGCTCCTGCACCGGCGGTGGCGGCACCCCGGGAGCGCCGGCCACCCCGGGCGGCCTGCGCGTCACCGGCGCCACCAGCACCTCGATCTCGCTGGCCTGGAACGCCGTCTCGGGGACGGTCACCGGCTACCGGGTGTACGAGGGCACCAGCGTGAAGGCCACCGTCACCGGCACCTCGGCCACCGTCTCGGGCCTGGCCGCCTGCACCGGGCACAGCTACACGGTCACCGCGTACAACGCCAGTGGCGAGTCGGCGAAGTCGACGGCCGTGTCGGGCAGCACCACCGGCTGCACCGGCGGCGGCGGCGCGATGGCCGCCGCGCCCTACCTCTACCCGGGGTGGGGCGACCCGCCCGCGCCGGCCACGGTGATGGGCGCGACCGGGGTCAAGTGGTTCACCATCGCGTTCGTGCTCTCCGGCGGCGGCTGCACGCCGGCCTGGGACGGCACCGGCTCGCTCACCGGCAGCACCTGGGCCAACACCATCGCCGCGATCCGGGCGGCCGGCGGCGACGTGATCCCCTCGTTCGGCGGCTGGAGCGGCAACAAGCTCGGCCCGAACTGCTCCTCGGCCAGCGCCCTGGCCGGCGCGTACCAGCAGGTCATCAACGCCTACGGGCTGAAGGCGATCGACATCGACATCGAGAACACCGACGAGTTCGAGAACGAGGTGGTGCAGGACCGGATCCTCGGCGCCCTGAAGATCGTCAAGCAGAACAACCCCGGGCTGAAGACCATCGTCACCATCGGCACGTCGACCAGCGGGCCGAACTGGTGGGGCACCCGGCTGATCAACCAGGCCGCCGCGCTCCAGGCCAACATCGACGTCTTCACCATCATGCCGTTCGACTTCGGCGGCGGCACGAACATGTACCAGAGCACGGTGAACGCCGCCGAGGGGCTGAAGAACGCGCTCAAGACGGCGTTCGGCTGGTCCGACGCCACCGCGTACGCCCACATGGGCATCTCCGGCATGAACGGCCTCTCCGACCAGCAGGAACTGACCTCGCCGGCCACCTGGACCCAGATCCGGGACTGGGCCAAGGCGCGCGGCCTCGCCCGGTTCACCTTCTGGTCGGTCAACCGGGACCGGCCCTGCCCGGGCGGCGGCGTGGTCTCGAACTGCTCCGGCATCGCCCAGAACACCTGGGAGTTCACCTCGATCACCGCGCAGTTCTGAGCCTGCGGGTCAGCGGCCGGCGGTCACCGATCGCCGGCCGCGCCGCCGGCGTACCTTTTTCACCGCCCAGCCCCCGATCATCACGGCGAAGACCGCGAAGATCGCGTAGTTGAACCAGTCGCTGTACCGGCCGACCTCCTGCCAGCGGGAGCCGAGGGCGAAGCCGAGCCCCACGAGCAACGCGTTCCACACCCCGCTGCCGATCGTGGTGAGCAGCACGAACTGGCCCAGCGGCAGGCGCTCCGCGCCGGCCGGTACGGAGACCAGGCTGCGGACCACCGGCACCACCCGGCCGACCAGCACCGCCCACTTCCCGTACCGCTCGAACCAGCGGTCGGCCTTCGTCAGGTCCTCGGGGTCCACCAGCGGGATGTGGTCCAGCCAGCGCTTCAGCCGTTCCTCGCCGAGCACCGCGCCGAGCCAGTAGAGAATCAGCGCGCCGAGCAGCGAGCCGGCCGTCGCGGCCAGCACGATCAGCACCACGCTGAACCGTCCCTCGGCGGACAGGTAGCCCGCCATGGCCAGCACGATCTCGCTGGGGATCGGTGGGATGACGCTCTCCAGGGCCACCAGCAGCGCCACCCCGAGGGCACCTAGTGAGTCGATGACGCTCGCCACCCATCCGGTCAGCCCGGTGAACTGGTTCGGGTCGACGTTCTGGGCGAGAGCCATGGGCGTCCTTCCGCGCGGCCGGGGGATCGAAGACACGTACCCTCGGCGCACCCGGTCACACCTGCCGGTGACCCACTCACCCCTCGGCGTGGAGCGCCTCGTCCGCCGGCCCCTGCCGCCAGCCGGTGAAGCGGACCACCAGCCCACCCCGGCTCGGCGAGCAGCAGTACGGCCCGGCCGACGCCTCGGCCGCCGGGTCGAGCGGGGCGACCCGGACCAGCCGCCACGGCTCGTCGGCCACCCGGGCCCGTACCGTCAGCGCGTCCCCGGCCCGGCTGACCCGTACGCTGACCTCCCGCCCGGACCACTCCGGCACGGGGGCGACCGACCAGTCCGACAGCTCGTCGGTGACCACCGCGCCGACCTGCGGCTCGCCGTCGCTGATCTCCACCCCCGCCTTGGTCCAGCGCCGGTCGTCCACCCGGACCAGCACCCCCGCCTGGTCGAACTGCGCGGCGTAGTCGAGCTGGAAGCTCACCTCCACCGCGCTCCCCGTCGGGAACGGTGCCAGCAGCGCGGACCCGTCGTCGTGTACGAAGCCGTAGCTGGTGCGCCGCCAGAAGTCGCTGCCGCCGCGCGGCTCGACCAGCAGGTCAGTACCGGAGGAGTCGGCCCGCTCCGGCGGGTTCAGCCAGCTGCCGGTGGACCAGTCGACGGCTACGGTGTCGGCACTCATGCCGGCACCGTACCGGTCGGGCGGCATCGACTCGGGTTTGCCCGACCGGTGGACCGGAGAAGTAAACCGGGCATGGGTGACAGGTGGTACCAGGAGGCCGTTGTCTACTGCCTCGACGTCGACACGTACGCGGACTCCAACGGCGACGGTGTCGGTGATTTCCGCGGCCTGATCGGCCGGCTCGACTATCTCGCCCGGCTCGGCGTGACCTGCCTCTGGCTGCACCCGATCCATCCGTCGCCCAACAAGGACGACGGCTACGACGTCACCGACTTCTACAACGTGAGCCCGAGGCTGGGCACCCTCGGCGACTTCGCGGAGCTGCTGCACCAGGCGAGCAACAAGGGTATTCACGTGGTCATCGACCTGGTGGTCAACCACACCTCGGACGAGCACCCGTGGTTCCAGTCGGCCCGCTCCTCGCCCGACTCCCCCTACCGCGACTGGTACGTGTGGAGCGACGAGGCGCCGCCGGATCGGCACCAGGGCATGGTCTTCCCGGGCGAGCAGAACGAGACCTGGAGCTACGACCGCACCGCGAAGGCCTGGTACTACCACCGGTTCTACAAGTTCCAGCCGGACCTCAACGTGGCCAACCCGGAGGTCCGCGCCGAGATCAAGAAGATCGTGTCGTTCTGGCTCCAGCTCGGCGTCTCCGGGTTCCGGATGGACGCGGTGCCGTTCATCATCGAGCTGACCGAACCGGGTAACTCGGACTCGCCCAAGGACCTGGAGTTCCTCACCGAGCTGCGCCAGCACGTGCAGTGGCGGCGCGGCGACGCCGTCCTGCTGGCCGAGGCGAACGTCGAGCCGGACCAGCTCCCGATCTACTTCGGGGACAGCGGCGGCTCGGCCAACCGGATCCACATGCTCTTCGACTTCATGATGAACGGGCGGCTGATGCTGGCGCTGGCCCGGCAGGACCCGGAGCCGGTGATCGAGGCGCTGCGGGACACCCCGGCCCTGCCCGAGGGTGGGCAGTGGGCCACCTTCCTGCGCAACCACGACGAGATCGACCTGTCCCGGCTCACCGCCGAGCAGCGCAACCAGGTGTACGAGCAGTTCGGGCCGGACGAGGACATGCGGCTCTACGGCCGGGGCATCCGCCGCCGGCTCGCCCCGATGCTCGGCAACGACCGCCGGCGCATCGAGCTGGCGTACGCGCTGCAGTTCTCGCTGCGCGGCACCCCGGTGCTGCGCTACGGCGAGGAGATCGGCATGGGCGAGGACCTGTCGCTCCCTGGCCGGGAGGCGATCCGTACCCCGATGCAGTGGTCGTACAAGGAGAACGGCGGCTTCTCCACGGCCGAGCCGGAGAAGCTGGTCCGCCCGGTGGTCGACAGGGGCGAGTACGGCTACCAGCGGGTCAACGTGACCGCCCAGCGCAAGGATCCGCGCTCCCTGCTCGGCTGGTTCGAGCGCATGATCCGTACCCTCCGGGAGGCCCCGGAGATCGGCTCCGGCTCCACCAGCCACATCGACGTGCCGATGCCGCCGGGGGTGCTGGCGCACCGGGCCGACGGCCCGACCGGGATCATGGTCTTCCTGCACAACCTCGGGACCGAGGACGTCGAGGTCGACCTGAGCAGCCTCGCCCCCGAGGCGGATCTGCCGATCGACGTGCTCACCGACCGCAATTACGAGGACGTCGGCAAGCTGGACAGCCTCAAGCTCGCCGGCTACGGCTACCGGTGGATCCGGCTCTGCCGGGGCGAGGCCGGGTGACGGCGGGGTTGGGGTTAGGCTCCTTCGATCGAGCCCAAGTTACCGGGAGGTAATCATGTCGGGGGAGCCCCGCGTCGCCATCGTGACCGGAGCCGCGCGCGGCATCGGCGCGGCCACCGCCCGCCGGCTGGCCGCCGACGGCATGGCCGTCGCCGTGGTCGACATCGAGGAGTCGGCGACCAAGGAGACCGTGGACGCCATCGCCGCCGCCGGCGGCCGGGCGCTCGCCGTCGGCGCGGACGTCTCCGACCGGGGCCAGGTGGAGGCCGCCGTCGAGCGGGTCGCCGCCGAGCTGGGCGCGCCGACCGTGCTGGTCAACAACGCCGGGGTGCTCCGCGACAACCTGCTGTTCAAGATGACCGACGCCGACTGGGACACCGTCATGGGCGTGCACCTGCGCGGGGCGTTCCTGTTCAGCCAGGCCGCGCAGCGGCACATGGTGGAACGGAAGTGGGGCCGGATCGTCAACCTCTCCAGCACCTCCGCGCTGGGCAACCGCGGCCAGGCGAACTACTCCGCCGCCAAGGCCGGCCTGCAGGGCTTCACCAAGACGCTGGCCATCGAGCTGGGCCCGTTCGGGGTGACCGTCAACGCGGTCGCGCCCGGCTTCATCGTCACCGACATGACCGCGGCCACCGCGGCCCGGATGAAGGTCGATTTTGAGGCGCTCCAGCAGCACGCCGCCGCCGAGATCCCGGTCCGCCGCACCGGCCGCCCGGAGGACGTCGCGCACACCATCTCGTTCCTGACCAGCGAGGGCGCGTCCTTCGTGTCCGGCCAGGTCATCTACGTGGCCGGCGGCCCCAGGGACTGATCCGCGCCGCACCCCGCGAATGGCCGCTCTTTCCCGGAAAGAGTGGCCGTTCCACGTTCCGTGACCACTCTTTCCCGGAAAGAGCGCCCTCGGCGCGAGGGGTGGGGGTGGGTGGGGAAGGTCAGGCGGGGGCGCGACGGGTGCGCCAGAGCCAGAACAGGCCGAGCATGGGCAGGACCAGCGGGACGTAGCCGTAGCCGCTGCCGAAGTCCGACCAGACCGTCTCGTCCGGGAAGAGTTTCTTGTCGGCGATGCTGAGGATGCCGACCGCGACCACTCCGACCAGCTCCACCGAGCAGCAGGCCAGCGCGAGCCGGCGACCGGCGTGCCCGGCCCGGCCCAGCCCGACCGCCGCCACGATGTAGATCAGCGCGGCCGCCGCGGAGAGCAGGTACGCCACCGGCGCCTCGCCGAACCTGGTGGCGATCTGGAGGCCGGCCCGCGAGGTCGCGGCGATGGCGAAGAGGATGTAGATCGCGATCAGCAGCCGCCCCGGCCCCTTGTTGGTGGCGCGCTCGGGCGCCCTGGTCTCAGCCACCGACGACCTCCCAGGTCTGCTGCAGACGGACCACCACCACGGGGGCCACCAGGCAGACGGCGCAGACGATCGCCGAGCCCCAGCGGGTCGGCTCCATCCGGGCCAGCACCCAGGCCAGCGGCGGCAGGCAGACCAGCGTCACCAGGTAGCCGAAGAAGGCCCCCGGCTCGCCCGGCCGCTCACCGCCGGCGAGGGCGACCAGGGCCACCACGGCGAGCGCGAGCAGCACCACCTCCAGCACCGCCAGCCCGGCGAACTGGAGGCGGTCCGGCGCCCGGTGGCGCAGCGCCGCCACCAGGGCCCAGATCGCGATGACGAGCGACAGCACGATCGACGCCGTCGCGAGGATCCCGTCCACCGGCGAGCCGGCCGCCGCAGCGCTGGTCATCGACGCCGTCCCGGCGCAGTCCCGTTCACCGGCACAGCCTACTAAGCGGCGTAGTAGCCGCTGCGGCAAGGCTCTCCCGCCGCGTCGGGGACGCACACACCGGGCCGGACGACTAGCGTGGATCACGGCCACCGGCGTACGCCGTGGCGGACGACGACGGCAGGGGGACTCGTGCTGCGGTTCGGCTTGTTCGGCACCGGTCACTGGGCGGCGGAGACGCACGCCGCGGCCATCGACGCCCACCCCGGGGCCACCCTCGCCGGCGTCTGGGGCCGGGACCCGGAGAAGGCCGCCGCGTTGGCCGCGCGGCACGGCGTACCGGTCTTCGACGACGTGGACGCGCTGCTGGTCGCGTGCGACGCGGTGGCCGTGGCGCTGCCGCCGGATGTGCAGGCCGAGATCGCCGTCCGGGCCGCCACCACCGGGCGGCACCTGCTGCTGGACAAGCCGCTGGCGTTGAGCCTCGCCGAGGCCGACCGGGTGGTCGCCGCCGCGCAGGCCTCCGGTGTGGCCTCGGTGGTCTTCTTCACCCAGCGGTTCCACCCGAACATCACCGGCTTCCTCGCCGCGACCGCCGCGGCCGGTGGTTGGCTGCACGCCCGGGCGACCATGTTCGCCTCCATCTACCAGCCCGGCAACCCGTACGGGAACTCGCCGTGGCGTCGCCGGCACGGCGCCCTGTGGGACATCGGCCCGCACGCGCTGTCGCTGATCCTGCCGGTGCTCGGCCGGGTCACCCGGGTGGCCGCGATGAACGGCCCGAGCGGCCTGGTGCACCTGCTGCTCACCCACGACGGGGGCGCCACCAGCAGCCTGTCGCTCACCCTGGACGCGCCGCCCGAGGCGGTCACCCGGGATTTCGTCTTCTTCGGGGAGAACGGCACCGAGATCGTCCCGCCCGGCGACGGCAACGCGCTGCAGGCCTTCGGCACCGCGATCGACCAGCTGCTGGAGGAGGTCGAGGCGGGTACCCGGGACCACCGCTGCGACGTCCGGTTCGGCCGGGAGGTGGTGGCGGTGCTCGACGCCGCGGAGACCGCCCGCAGCGAGGGCCGTACCGTCGAGCTCTGACAAATCCGTCGCGGGCCGGCCCACCCGTCGATAGCCTGGCCGGCATGTGCACGCACGCCCTGATCGACGTGGCCGTCACGCCGGCCGCGCGAGGGCTTCTCCTGGTCGCCCGTCCGCGGCTCCGGCGTCCGGCCCTGGCCGGCCGGGACGCCCACCGCGCCTGACCTGACCGTCCGCACCGCCGGCCCCGGATCGGGCCGGCCACTGCCGGCTGCCCGGTCCGCTGCCGCCGCCCGCCTCGACGCGGGTCCGGCGGCCGGTCCCGCGTCCCCGCCGTCTTCCAGGGTCGTCCGAGTCCGGATCCGCTCGGACAGGCCCGCTCCGCGCTGCCTGTCCGTACCGTCGCCGCCCGGCGACAGACAGGACGATCCCCGTGGCGCCCCGCCGACCCACCGCACGCGACCGGTCCCGTCGCGTACTGTCCCAGAACTTCCTCGCCGACCCGGCCGCCGTCGCGCGGATGGTCCGAGCGGCCCGGCCCGGCCCGGACGACCTGCTGCTGGAGCTGGGGGCCGGTCGGGGCCAACTGACCCGGCCGCTCGCCACCCGGTGCGGCCGGCTGATCGCGTACGAGGTGGACCCGGACGTCCTCCCGGAGCTGGCCGCGACCTGCGCGGACCTGCCCCGGGCGCGGGTCCGGGCCGAGGACTTCCTCGCCGCCGTCGCGCCCGACGAGCCGTTCGCGGTGGTCGGCAACATCCCGTGGTCGCTCACCGCCGCCGTGGTGCGCTGGTGCCTCGCCGCGCCCGGCCTACGCTCGGCGACCCTGCTCACCCAGCTGGAGTACGCCCGCAAGCGGACCGGTGACCACGGCCGGTGGAGCCGGCTGACCGTGCTCACCTGGCCCGAGCACCACTGGCGGCTGGCCGGCCGGATATCCCGAACGGCGTTCCGGCCGGTGCCCGCCCGGGACGGCGGCATCCTGCGGATCGACCGCCGGCCGGCGCCGCTACTGCCCCCGGCGGCGCTGCCGGCGTACCGGAGGATGGTGGCGCTGGGCTTCGGCGGGGCCGGCGGCTCGCTCGCGGCCTCGCTGCGCACCGCGTACCCGGCCCGCCGGGTGGCGGGGGCGCTCCGGGCCGCCCGGCTCGACCGGGACACCCCGGTCGGTCTGGTCTGGCCCGAGCAGTGGCTGGTGCTGTTCCGGCTGCTGCACGCGGTGGACCCGGCGCGACCGGGTGGCACACCGTCAGCGTGAGGTGCGGTGCGGCCCGGTCGGGCTCAGGCGAGGGTGTTCAGCGCCTCGCCCAGCTCGGCCGGGTCGTCGAACTCCTCCACCGGCAGTGCCTTCAGCATCTGCAGCATCTCGGTGCTGCCGCCGTTCTCCTGGCACCAGCGGATCAGGTCCTCGCGGGAGACCGGGTAGTCGAGCCCGGCCAGGAACTCCTGCCACTGCACCCCGGTGACGGTCATGCCGCCCTCGTACCCGCTTTCCGCGCCGATATGCCGCCCCTCTGTCGCCGCGGCGCGCCGCCGACCGGCAGCGGTTTGCCCGGGCGGGTCTCGGGTAGCCGCGGGCATGCTGGTACAGCGGCTCGGCGCGCCGAGCGACTTCGACCCGCTGCTGGAACGCGTCCGGGACGCCCGCATCGTGATGCTCGGCGAGGCGACGCACGGCAGCTACGACTACTACCGGCTGCGCGAGCAACTGACCCGGCGGCTCATCGCCGAGCAGGGCTTCGACTTCGTGGCGGTGGAGGGGGACTGGCCGGACTGCGACCGGGTGCACCGCTCGGTGGTGGGGGCCCCGGGTGGGCTGGCCGATCCGATGACCGCCCTGGAATGCTTCGAGCGCTGGCCCACCTGGATGTGGGCGAACGCGGAGGTGGCCCGGTTCTGCCGATGGCTGCGGGCCTGGAACCTGGACCGCCCCGAGGAGGAGCGGGCCGGCTTCCACGGCCTGGACGTCTACAGCCTGTGGGAGTCCATGCAGGCCATCTTCGACTACCTGGGCGAGGAGGACCCGGCCTCGCTGGAGGCGGCGCAGGAGGCGTACCGCTGCTTCGAGCCGTACGGCAAGCGGGTCGAGGAGTACGGCACGGCCAGCCGGTTCGTGTCGGCGCGCTGCGAGGAGGAGGTGATCCGGCTGCTGGCGCGTACCCGGGAACAGGCCGCCGCGGACGGCCCGGACCGCTTCTCGGCCTGGCAGAACGCGGAGGTGGTGGCCGGCGCCGAGCGCTACTACCGGGCGATGGTCGGCGGTGGCCCGGAGTCGTGGAACGTCCGGGACACCCACATGGCCGACACCCTCGACCGGCTGCTGGACCGCTACGGCCCGGAATCCCGGGGCATCGTCTGGGCGCACAACACCCACGTCGGCGACGCCCGGGCCACCGACATGGCGGCGGACGGGATGGTCAACATCGGCCAGTTCGGCCGGGAACGGCACGGTCGGGACGCGGTGGCGCTCGTCGGCTTCGGCAGCTACCGGGGCACGGTGATCGCCGCGCCGCGCTGGGGTTCCCCGGCCGAGGCGATGGTGGTGCCCCCGGCCCGGGAGGGCTCGGTGGAGCGGCGGCTGCACGAGCTGATGCCGGAGCGGGCGGTGCTGGTCTTCGGCGGCCCGGACCAGCCGGAGTGGGTGACCGGCGAGGCCGACCACCGGGCCATCGGGGTGGTCTACGACCCGAGCTTCGAGTCCTGGGGCAACTACGTCCCGACCCGGCTGGGCGAGCGCTACGACGCGTTCGTCTGGTGCGACGAGGCCACCGCCCTGCACCCGCTGCCCGCGCTGACCACGCCCGGCGAGATGGAGACCTACCCGGCCGGGGTGTGACCCCTGCGCGGATCATGGAGTTGTGGCGCCCGGTTCGGCCGCTTCCGCGGGTTGTGTCCGGTGCCACAACTCCATGATCGACGAGGTCAGACCCCGGCGGGTTCGCGGGCGGCGAGGTGGGCCCGCAGGCCTTCGCCCTCGATGTCCACGTTGGGCAGGATCCGGTTCAGCCAGCGCGGGATCCACCAGCCGGCCCT
Organism: Micromonospora yasonensis; assembly: GCF_026013475.1. GTDB lineage: Bacteria > Actinomycetota > Actinomycetes > Mycobacteriales > Micromonosporaceae > Micromonospora > Micromonospora yasonensis. The sequence continues at coordinate 7,906 of NZ_JAPDPH010000051.1, read as the reverse complement.
GTCGAGCAGCGACATCACCGCCGGGACGATGGTCATCCGGACCACGAAGGCGTCGATGGCGACGCCGATCGCGAGCGCGAAGCCCATCGACTTGATGATCGGGTCCTCCAGGAAGACGAACCCGCCGAACACCGAGATCATGATGAGCGCGGCGGCGGTGACCACCCGGGCGCCGTGGCCCATCCCGTTGATGGTGGCCTGCCGGGCGGTGTCGCCGTGCACGAAGTCCTCCCGCATCCGGGAGACCAGGAAGACCTCGTAGTCCATGGCCAGGCCGAAGAGGATGCCGATGAGCAGGATCGGCAGGAAGCTGACCAGCGGGCCGGGGGTGTCCAGCCCGACCAGGCCGGCCAGGTGGCCCTGCTGGAACACCGCCACGGTGATGCCGAAGGTGGCCGCCACGGTGAGCAGGAAGCCCAGCGCGGCCTTGACCGGTACCAGGATCGAGCGGAACACCAGCATCAGCAGCAGCACCGACAGGCCGACCACCAGCAGCAGGTAGACCGGGAGCGCGGCGGAGAGCTTCTCCGACACGTCGATGCCGATCGCGGTGACGCCGGTCAGCAGCACGTCGGCGTCCTTGATCCCGCCGACCTTGTCACGGATGTCGTGGACCAGCGTCTCGGTGGCCGCGTCGGTCGGGCCGGTCTTCGGGACGACCCCGATCAGCGCGGTGCGTCCGGTCGGGTCGAGCTGCGGCGGGGCCACCGCGAGCACCCCGTCCGTCTTCTGGATCAGCGCGGTCACCTGCGGGACGGCGGCCTGGGTGGCCTGCGGGGAGTCGGCGCTGACGACCACCGCGAGGCGGCCGGTGAAGCCCCGGCCGAAGCCCTCCTGGATCAGGTCGTTGCTGACCCGGGCCGGGGTGCCCGCGGCCGCGGTGGAGGCGTCCGGCAGCGCCAGCCGCATGTCCTGGGCGGGGATGGCCAGCAGGCCGAGGCCGAGCAGGCCGACCAGGATGACCGGGATCCGCAGCTTCGTGATCCAGCGGGCCCAGCGGAAGCCGAAGCCGGACCGGCCCTCCGAGCCGGTGGTGGGGTCGGCGACAGCCTCCCGGCCACGCAGCTTGCGGGGGAGCACCTTGCGGCCGGCGAAGCCGAGCAGCGCCGGGGCCAGGGTGATCGCGACCAGCACCGCCACGGTCACCGTGCCGGCGGCGGCCAGCCCCATCACGGTGAGGAACGGGATGTCCACCACCGCCAGACCGGCGAGCGCGATGACCACGGTGGCGCCGGCGAAGACCACGGCGGAGCCGGCGGTGCCGACGGCCCGGCCGACCGCCTCCTCGGGGGAGAGCCCGTCGAGCAGGTTTTGCCGGTGCCGGGAGGTGATGAAGAGCGAGTAGTCGATGCCGACGGCGAGGCCGAGCATCAGGGCCAGGATCGGGGCGGTGCTGGTCAGTTCGACCGCGCCGCTGAGCGCGAACAGGCCGGCCATGCCGACGCCGACGCCGATCAGCGCGTTCAGCATGGTCATCCCGGCCGCCACCAGGGAGCCGAAGGTGACGACCAGGACGATCGCGGCGACCAGTACGCCGAGGCCCTCCGTCGAGCCGACCTCGGGCTCCGCGTTGAGCACCTCACCGCCGGGGGCGATCTGCCACCCCTGCGCCTCGGCCTGCGCGCCGACCTTCTCGTACGCGTCGCGCTGGGCGGTGCTCACGTCGTCCGCCCGGCCGGCGAACTGCACCTGGATCAGCGCGTACCGGCCGTCCGGGGTGAGCGCCTTGACCTGGTACGGGTCGACCGCGCCGACCACGCCGGGCAGGCTGGCCGCCTCCTGGGTGACCTCCTTGACCACAGCCTGCCCCTGCGGGGTGAGCAGCTCGCCGGGCTGGGGCGCCTTGACGGCGATGGTGCCGGTGGCGCCGCTGGCCGCCGGGAACCGGTCGGCGAGCAGGTCGAGCGCGCGCTGCGACTCGGTGCCCGGCATGGTGAAGTTGCTCGCCGTCGGGCCCTTCAGGGTGGCCGCGGCGAGGCCGAGACCGACGAGTACGACGAGCCAGACGACGGCGACGAGTCGCCGGCGCCGCATCGATGCCCGGCCGAGCCGGTACAGCAGGGTCGCCATGAAGGTTCCTTTGTCCTCGGAGTTCGGAACTGGGTCAGGTGGTGGGTTTGAGCGCGCGGCGCGCCACGGCCAGCAGCGCCGGCCGCAGCTCTTCGTCCGGGATGTCGAGGAACTCGCCGCAGGTCTCGGCGATGCCGGCGAGGACCACCAGCGCGGCGATCCGCGCCGCCGGGCGGTCGGAGTGGCCGGCGAAGGCCGCGACGAGCCGTTCGGAGATCTGCTGGATGTGCGCGAACGCCGGCTGCTGGAGCAGGTCGGGGAACTCGCCGCGGAGCAGCGCGATCTCGCGCCGGAAGCGCACGGCCAGGTCGACGAAGCCCTCGGCGGCGACCCGCTGGGCGTCGGCGCCGGTACGCCCGGCGAACTGCCCGTCGAGCGCCTCCAGCACCGCGATGGCGGGTGCCATCAGCTCGCAGAGGAGGGCTTCCTTGTTGGCGAAGTGGTAGAGCACGGTGGCCTTGGAGCAGCCGACCTCGCGGGCGATGTCCTGCAACGAGGTGCCCTTGTAGCCGGTGACGGCGAACCGCCGTGCCGCCGCCGCGAGGATCTCGTCGTGGGTCCCCGGTACCGCCCGTGCCATGTCCTCCAGCATGCCTGACCGATCGGTCAGCACCTGACCGATCGGTCAGAACAATCGCGTGGCCTTCACCACAGTGCCGCGCGTACGCGAGTCAGGCGCGGGGGCCGGGCAGGACGCGGGCCAGCAGGTCCAGGGCGGCCGGGTAGGCGTGCGCGGGCGGGCGGGCGTACCCGATCACCAGGCCGGGCGGCTGGCCGGCGACCTGGTGATGGTGGGCGGCCAGCCCGCTCAGGCCCAGCCCGTGCGCGGCGGCCGTGGCCAGCACCTCCGGCTCGTCCGGCCCGTCCGCCGGCAGCTGGACGGTGGCGTGCAGGCCGGCGGAGATCCCGTCCAGGGCGGACCGGCCGCCCAGCCGGGCCAGCAGCAGGTCCCGGCGCTGCCGGTAGCGCCGCCGGACGGTACGGACCTGCCGGTCGTAGCCGTGGGTGTCGATCAGGTCGGCGAGGGCCAGCTGGCCGATCGTCTCCGTGTGCAGGTCGAGGTGGTGCTTGGCGTCCACCACCGGATCCACCAGCCGGGCCGGCAGCACCAGCCAGGCCAGGCGCAGCGCCGGCCCGAGCGTCTTCGCCGCGGTGCCCACGTACGCCACCTGTTCGGGGGCCGTCCCCTGGACCGCGCCGACGGGCTGCCGGTCGTACCGGAACTCGCCGTCGTAGTCGTCCTCGACGACCAGCCCGCCGCCGGTCCGGGCCCAGTCGGTCAGCACGTGCCGGCGCGACGGGTGCAGGGTCACCCCGGTCGGATACTGGTGCGCCGGGGTCACCACGGCCGCGCCCACCCGGGCCAGCCGTCCGGTGCCGAGCAGGTCGGTGCGGGCGCCCCGCTCGTCCACCGGCAACGGCAGCACCGTGCCGCCGTGCCGGCGGACCACCTCGCGGTGGAAGGCCAGCCCGGGGTCCTCCATCGCCACCGCCGGCGTACCGGCGTCCCGGAGCACGGTGGTGAGCAGGACCAGCGCCTGGACGTACCCGGTGGTGACCACGATCCGCTCCGGGTCGGCGAGCACGCCGCGCGCCCGGCCGAGGTAGCCGGCGAGCGCGTCGCGCAGCTCCGGCCGGCCGCGCGGGTCGCCGTAGCCGTACGCCTCGGCGGGGGCGACGGCCAGCGCCCGGCGGACGGCCCGCAGCCAGGCGGTGACCGGGAAGAGCCCCACGTCGGGGCTGCCGGGGCGCAGGTCGTACCGGAAGGGGGCCGGCCCGGGCGGCGGCGGCACCGCCGCCGGCGCGGCCCGGCGCAGTGGGCTGACCTCGGTACCGGCGCCGATCCGGGCCACCAGCCAGCCCTCGGCGACCAGTTGGTCGTAGGCGGCGCTGACCGTGCCCCGGGACAGGCCCAGCTCGGCGGCGAGGGCGCGGGTGGCCGGCAGCCGGGTCGACGGGGGCAGCCGGCCGTCCCGGATCGCGTCCCGCAGCGCGCGTTCCAGCCCGGCCCGCCGGCCGCCGCTCGCGTCCAGGTCCAGGTGCAGGTCGACGCCGAAATCGGCCCAGTCCATCGGCACGGAATTGGAGCTTAGGGCAGGGCCGCCGGCGCGGCGAGAATCGCCGCATGACCGAACTGATCCGGCGGGCCGCCGCGCTGCGCGCGCTGCACCGCCCCGGAGATCCGCTGATCCTGCCGAACGCCTGGGACCCCGGGTCGGCACGAGCCGTCGTCGCCGCCGGCTTTTCGGCCGTCGCCACCAGCAGCGGCGCGGTCGCCGAGACGCTAGGTCACGCCGACGGTGAGGGCACCCCGGTGGACGAGATGTTCGCGGCGGTCGGCCGGATCGCCGCCGCCGTCACCGTCCCGGTCACCGCCGACCTGGAGCGGGGGTACGGGCTGCGCCCGGCCGAACTGGTCGAGCGGCTGCTGGCGGCCGGCGCGGTGGGCTGCAACATCGAGGACTCCGACCCGCGTACGCGTGAGCTGTACGACGTCGAGGAGCAGGCCGACCTGCTCGCCGGGATCCGGGCGGCGGCCCGCACGGCCGGCGTGGACCTGGTGCTCAACGCCCGGGTCGACGTGCACCTGCGGGCGTACGGCCCGGCCGAGGGGCGGCTCGCCGAGGCGGTCCGCCGGGGGCGCGGCTACCTGGCCGCCGGGGCGGACAGCGTCTACCCGATCATGCTGGCCGACCCGGAGCAGATCCGCGGCTTCGTCGCCGAGGTCGCCGCCCCGGTGAACGTGCTGGCCCGGCCCGGCGCGCCGGCCCCGGCCGAGCTGGCCGCCCTCGGCGTGGCCCGGGTCAGCTACGGCTCCGGCGTGTACGCGGCCGCCCGCGCCCGTACCGTCGAGATGCTCACCGCGATCCGGGCTGGCCGGCACAACGGTGCGGCGTCCCTTTGGAGCTGATGTCGTAGACGATTCAACCGAGGGCGCCGCCGGGAAGCCGTGTCGGGGTTGCCGACCCGCGCTCGGCCCGGGAAGGTGAGCGGATGAGTGCCGCTGACGAGACCCGCGACGGGGTGTCGCTGACCAACCTGGACCAGCCGCTCTTCGACGGGGCCGGGGCGACCAAGCGCGACCTGGTCGACTACCTGGACGCCGTGCACGGGCGGATCCTGCCCGGGCTGCGCGACCGGCCGCTCTCGGTGGTCCGGGTCCGGCCCGGGCAGGAACCGTTCATGCAGAAGAACCTGCCGAAGTACACGCCCGACTGGGTGCGCCGCACCGAGGTCTGGGCGGAGGCGTCCCACCGGCGCATCTCGTACGCGCTCTGCGACGACCGGCGCACCCTGCTCTGGTTCGCCAACCAGCGGGCGGTGGAGTACCACGCGACACTGAGCCGGGCCGGCGACCCGGAGCACCCCACCCACCTGGTGCTCGACCTGGACCCGCCGGTGGGTGACTCGTTCCGGATGGCGGTGAGCGCTGCCCTGCTGGTCCGCCAGGCGCTCGCCGACGTGGGGCTGGCCGGGGCGGTGAAGACCAGCGGCGCGAAGGGGCTGCACGTGATCGTGCCGGTGGCGGAGGGACCACCGCCGAGGAGGCGGCCGCCGCGACCCGGGCCCTCGCCGGGCACGCCGAACGGCTCGACCCGGCGCTGGCCACCACCGCCTTCATCGTCGAGGACCGGGGCGGCCGGGTGTTCGTGGATTCCACCCGCGCGTACGGGGCGACGGTGGTGGCCGCGTACAGCCCGCGGATCCGGCCCGGCACGCCGGTGTCGTACCCGGTCGGCTGGTCGGACGTGGAGTCGGTGACGCCGGCCGACTTCACCGTGCGGACGGTGCCGGGGCTGCTCGGCGACCGGGATCCGTGGGCGGAGGCGCTGCCCGCGCCGCAGCGGCTGCCGGCCGACCTGGTCGCCGAGGGGCGGACCATCCCGGTGGCCCGGGTGCAGGCCATGCACGAGGGCAAGCGCCGCGCGAAGGCCCGCCGCGAGGCCGGCTGAGCCGCTCCCGACATGCGGAGAAGCCCGGGCCGATCGGCCCGGGCTTCTCGCGGTCTGTGCCCCCGGCAGGATTCGAACCTGCGCCCCCGCCTCCGGAGGGCGGTGCTCTATCCCCTGAGCTACGGGGGCTCAGCGACCCGAGAAGAGTAGCAAACGCCCTCTCGGATCACCCAATCGGTACCCCCGCGCGTCGATCCTCGTGGATCAGGCGGCGGCCAGCGGGCGGCCGCAGCTGGGGAGCGGGTGCAGGACGATCCGGCGCGGAAGGCGGCGGGGCCACTCGTTGCGCGGCCAGGAGCCGTCGACGATGAGGTGCACCGTGCGCTCCTCGGCGCCGCTGAGCCGCAGCACGAAGTCGCGGGGGAGCGGCGGGTCGACCGAGGGCGTGGTGATCATGAAGCGCACCCGGCCCCGGGACGACACCGCGGAGATCACGTCCGCCGCCGGCATGGTGCCGCGCAGGCGTACCCGGCCGATCCAGTAGACCTCCGCGGCGTGCTCCTGGGCGGCCCGGGTGATCGACGGATACTCGCTGCGTACCCAGCGTTCGACCGCGCCCACGCAGAGGCCGCAGGCCCGCTCCCGGGGCTCGCGCGGACCCAACCCCCAGGCCCGCAGGTACGCCCCGACCGTGCCGGCGTCCATCGCCAGGTCGAACCGGCGCTGGATGAGGGTGGTCAGGCTCTGTCGCGTCCAGAGCTCCTCGTCCAGGCCGAACTCGTCGGGGTGGACGCCCCGCAGCACGTCGATCAGTTCGAGTTCCTGTTCGCGGCTGAGCGTTCCCGACTCGCCCTGCCGCAGTCCGCGACGGACGGCTGCCACCGCTCCGTCACCGCCGATGGTGTGGCGTCGGCACCAGCTGGTCACCGACCGCCCTGCGTCTCTGAGTGCAACCCCCACGTCCTGCGCAACGAGCCCGAATCGCAACTGGTCACGATATGTGGGGAGAAAAGTCTCCAAGTAGCTCAAAGGTTCGTATAGCCCAAATCGTTATAACAGGTCATAACGGACGCAGGTCACCCCGACGTGAACGGGCCCGCGTCGGCAACCGACGCGGGCCCGTGGAGTCCGAGCAGGTGTTACAGGGTGCCGCCCAGGCGCTTGAGCGCCGCCTGAAGGTTGGTGAGGTCGGTCTGCTGGGTGTTCTTCATGACCTGCGCGACCGCCAGCACGTCCTTGTCGTGCCCCTGGTCGAGGACACCGTCGATCATGTGCACCCCGCCGATGTGGTGACGGATCATCATCTGCAGGAAGAGGACGTCGAAGTCACGGCCCTTGGCGGCCCGCAGCTTCGCCATCTCCTCCGGCGTGGCCATGCCCGGCATCAGGCCGTTCTTCACCGCCTGCGCGCCGTCCGGCATCCACGCCATCGGCGGCTGGTCACCGGTCGGGTCGAGCTTCCACGAGCGCAGCCAGGTCTGCATGGTGCCGATCTCGCCCTGCTGGCCGGTGGCGATGTCGCCGCCGATCTGCCGTACCTCCGCGTCCTGGCCCTGCTGGAAGGCCATCAGTCCCATCTCGACCGCCTGGGCGTGGTGGGTGCTCATGTCCCGGGCGAAGCCCGCCTCCGGCGAGTTGTCCCCCGGGCGGGTGAGGGTCGGGGTGAGCAGGCCGCCCGCGTACCCGAGGACGAGGCCGACCACGATGGCGACCGCCACGGCCAGCAGGCCGTAGCGCCGCGCCGGGGCCCGGCCACCGTCGGTGGCCGGCGCCTCGTCGAGGTCGGCGTCCGTGGTCACGGAAGCAGTCATCGCGGCGTCCTCACTGGGTGACCGGCTGGTCCATCTGGTTGCCCATGTCCCGCGGGGTGGTGCCGGTCGCGGTCACGCCCTGGGCGCAGTTGGCGTTCGGACCCTCGATGGAGGCGTTCACCCGCAGCGTCT